>CAZSOQ010000124.1:0-15321 GCA_964608495.1 uncultured Armatimonadia bacterium | reverse complement strand
TAGGGCCGCCGGGCGTGCTCCGTCATCCTCACGGCCTCTATCGCCCAGTCCACCTCGCGGTGCCCGCGGCCCGACAGATCGCACAGGAGGGTCAGGTTCTCGCGGCCGCTCAGGTAGGGGTAGAAGGCCGGCCCTTCGATGAAGGCGCCCACCAAGCCCGCCCTCCGGGCCTCGACGCTCCTGCAGGGCAGGCCCAGCACCGTCGCCGTGCCCGCCGTGGGCCACACCAGCCCCAGCAGCATCCGCATGGTCGTCGTCTTGCCCGCGCCGTTGGGCCCGAGCAGGCCGAAGATCGTCCCTTCCGCAACGGTTAGGTCAAGCTCGCGCACGGCCTGCGTCTTCCCGTAGCGCTTCGACAGACCCTCCGTCCGAACGGCTGGCTGGGCCTGCGAGGGGTAAACGCCGGTGGCACTCGCTGCTTCCTGGCTACTCATGGCTAGGGCTCGAAGACAGATGCCTGCTGCCCAGGTCCCCCTGGGCCCCCGCGCTGGCCGGGCAGTTCAGTATAGCACGTGGCCCCCGGTCCGGGCATGCCCCCGGCGCCCTCGCCGGCCGGTGGGGGCGCGCCCCACGCCCGGAGTCTCCCGGAAGGACCTCGGCTTGGCCGCCCGGAAATCCCCCTCGCTCTGGAGGTGACGCCATGTCTGCTACCGCCTTCGCCATGGCTGCCCTGGCTGGCCTGCTGTCACAGGCCCCGCAGTCTGCCGTCTTCTGGGCGACTTCGCCTGTGATGCCCGGCGAGGCCGCCATGCTCTGCGGCTCCTTCTCGTCCCCTGACGGGCTGGTCGTATCGGTTGAGCGCGAGCCCGACAACGGACGCGAGGCCGCGCCCGTTCCCCCACGCTCCCTGCCCACCCCGCAAGGCCCGGCTCATGAAGCCACGATCCTTCAGGCCAGCGAGACGGCCGTGATCTTCGAGCTTCCCGACCTGGGCGGGCCGGGCGTCTACCGCGTCACCCTCTTCCGCCGGGCCGGTCAGGCCCACCAGGCCCTCGCCACGGCTTGGCTCAACGCCCCGGAGGTATGGTGGCTGCTCGGGGACGCCGGCCGGGACCTTGAGGCCCAGGATGCCGTGGCTCCCGATGCCACGGTCTACGGCACCCCAGGCGGCTGGATCCGGGTCAACGGCCGTTGCCTGACGCTGGCCGAGGCGGCGCCGAGGGTGTTCCTCCGGCTCGAGGACCGGGGCCGGGAAGCCGGGACCGTGGAGCTTGCCGTCGAGACCGTGCCACCGCGCGCGTCCCTCGCGCCGGCGGGCGGAGTCCGGTGGCAGTCCTGGCTGCCGCGGCCGGAGACCATGCCACCGGGCCCGGCGCCGACGGCGGCCGGCGGACAGGGCACCGCGCCCGCAGCCCAGGGGCGCTCCGCCTGGAGCCTGCGGGCCCTTGTGCCCGACACCATCCCCGTGGGCGCTGAGGGGCGCCTGCTGGTGTACAACGGCCACGGCTCGGCGGCCTGCTGGGCGGACGGCGGGGGCTACCGCGTGCGCATCGTGCCGAAGACCGACCTGCCCTCCCAGCTCTACCAGCTCGCGCCCGCAAAGCCCCCCGCCGAGGGCGAGCGGCTCCCCTTCCCGGAGACCGAGGTCACCCACCTTTCCGTGGCCGACTTCGGCGCCAGCGGCGATGACAGCACCGACGATACCGCCGCGATTCAGGCGGCCCTGGACGCCGCGGGCAAGGCCAGGGGTGTCGCGGTGGTTCACCTGCCTCGCGGGCGCTTCTTCCTAAGCGCCGGCCTCGTGGTCCCTCCGTACACCATGCTGGCGGGCGAGGGAATGCACCTCACGGCCCTTGCCGTCCCCGACACCGATGAGCCGCCCGACGCCTGGGTCCAGGGAGCGCATCACTTCGCCCTCCAGGACCTCACGCTCTACTGTAGCAATCACAGGCACATAATCGGCGGCGACATGACCGGCGACCCCACCACCTCCGGCCACGTCTGTCTGCGGCGCGTGCGCGTGCGCGGCGATGCCTATCGCGGCCATCTCAAGCCCGAGGAGGTTGACGAGCGCTTCCGCGCGTCCCTCAAGCTCTCCACGGGCGGAGGCGACACCGTGCGCTTCAGCGGCCCGGACATCGTGGTCGCCGACTGCGACCTCTACGGCTCGGGCCGGTCGCTGTATTGCTTCGCGGCCAGCGGCGCGCTCCTGGCGCGCAACAGGCTCCATAACGGCCGATGGGGCTGGTACAACCTCAATGTCTGCCGCGACGTGGTCTTCGAGGACAACGACCTGATCGGCGGGGACCTCATGTCCACGGGCGGCGGCTACGCCTGCTACGGCCCCTGGACCCGCTCCGAGAACATCCACACCCGCCACAATACCTACTCCCTCATGCACGGCTGGGACCGCGAGGCCTTCACCTCCGACGCCGGCGGCGGCGCCTACTTCGGCGGCTTCTCCCCGGTCGAGAGGGGAGAGGGCGCAGACCTGGTGGTCGAGCTGTCCGACGACCCCCAGTGGGGCGACCGGCCCTGGCAGGGCGCTCTATTCGCGGTCATCGCCGGGCACGGCCGGGGCTTCCTCGCCCGCGTGGTTACCCACGACGCCCGCCGGGTCACGGTCCGGCCCCTCGTGTCGCCGGGCCTGGTCAACCACGCCCTGGGCGCCACGCCCGACTGGGCCCCCCTCTTTGACGACACGTCCCGCGCCACCGTCACCCAGATGCACCGCCGCTATGTCTTCGAGGGCTGCGACTTCAGCGACGCCGGCATCGGCATCCAGTACTATGGCACGGCCATCGAGAACGTCGCCACCGCCAACACCACCACCCGCTCGGGCGGCTTCCACGGGCTGGGCATCACCTACCACGGCGTCCAGCCGGACCTGTTCTGCCAGTGGCTCGGCAACGAGATCCTCGAGGGCAACAGCTACCGCTTCGGCGCCAACAACGCCCAGGCCGCGGGCCCCTCGCACCTGGGCATCACCGGCCGCTCGCCCAGCGCCCAGATAGGCGCCGTCGTCCGCGGCAATCACCTGCACAACAACGCCTCCATCGAGGTCTCCAGCGAGAACGGCACGGACGCGGTCGAGAACGTGATCGTCGAGGCCAACACGGTCGAGCACTCCGACGTCGGCCTGCGCGTGCGCGACGGCCTGGGTGTCCTCTACCGCAACAACCGCTTCACTGACTGCACCAGGGAAGTGCGCGACGCGGTCGCCGAGGTGAAGAGGTGGCGCGAGGCCGTCGCTGCACTGGGCGAAGGCTCGGAGCCCCTGGCCTGGTGGAGCTTCGACGAGACGGCAGCCCCCGCCACGGGCGCGAAACTGCTCAAGGGCCGCTCGCCCCTCGACCTGGACCTGACGACCACCCTCCACGGCAGCCCCACGCTGGCCCCGGGAGTGCACGGCCAGGCCCTGAAGCTCGACGGCAAATCCTACGCCGAGGCCGCCTCCGACGGAGTGTGCTTCTCCCTCAACCTGAGCAGCTTCACCGTCGCCCTGTGGGTCAACCCGGACTTCGTCAACGGCCGCTGGGGGTTCGTGTCCAAGCGCACCGGCCACAGCCAGAGCCCCTTCGTCCTCGGGATGCGCAACGGCGAGATCGTGTACGAGGCCACGGACCAGGAGGGCAAGTGGACGAGCTACAACTTCTCGAGCCCGCCCGTCCTCGTCGCGGGCGAATGGCAGCACGTTGCCGCGGTGGTCGAGGAGGGCAAGCGCGTCGTGCTGTACCACAACGGCCGGCCCGTCGCCACTCGCGACCTCGCGGGCCAGAAGCTCGCCACCAACGAGCAGGCGCTGCGGATCGGCTGGGAGGCCTGGGGTGGCGACCCGCCCAAGGCCGACGTTCCCGGCTACCTGACGGGGCTGATAGACGAGGTGAAGATCTGGCCGCGGTGTCTCTCACCCGAGGAGGTCGCCGCCGAGGCCCGGCGCCCGTGAGGCCGGGGTGACCCAGGCGAGGCAGCAGGGCCCTCGCGCGGCGCCCCGCCTCACCTGTCGGCTCTGTCTATTCGCGCGGCCGAGCTAGTCGTCGCTGTACTCGGGCATCACGGCCATCAGCGCGCCCTTGAGCTCCAGCGTCCCACGATGGTCGTCCACTGGGCCGCCGTCTTCGATGAAGACCGGCCCGTCGTAGCCGCTGTCCCGCGTGATCCCGATCATCCGCGGGATGTCCACCCGACCGCCGTCGCGCTTGTTCCACTTCGCGTGCACGCCCACCGCGTAGGGCATGATCCGCGCGATCCCGGCGTACCGGAAACTCTCGTCGAAGTTGCCGAAGTCGGGCAGCGAGGCCATGCTCGCCAACCCCACGCCCTCGATCAGCCTGACCATGTTCTCCGGCCGCGTGGCCAGGCCCCCATGGTTCTCCGTCGCGATCTTGATCCCACAGCGTTCCCCTTCCTCCGCCAACTCGCGGAAGCTCCGGATGCAGGCCTGCATCTCCTCCGGCGGGCAATCCGGCGACCCGCCCGTGTTCACGCGGAAGTACCTCAGGCCCAGCTTGCCGGCGATGTCGAAGTACTCCATCGCCCGCGCCACGGCTTCCTTGCGCTCAGCCTGGTCGAGCGCGCTGGGGTTGCCCGTGCCGTCCACCGCCATGCCCCACATCGTGACCCCCGCCTCCCGTGCCGCCGCCACCAATTCCCCCAGGTAGGCGTCCCCGTGCGACGCCATGAAGACGTTGTTGATCTCGATATGCGAGATCCCGAACTCGTCCCTCGCGACCCTGGGGAAGTCGAGCAGCGGGAGCGGGTTCTCTTCAGCCCTGAACCGACGATTGACCGCCCAGCCTGCTATCCCTATGACCATTGTCGTCCTCCCGGGCCGTGCCCATTGTTGCCATCGCGGCAGGAGTCTGCCCCCGCCGAGTCCGGGTGTCAACCGCGGGTCCCCCTGGCCGGCGAAGCTGGCTCCCACAGGGGGAGACCGCACCGGCTGGCAACAGCCCGTCGTAGGAGCCGGCTGTGCTGGCGGCCGGCGGGCCGGCCACCTCCGGCGAACCGTGCTCACGCCTCGGGCCCGCGCCCCGGGCTTACGCCCCGGGCGGTTTGTGCTATCATCCGCCCTTGGTCCGTATACCGACACTGGAGGGCCTGTACCCGTCGTCGTCGTCGGCGCGGCCTCAGTGCTGCGGTCCCCTTCAGCCAAAGGAAGGGCCTGCCAATGACCGTCTTCGTGTCCGCCTATGACCTCGAGGCCGAGCCCAAGCGCTCCCTCGCCGCCGCGGCCGCCGTGGCCGCCGTTCACCGCAAGCACGACGTACCGGCCACCTTCTTCGTGGTCGCGCGACTGCTCGAGCAGGCTGGGCCCGAGTACCGGCGCATCCTGGACGACGAGCTCTTCGACATCGAGTGTCACAGCTACTCCCACCCGCGCCTCAAGCCCGTCCACGGCCAGCCCGCCGACCAGTCCGAGGAGTTGCTGAACCGCGAGATCACGCTGGCCTGCGATCTCATCGCCGACACCTTCGGCCGGCGCCCCATCGGCTTCACCACGCCCGGCGGCTTCACAGACGGCTTGCGGGGCGAGAGGATCGTCTTGCGGAAGCTCTGGGACGAGGGGATCCGCTTCGTGCGGTCCGACGCCCGCGGCCCCAACGAGACCATCCCGGCCCCGCTCACTCAGCCCTACAACTACGAGGCCGACGGCTTCCCCGAGCTGTGGGAGCTGCCGCCCCACGATTGGCACGACAACGTGCTCACGACCCAGACGGACGCGGGCATACCGGCCGCGTGGCCGCCCGTGCTCCCCTGGGGCCTGCCGCCCCGCCCGCCCCGCGACTCGCTCGAGTGGTTTGACGTGTACCGCAAGGGCGTGGACTGGGCCGGCACGCACGACCTCGTCCACTACATGCCCACCTGCCATCCCTGGTCGCTGTGGGGGTTCGACCGCTGCCAGGGGCTCGACCGCCTCATCGGCTACGTGAAGGGCAGCGGCCTGGAGATCGTCCACTGTCTGGAACTCTACCGGCGCCTCAGCGGAACGACGGGCTGAGGCCCCGGGGGCACCGGAGGTATGCCAATGCCTCGCGTCCCCTTGACCGTGGCCGCGACGCTCTGCCTGCTGCTCGCCGCCGGCTGTGGACGCCGGCCCGCCACGCCCGAGGCCGGCCCCACTGCTGGCCCCGGTGCCCGTGGCGCCGCCGCGGGCCCGGCCGCTGGCCCAGCCCTGACCCTCAAGTTCAGCCTGATGCTCGGCGAGAACTCTAGCTGGTACGCCGGAGCCAAGCGCTTCGCCGACCTCGTGGCCGAGCGTGGCGGCGGGCGAGTCAGGGTCGAGATCTACCCCGAGGCCCAGCTCGCCAACCACAATCAGCGCACCGAGCTCGAGATGGTCCAGTCCGGCGCCCTCGATCTCTCCCTCGAGTCCACGATCCTCCTCAGCCTCCTCGACCAGCGCTTCAGCGTCTTCAGCCTGCCCTGGCTGTTCCCTGACTACGCCGCCGCCGCCCGCGTCTGCGATGGTCCGGCCGGCCGCAAGCTGCTCGAGGTCCTGCCGGAGAAGAACCTCGTGGGCCTGGCCTACGGCGTCAACGGCTTCCGCCAGCTCACCAACGCCCGCCGGCCCGTCCTCTCGCCCGACGACTTGCGCGGGCTCAAGGTCCGCGTCCCCGCCATCAAGATGTACATCTCGCTGTTCCAACTCCTCGGCGCCGATCCCAGCTCCATGAACTTCGGCGAGCTCTTCACCGCCCTCCAGCAGGGCACCATGGACGGCCAGGAGAACCCTCTCCATGTCATCAAGTCGGCTAAGCTCTACGAGGTCCAGAAGTACCTCACCTGCTGGGACTACTCCTACGACCCCATCGTCCTGTGCATCAACAGGAAGCGCTGGGACGGTCTGAGCCCCGAGCGGCAAGAGCTGCTGCGCAGGGCGGCCCGGGAAGCCATGACGGCCCAGCGCGAGCAGGTCGAGGAGGAAGAGGGCAAGCTACGCGACGAGCTCCGGGGCCTGGGCATGGACGTGACGGTGCTCACCAAGGCCCAGCGCGGTCCCTTCCGCCAGAAGGTCGCGGCCGTCTACGACGAGTACACCGATACCATCGGCCGGGACCTCATTGACCAGTTCCGCAAGGAGGCCGAGGACGCTGCGGCGGGGGCTTCTTAAGCTCGCCGGCCATGGTGAGGAGTGGCTCATCGCGGCGGCCCTGGCCTTCGTGACCCTGGCCGTCGTCGCCGGCGTCCTTTCCCGCCACGTCCTCCACTACTCGCTCTCCTTCGCCGAAGAGCTCACCCGCTACCTCTTCGTCTGGGCCACCTTCCTCGGCATCGCCCTGGCCGCCCGCCAGGGCGCTCACCTTGGCCTCGGCGGCCTCAGGACCCGACTCCGCGGCACTCCTGCCCGCGTCCTGAACTGGGCCCTGGCCGCCGTCGCGGCGGCCTTCTTCCTGCTCCTGTGCGTCGCCGGCGCGCTGGTCGTGCGCCTCCAGGCCACCACCGGCCAGACCACCGCCGCCTTCGGCCTTCCGGCCTGGTGGCTGGGCCTGGCCGTACCCGTGGGCTGTGGCCTGGCCGCCCTGCGCGAGCTCGCCCACGCCTGGCGCGGACCCGATGCCCCTGCCTCGCCTGAGCCCCCCGCGCCCCAATCCACTCCCGCGTGGCCCGAGGGCGGCCCTTCCTGAGCCGACCATGCCCATGGCGCCCGTCATCGCGCTCCTGAGCCTCTTCGCCGCCCTGCTGCTGCTGGGCGCACCCATCGCCGTCAGCCTCGGCGCCGCCGCCGGCGTCGTCATCCTGGCCTGGCACCTCGCCCCCCTGCCCTTCGTGGCCCAGTCCGTCCTCGGCGCCGCTGACTGCTTCACCCTTCTCGCCATCCCCCTCTTCATCCTCGCCGGCCATATCCTCGCCCGCTCCGGCGTCGCCCAGGAGCTGGCCCACCTCGCCCAGACCCTCGTGGGCCGTCTCACCGGCGGCCTGGGCATGGTCATGGTCGTTGCCGGCATCTTCTTCGCCGGTTGCTCGGGCTCCGGGCCCGCCGATGTGGCCGCCCTCGCCGCCGCCCTGGCGCCCTCCATGGCCGCTGCGGGCTACGGCGCGGGCTTTACCGGCGCCCTCTGCGCCACCTCCGGCAGCATCGGCATCATCATCCCCCCCAGCATCGCCCTCATTGTCTACGGTGTCGTCGCCGAGGCGTCCATCTCCCGCCTCTTCATGGCCGGCGTCCTCCCAGGCATCCTCATGGGCGGCACCCTAATGGTCGCCACCGGCCTCGTCGCCTCTCGCAGGGGCTACGGCAAGCAGGCCCAGCTACCCCAGGGCCCCACCCTCAGCCGCCGCGTCCTCCGCGGCCTGCCTGGGCTCCTCGCGCCCCTCGTCATCCTCGGCGGCATCTACGGCGGCGTCTTCACCCCCACCGAGGCCGCCGCCGTCGTCGTCGCCTACGCCCTCCTCCTCGACCTCGTCATCTACCGCCGCTGCGGGCTCCGTGGCCTGGGCGAAGTCCTCGCCGACGCCGGCAAGGCCTCGGCCACCGTCATGTTCATCGTCGTCTGCGCCGGCCTCTTCGCCTGGGTCCTCAATACCCAGGGCGCCGTGCGGGCCGCCGGCGAGGCCCTCGCCGCCCTCAGCGCCGGACGCCTGCTCGGTCTGCTCCTCATCAACCTGCTGCTCCTCGCCGCGGGCTGCCTCCTCGACCCCATCTCGATCTACTACATCTTCACGCCCATCCTGCTTCCCGCCGCTCGCGCGCTCGGGGTGGACCCCGTGCACTTCGGCCTCATCATGACCGTCAACCTGGCCGTGGCCCAGGTGACGCCCCCGGTCGGCGTGAATCTCTTCGCAGCCAGCGCCGCGGCCAAGGTCGAGCTCGGCCCCATGGTGCGCCACCTCTGGCCTCTGCTGCTGGCCCAGCTCCTTACGCTCGCCCTCGTTACCTACGTCCCCGCCCTGTCGCTCTGGCTGCCAGACCTGCTCGGCGTCCGCTAGGCCCGGCGGTAAGGCGGCCCGCTCTGCGCAGACCCAGCATCCCCGAGGTCTGCCCGCCCAGCTCGATTACGGCTGCCGGAGGGGGATCTGTAACCAGGGAAGTCCCAGTCCTAACGTGGGGGAGGTGTGGTAGGCGGCTGGCGGGCATCCGCCTGTGGCGTGGCCTGGCGCAGACGGCGCTCGAAGGCGGGCTGTGCCCGCGTCAGCGGAGGGCCTTTCGCGCGCCTGCAGACGGCAGCCCCCGCTGACCAGCGCACCCTCAGGCCCCCGGCAACTGCGCGCCAGCTCTTGCGCGAGCCGCCTCGCCCAGGTTGCCGGCGGGCTCCTCCGGCGTCGCCGACCTGCCCGACCAGGCCGGCGCCCGAACGCTGCCGGCCTCACGCCCGCAGTTCGGCGCCGGCCTCTGCCAGCGCTGCCACCACCGCCCCCATCAGGTCGTCCACTTCCTCATCCCTCAGCGTCCGGTCCGGCGCCCGCCAGGTCAGGTGGAAGGCTATCGAGCGCTTGCCGGCCTCGAAACGCTGTGGATCGCTGAAGACGTCGAAGACCGTGACCTCATCGAGCAGTTCCCCTCCGACCTGCTTGATGACGCCCTCGAGTGCCACGGCCGCGTGCTCCTCGTCGTCCGGCGCTACCACGGCCACGTCCCGCCGCGCCGCCGGGAACCGCGCCAGCGGCTCCAGCCTCCCGTGGGGCTCAGCCCTCGCCGCAATCGGCTCCAGGTCCAGCTCGAAGGCGAAGACCGGCTCCCGCAGGTCATACGCGTGCTGCACCGCCGTCGCGATCCGGCCCACCGTCCCTATCGGCGCATCCCCCAGCCTGACCTCGGCGCACTGGCCGGGCTGGAAGGCCGGATGCGTGCCCGGCCGCCACTCGAACTCCAGCCCCAGGGCCGCGCCCAACTGCTCCACGATCCCCTTCACCCAGAAGAAGTCCACTCCCACCTCCGGCAGATTCCACTCAGCCGTGTAGGGGTTCCCCATCAGCACCCCGGCCACGCGCCTGGGCTCCTCGGGCAGCTCACCCTCGCCCCGCGGACGGAAGACCCGCGCCAGCTCGAACAGCGCCACATCCGCCACGCCCTGGTTCTGGTTGTGCGCGCACGCCAGGAGCAGCGCCGGCAACAGCGTCGTCCTCATCAGCGAGGCGTCCGCCATCATCGGGTTCGCTATCGCCAAAGCCCTCGCCTCGGGCGTGTCGCTCCCCAGCCGCAGCCGCCTCAGATCCGCCGGGTCCATCATCGAGAAGCTCAGGCTCTCGTTCAGCCCGCACTGCCGCATGACCTCGCCCACCTGCCGCTCCAACCGCTGGCGGGGCGTGAGACGCCCCACCGCCGTCAGGTTCCCCGCCACCGCCTCCGGGATTCGCTCGTACCCGTGGACGATCGCCACCTCCTCAATCAGATCCACCTCGCGCTCCACGTCCGGACGGAAGGTGGGCACGACCACCTGCAGTCTGCGCTCGGCGCCGGGACGGCCCGAGCCGTCGCCGTCACTCTCCGGCTCGCCCTCCTCGACGCTCATGCCCAGACTCCGCAGGTACGCCGCCATCTGCGCGCTCTCGAGCTCGATGCCCAACAGCGCCCTGCAGCGCGACGGGCGTATCTCCACGGCTCGCCCCTCGAACTCCCCCATCCCGACGCTGGGACAGCGCACGTCCAGCGCCGGGCCCTCCACCTCGCCCCAGGCCGTCTCCATGATCAGCTCTGCCGCTCGCGCCAGCGCCGGCAGCGTCAGGTTCGGGTCCACGTGCCGCTCGAACCGGTAGGACGCCTCGGTGCTCAGGCCCACCCGCAGCGACGTCCTGCGCACCGTCGTCGCGTCGAAATGGGCCGACTCCAGCAGCACTCGCGTCGTGGACTCGTTCATCTCGGTGTTGAGCCCGCCCATCACGCCTGCCAGCGCGATCGCCCCCCGCGGGTCCGCTATCGCCAGGTCCTCTGGCCCCAGCAGACGCTCCTGGCCGTCTATCGTCTCCAGCACCTCCGCCTTCCGCGCCATCCGCACGATCACGTGCCCGTCCGCGATCAGGCTGCAATCGAAGGCGTGCAGAGGCTGCCCCAGTTCCCACACCACGTAGTTCGTGCAGTCCACCACGTTGTTGATCGCCCGCACCCCCGCCGCCTCCAGCCGGTGCTGCAGCCACTCCGGCGACGGCATTACCTGCACGCCGTCCATCAGCAGCGCCGAGTACCGCGGGCATGCCTCCCCCGCCTGGATCTCGACCGTGATGTCCCTGAACTGGGCCGACGGCGAGCCGACGATCGGCTCCTCGGTCTCCGCCAGCGCACAGGTGGGCGGGTGCCAGTCCAGACGCAACAGCGCCGCCGCCTGGCGCGCCACTCCCACCATGCTCAGCAGATCACCCCGGTTCGCCGTGACCTTCGTGACGAACACCAGGTCCTCCGCCTTGCCGTCTCCGCTGCGCCACTGGGCGATCTCCTCCACTTCCAGCCCGCCCATCGTCAGCACCCGCGCCAGCTCCTCCGGCTCGGGCACCTCCGGCAGGAGTTCCTTTAGCCATGAATAGGGAACGCGCATCAGCGCACCTCCAGAATCGTGACCCCAGTGCTTGCCTAGCTCGCCCTGCTCGCCGGGGCCCTCAGAACTGGCCCAGGAACCGCATGTCGCCCGTGTACAGCAGCCGTATGTCGTCTATCCCGTACCGCAACATCGCCAGCCGGTCCACGCCCCCGCCGAAAGCCCAGCCCGTGTATCTCTCCGGGTCATAGCCCACGTTGCGCAGCACGTTCGGGTCCACCATCCCGGCGCCCCAGATCTCCAGCCACCCCGTCCCCTTGCACACCCGGCAGCCCGTGCCCCGACACAGCAGGCACGTCAGCGCCACTTCCGCGCTCGGCTCGGTGAAGGGGAAGAAGTCCGGGCGGAATCGCACCCGCATGTCCTCCCCGAACAGTTCCCGCACGAACAGGGCCATCGTGCCCTTCAGGTCGGCGAAGGTGATGCCCTCGTCCACCAGCAGGCCCTCGAGCTGGTAGAAGGTGTGCGAGTGGGTGGCGTCCACCGTATCGCGCCGGAAGCACCGGCCGGGAACGATGATCCGCACCGGTGGCTCCTGCTTCTCCATGGCCCGAATCTGCACCGTGGACGTCTGGCTCCGAAGCAGCACCTGGTCGCTCACGTAGAAGGTCATCTGCTCGTCCATCGCCGGGTGCCACTCGGGGTAGTTGAGCGCCGGGAAGCTGTAGTAGTGCGTCTCCACCTCGGGGCCGTCCGCCACCCGGAACCCCAACCCCAGGAAGATCTCGATCATCTCGTCCAGGATCGCCAGCAGCGGGTGCCTGTGGCCGATGCGCGGCGCGCGGCCCGGCAGCGTCACGTCCACCCGCTCGGCCGCGATGGCCGCCGCCTGCGCCTGCGCCTCCAGCTCGGCCTGCCGCCGCTCCAGCAGCGCCTCGATGCGGCTGCGGACGCGGTTCACGAGCTGACCAGCCTCGCGCCGCTCTTCCTCGGGCAGGCTGCCCATCGTCTTGCTGAACTCACGCAGCCGCCCCTTGCGGCCCAGATACCTGACCCGCACGGCCTCCAGGGCCCCCAGGTCCCGGGCCGCCGCGATCTCCCGCGCCGCCTCCTCGCCTACTGCCTCGATCTCGTGCTCCATGGCCCTACCTCCCGACTCGTCTTACCAGCCTTCCCTGCTCCCTCGTCGCCCGCCGCTGTCCCAGCGTCGGCCAACCAAAAACCCCGGCTCGTCGCAGGGACGAACCGGGGCTCGAAGAGCTACACGGCACGCGCAACCACCCTGCGGGTGGTTCCGGGCCCGATAACGGCGGGCGGACCGGCAAGGCCTAGTGGACCCCTTTGCGGGGTAGTTCAGCCCGCGGCTCAGGAGCGAACTTCAGCGGCACGCTGATGAGGGGCGCTCTCAGCCCACGGCGCCCCCGCTCTGTCATCCCGCTCTCTGCCTACTCTTCTCCCTCACTGCCTCTGGGTTGCCTATTGAGTTCCGTCACGATTCCGTAGACACAGATCCCCACCGCGACCACCGCGTTCAGGCTCTCCACGCCGCCGCGGCGAGGGACGGTCACAAGTTCGTCGGCCCGCTCCTTCACCTCCGCCGGCAGCCCGTGGGCCTCACTGCCCACGATCAGCACCACCGGCCCCCTCAGCCTCAGCTTCGCCGGGGTCCTACCGCCCTCCGCCTCGCTCGCCACCAGGCTCACTCCGGCTTCCCCGGCCCACGACAGGAGCTCCTCGCTCGTCGCCGGCGCCACCGGCAGGCGGAACACCGCTCCCGCCGTCGCCCGCACGGTCTTCGGGTCGAACAGGTCCACGCAGTCCCCGACGGCCACCAGTGCCCGGCAGCCCAGGAACTCGGCCGTGCGTATCAAGCTTCCCATGTTGCCCGGGTCTCGCAGCTCCCAGGCGACCACCAGCACGTCCCTGGGCCCGGGCCGCAGGTCCGCCAGCCGCGCCGTCCGTTGCCTGGCGGCCACCGCGACCCCCTGCGGCTCCTGCTCAGCCGACAGGGCGCGGAAGGCCCGCTCAGTCATCTCGTGGCAGGGCCAGTCCCCGGCGCGAAGCCTCCCGGCTACCTCCTCGGCCGCCGGGCCCAGCAGCTCCGGGCATACGGCCGCGGCCACCAGGGGCCATCCGACGTCCAGCGCCTCGGCGATCAGCCGCGCGCCCTCCGCCAGGAACGCCCCCTGCCTCCGCCGCTCCTTCGCCTTCTGGAGCGACCGCAGCAGCTTTACGTGCTGGTTCTGCGGGCTGTCAATGATCCCCAAGCTCGCGTCTGGCTCGCCTCGGCGGCAAGCCCTCGCCGGCGGGCGCCTCAGGCTGCCTGGACGGCCCCGAGCGCCTCTCGGGCTGTCTCCACCAGGTCCGTGAAGGCCTGCGGGTCCTCCAGCGCCAGATGCGCCAGCACCTTCCGGTCCAACGTCACACCGGCCTTCCGCAGGCCGTTCATGAACTCGCTGTACTTCAGCCCATGGCTGCGCGCCGCCGCCGATATCCTCGCTATCCACAGCCGCCGGAAATCGCGCTTGCGCTGCCGTCGGTCCCGGTAGGCGTAGACCCCGGCCCGCAGCACGGTCTCACGCGCCATCTTGTACCAGATGCTACGCTTGCCCCAGTAGCCCTTGGCGAGCTTGAGAACCTTCTGGTGCCTGCGCCTGCGATACGGTCCGCTCTTCACTCTCGGCATCGAATCTCACCTCAGCCTGCTATCCGATGTAGGGCAGGCACTTCCTCATCTGGCGTGCGTACCCGCCCGTCAGCGCGACGTCTCCGCTCAGTCGTCGCTTGCGGCGCGGGCTCTTATCCGAGCGCAGGTGGCTCATGCCCGTAGCCTTGTGCATCAGCCGCCCCGTCGCTGTCACCTTGACGCGCTTGCGCGCTGCCCTTCGTGTCTTCGCCTTCGGCATCACTTGTCACTCCGTTCCGTTCGTGCGCGAACCCAAAAGCCGCGGCCCAGGCTTGGCCTGGGCTGCGGGTGGCTTCTGCGTCCACTCGTCCGCACAGACCCGCGGCTACTCCCCGGGCTCTTCCTCCAGCTCCGGAGGACTCCCCTCGGCCTCGGCCGGGGCACTCCCCTCTAGCTCCTGGGCCTGCGCCACCCCCTCGGCCTCACCCTTCTCCTCCTCCTGCTCCTGCCCTTCCCCCGAATCCTCCTCCATCATCTCCACCCGGATCTCCTCGCCCTCGTCCTGCTCCTCATCGAAGGCCTCATCGCCACCCTCTCGCTCCTCGGCCTTCGCCTCGCCATCGTCGGCCTTGCGCTTCCTCCCCGATCGCCGCGCCTGCAGATCAGCCAGCACTTCCGCCCGCGGCTCCAGGATCATTATCATCTGCCGGCCTTCCATGTGCGGCGCCTGCGATACCTGGGCCACATCCCGCAGCCCGTCAATGAACCTCTGCAGTTGCCGCTCCCCGATCTTCCGGTGCCGCAACTCCGGCCCCCGGAATATCACGTTGAACTTCACCTTGTCGCCCTTCATCAGGAACCGTCGGGCGTTCCGCATCTTGAACTGGATGTCGTGTTCATCCGTGTTCGGCCTGATCCGAATCCCCTTCAGCTCCACCTGCCTCGTCCGCTTGTGCGACTCCCGGGCCTTCTTCTGCTGCTCGTACCGGAACTTCCCCCAGTCCATTATGCGACACACCGGCGGCGTCGCTTGCGGCGCCACCTCGATCAGGTCCAAACCCAGAGCCTGCGCCTCCGATATTGCCTGCTGAAGAGGCAGGACTCCTAGCTGCTGACCCTCCGGGTCAATGACGCGCACTTCCCGCGCACGTATACGCTTATTGACCCGATACCGCTTTGTCTCGATCGGACTTCACTCCTCCGAGTTATTTTCTCCCCCCGCCCCGTCCCTACTGCCCTTTCGCGGGCGAAGAATACCAGAGGCCTCGGCGCAATGTCAAGGAGATTCGGTCACCACTTGCCCTTGTTGCTCACCCTCTCATCCCGCTTGGCACGGCCCTTCGC
>CAZSOQ010000123.1:0-15374 GCA_964608495.1 uncultured Armatimonadia bacterium | reverse complement strand
CCAGGGAGGCTGTAACCCTCTCACTCTCACTGGTCCAGAAAACGGGGGAAGGCCATCCCAACTCCCTGCCCCCACGCTTCGTGAATAGACCGGGCTACTGCCCTCCCACCGCCCGGTCCGCCAGAGGCTTGGTGAGCCTGTTGCGCATGGGGTTGCCCGCGAGATCGAAGTTGTCGTAGCAGACCACGTGGTCCGGGATCTCGCTGTACATGCCCGGCTCGCAGGTGTTGCCGCACACGGTCACGTTCGGGCACTTGCCCAGCACGCCGATGGCCCGGGCCGGGCCCGCGCCGGACATGGTGCGCAGGACGTTGTCGCGGATCCTGACGTTGCTCAGGCCGTCCACCTGGGCCTGGATGGCGCCGTAGGGCGCATCGTCGCGCATCTGCACCAGGTTGTCGCAGATGAACAGCCCATCCATGCAGGAACGCACGATGGGGACCGTGGCGCCGTCAATCTCCATCGAGTATCGCTCGTGGTCGGCGACGTCCCTGCCGCCCACATTCACCAGGATCCCTACCTCGCGGCAGTTCATGAAGACGTTGCCCCGGAAGGTCACGTTGCGGCAGTTGAGGGAATCGATGTTGGTGGCGGCCCGGACGTTGGTGCAGAAGTTGCCCTCGAAGACCGTGTCCCAGCAGGCCCAGCCGCCGTAGGCCATGGTGGTGAGACCATCGTTGCCCCGCACCGTGCAGCCGCGCACGACCCCGTGCTGGCCGAAGGTCATCACGATGAGGCTGGAGTAGTCGCCGTGGAACTGCTCGACCACGCAGTCCTCGATGACACAATCGTTGCCGCCGAGCCCGATGATGAAGGCCTCGCGGGAGAAGAAGGCCGACCCGTTGCCGTTGATCGCGCACACGCGGCTGACCCTGTTGCGGCCGCCCGGGGGCCGCGCATGCACGAACACCGCATGGGTGTAGATCAGAGGGTCCGGGGCGTCGGGGTCCAGTCTCTCCCACTGGTCGGGCGCGCCGGCCGGCTCCTGGCCCGTGCTGTCGGCCTTGCACAGATAGGCCGCGTCGCCAAGCGCCACCGCGTCGCCCGGAGCGTAGGCCTTGCCCGCCTCCCAGGCAGGCAGCTCCGCCGCGCGGTTGGGCCTGAGCCTGCTCCAGTACTCGTTCTGGCCGGGCCGGTTGCCCCTGCCGGTCTGCAGGGCGATGTACTCGGCGCCCTCGTAGACGACCGCCGCGCCCCTGCGGTACTCCTTCTCCGCGTCCCAGTCGGGCAGGGAGGCGGCGTAGACATAGGAGGCCCTGGGGCGCGACCCGCGCGGCCAAAGGAAGGCGCGATTGGCCTTGCGCAGATTGGGGGCGTTGAAGTCGAAGGTGAGGTCCGATACCTCGACACCGCTCGGCCCGCCGAGGTAGCCGCCCTCGCGGAAGCCGACGGTGCCGGTGGCCTCGGGGTCGTCCCGGGTCTTGAAGACAGTCACGTCCATGCCGGCGCCACGGATCTTCCAGTTGTCGCGCACGCCCCAGATTCGGTCGCCGTAGAAGACCCCCGGGCCGAAGTGGATGGTCAGGTTGTCACCGTACTGATCGCGGAAGGTGTCGAAGAGGGCATTGAGCTTCTCGACGCCGGTGCCGTCGAAGGGGTCGGTGACTGTGCCCGAACCCGCCTGTCCGTCGGTTCGCAGCGCCACCCACACCTCGCGAGGGGTGTGCAGAGGGACCGTGGCGGCCGGCTGGGGCTCCTGAGGGAGCGCCGGTGGGGCCTGGGCGAGAGCCAGAGCCGTGAGAGCCACGGCGGTCAGGCCGTGAATCGCGCGTCGCGTCATTGCTATCACGCCCTCCGTGCGAGCAGGCTGTCACTACCGTGGCGTGGACAGAGCGTGGGCCCGCGGGCCGAGCCGTGTCCGCATGTCGCGGCGGGAGCGCCACCGGAGGGCGGACGGGCCGGACGGGGCCTAGCGAGGAGCCACTCGCGACAGGTCGAGCGTGGCGACCACGACGGCCTGTTCGGTGGGGCTCGCGGCCTCGGCGATGAAGCCGTCGCCCTGCTCGGTCCACTCGGTGGGGGCCACGATGGCGGACTGGCCCTGGAAGGGCAGGCTCAAGAGGTTGCCCACGCCCATGGCGCATACGCCGTAGACCTTGAGCTCCTGGACGCGCGTGAAAAGGCTGTTCTTCCAGCCCTCGCGGGTGTCCTGGGTCCACACCTCGGGGTTGGCCGAGACCTGGAGCAGCACCTGCGCCCCTTGGTCCACGAGCGCCCCGGCTATCTCGGGATGCCAGGCGTCCGCGCACACGATGCAGCCGATCACTGCCTTGGGGAGACGGAAGACCTTGTAGGAATCCAGGGAGCCGGGCGAGAGGTCGAGGCCCTCGGGCCCCTCGAGGTTCACGAGATGGATCTTGCGGCCGAGCACGTGCATCGTGCCCTCGGGGTCGAAGAGGCAGGTGGTGTTGAAGATCCCGGTGGGCTCGTCGGGCACGACCATGGGGGCCGAGCCGGCCAAGATAGGGACCTTGTACCTGCGGGCGAGGGCGGAGAAGGTCTCGCGGTAGGCGGTTTCGACGGCGCGGGCCCTGGTGAGCCACAGGCCCCGCTGCAGGGAGACGCCGTGCTCGGCGACCTGCGCGCCTACCTCGAGGGCGTGGCGCGCGGCCAGGGCCTGGATGGCCCCGGGTAAGGTACGCACCCGAGCGATCAGGTCCTCATCGCCCAGGGTGACGAGCGGCGTGCCGATGTCCTCGGGGAAGACGATGAGGTCCGGCTTGGGCTCGAGGGCCGCCTGGACGCGCGCGCCCATGTGGGCGGCGAAGTCGGCGGCGGAGGTCCAGAAGCGCAGCTCCGTCTGGACGGCGGCGACGGTGAAGGTGTGGTCCGTCTCAGCCGCCAGCCCCTGGGCGACCACGGGCAGGACGATCGCGGCGAGGAGGACGGTGCTTGCCACGAACAGGGACAGCTCGACGAGAGTGACGCCAGCCCTGGGTCTGCTCAAGATGAACCACTCCGCTAGAGACGATGGGTCCGCGCGAGCGTGATTATCGGATACTGGGCCGACAGCCGCAACCGGGGCCCGGGCGGTCTTCCCCCCGGTGGAGGACGCGCCCTGTCGAGGTCACACCTCCGCAGGTCGGGGTCCGTGGACCAATCGCCCGAGGGCTGGCCCGGGACGGCGGGGCTGAAGCCCCGCCCTACAGCAGCGGGTGTATGCCCGCGCACCCACGAAGGGTCGCCGGCAGAGCCGGCTCCTACCCCACGTTTCCCCTTCTGCTGTGGACACGCCCCTTGGCAGCCTGCGTAGCTGCGCAGACGGCTCGCACCCTGTGACAGGTTCATCCTGCGCCAGTCGAACACTCCCTCCCTTGGGGGCTGCCGGGCGGCAGCGGGTGAACCTGAGGTATAATCGGGCTAGAAGCAGCACAAGGAGTACCCCACGAGCTTCATAGGAGGTGGCGGAATGCGCTACTCGACTGCGGTAGCAATTCTTCTGGGTCTCTGTGCAACGGCTGTGGCCGGCCTAGGCTTGCCTAAGCTACCTGATCGGCTACCCACCGACAAGATACCGATTCGCATACCGGGGCTAGACAAGATCCTCGAAGCGGAACCGGCGCTCACTACCAGCCTCGATGATGCGCGGTTTGAGGTGCCGTATCTGGACGATTTCGACCCGCCGGCGGGCGCTCCGCTCACCGAAGTGCCCTATGACCACGACCAGGGGTGGCCTCTGGTCATGGGCGGCACCGTGGAGCACTACGCTCAGAGCTATTGCCTCCACGCCGGCGGCTACGGCCCAGGCAGCGGAGAGGGCTATCTCGACGCACCGCTGAAGGGCCCGCTCGCGGGAATGGTTCAGGACGTGCTGGGCAACTCGGTACGGCACCTGGATGTGCCCCAGGCCGACGTGCAGGGCCTCGTGTGGGCCATTCTCGCACGAGCGCGCTTTTCGGACCTCTCTCCCGAGCTGCAGGAGGCCGGGCGCAGGCTACTGAGCCGTGAGCAGATCCGGAAGCTTGACGGCGGCGCGCTGGCCCGCGTGCCCGCCGAGGTGCGGGACCAGGTGTTCGGCCGACTGCCGCCTCTTGCGCGGACCGCGCTTGAGGCAGAGGCCAATCTGCGGGACCTGCTGGCAAGCCACGCGGATTTCGGTGCCCTTGAGCAGATCGCGGTGCTGTCCGGGGACCCACCACCGGACGAAGGTGACCGGGAGGTGCCCGAGGGGCGCTGGTCCTTCGACCCGGGCGGCTACTTCGTTCGCTACTTCCCGGACGGGTACACCACAACCCGCCTTCAGGTGTATGTGCCCGAGCAGCTGGACGTGACCGCCGATGCCAAGGGCCGCATTGTCTCGATCGCTGACCGCCACGGCAACCGCATCGAGACGCAGTACGCCGGGGACGCGGAGCCGGCATGGGCGAGCGAGGACTCGCGGGTGAGGGCCTATGCCTTCTCGCTGGTGCGCCTGGCGCAGGGGACGCCGGGCGGGGAGCCCCAGGTGGTGGAGATACGGGACCGCGGCTGGACCCTCGTCGGGCTGCCTTCGCAGGAGGGACGCCCCGGGGAACCGCCGGGCCTTGAGGGTCTGGCGGACCGGTACGCCGCGGCGGTCGAGTTGGCCGGGCAGTGGCGGCCGTTGCTCGGGGCCGTGGCTGACGCGTGCAAGCTCAAGGGGGACAGCAGGTATCTGGCCGAAGGCCTGGCCAACCTGATGGACCTGGCGCACTACTTCGCGGCCGTCAGCAGTGTGGTGCAGGGCGCCGAGGGTGTGCCCGACTGGGCGGCCCCGCACCTGCTGCTGGTCAAGCGGGCGTGGATGACGACGCTGGGTCTGCTGTGCCAGGGGCCGGCGGAAGAACACGACGGCGCCGAGGCCTCACGGTGGAGACTGCAGCCGCTGTGCAGCGGGCCACTGCGACTGGCTTCGCTGGGCGGCCTGCCCGGGGCGGGCCTGCAGGCGCAACCGGAAGTGAGGTTCGCCTGGAGCAGAAGACCCTATCGTATGGGGCCCCCCAAGCTGCCCAAGTTCAAGCCCGACAAGCGGGGCGCCATGCCGGGCAAGCGGGGCCGCCAGCGCCTGGGTCAGTCGGCCCGCTCGCCCGGTGACTGCCCCGGCAAGCAAGCTTTCAACCGCGCCCGGAAGGTCCTCGACTGGGCGGGAGCTGGTGGAGTGGCCTCGAACATCGCGCTCAAGGGTCCTGTGGCCGCAGCGCGCGATGGCGTCGGCTTCGCCATCCCCAAGAGCCTCTTCGGCTCCCTGCTGGACTTCAACATGAGCACGGCGCACAAGATCTCCCAGCAGCTCGGTGGCGACCCGCCAAGGCCCGACTTCCGGGAGCTGACGGTACCGGGCCTGGCCGAGGTGCCTCGCCTGGAGCCGGGGCCTGATATGCCCCCCGCGCGTGCGGCGGCGCTCAACGCCCTGATGGAAGCCCTGACGGACCTGGTGGCGAAGCTGCGCGCGGCGCAGATCGCCCAGGACCGCTGCGGGGGAGCACTGGAGGCCGGGGACGAAGACTGGGCAGGGAGGCAGGCCACGGCCGCCACCGCTCACAAGCGCGCAGCCGGTAGGGCGATGCTGGTGATGGCTGAGCGCCTGCGGGCCGTGCTGGCTGAGTCGCGCGCCGAGGGCGTCGAGGACGTCCTGGCGACTCCCGCGGCTCTGCGGGCCTATCAGGAGCACCTGCGGCAGGGGTTCAGCGCTGGGGAGTTGCGGGCAGGTCACCTGGCAGGGATGACCGATGCGGAGCTCGAAGAGCTGCGCCAACACCGCCTATCGGTGGACCCTGATGAGGCAGCGGGAAGCTTGATGGCCATGGGCGATGAGGCCGCTGCCGCCTTCGAGGAGCTGGGGGGCTACCTGGCTTCGCTGAGCGACGCCTCGGCCTTTGCGCCGGCCGTCAGCGTTGCGCCCTGAGACGGTCCGACCGAGGCCCGAGCCCCGCGGGGGTGAAAGGAGACGGCCGCCCCTGAGCCGCGGGGCTGCAAGGATGGTGTCACGCCATGACGGGTTCACTGGCTCTCGTTCCTCTGATCGCGGCCGCCAGCGCGCTGGGCGCGGAGCATCTGGGCCCTGGGCCGGGTGTGTTCTTCGTCGCACCCGACGGGAGGGACACGTACAGCGGTGCTCTCCCGGCCGTTAACGCCGACCGGAGCGACGGTCCCTTCCGGACACTGGCGCGGGCCCGGGAGGCGGTGCGCGCCGAGGGCATGGACATCGAGAGCCTGAAGCGGGACTTCGGGCGGGACCTGACCTTCCACGGGTCCATTGACACGCAGCAGACGCTGCCGCACGGCTCGGTGGCGGACGTGGAGCGTGAGGTGCGGTCGCGGCTGGAGCTGTTCGCCGAGGACGGAGGCTTCATCTGCTGCGGCAGCCAGCACTACCTGCCGGACGCGCCCGCGGAGAACCTGGTGGCGATCTACCGGACCTGCGGAAGCTTGCAGGGCGGGTGACGGGCCGGGCGGCGGAGGTGGGCTCAGGCCATCGCCAGGCCCAGTCGGGTGTAGCCGATGAGGCTGATGACGCGCCCGAGATAGTGGCCGACGGCCAGGCCGACGAAGAAGGGCGTGGCTCGCTGGACGACGGTGAAGCCGCCCCACCGCAGGAGCGAACCCTTGACGAGCCACGCCAACAGGTAGGCCCCGTAGACGGCGTACATCGTGAAGCTGCTGACCACGGCGAAGCCGATGGGGTGCAGCGGCCACCAGGCGAAGGTGCGGTGGGCAGCGGTGAGCCCCAACATGCCCAGGAGGCCGGCGAGGACGTAGGCGGTGCGCATCCAGCCGAAGGGCTGGGGGGCGTCCATGAACCCCAGTACCTGGCGGTAGGTGCTGGGCCCCCAGGAGCGGTAGAGCCACGAGTGGAAGGTGATGGCGCCCATGCGGTAGCCGAGCCAGATGATGCCCAGGGGCGCGGCGACGAGGCCCAGGACGGTGGTGGCGGCGACGGCGACCAGAAGGTCGCGGCCGGAGAAGGGTGCGCGCTCCTGGGCCTTCATGCTTTCGGCGGCGAGGACGGCGAGCTGGGTCTGGACATCGCCGTGCCAGGAGTAGGTGAGCCCAAGGGCCACGGCGCCGCGCCGGCCGAGCTCGCGGCCGAGGAGCGAGAAGATGGGGTTCTGGGCGATCATGGGCGGCACGACGTAGAAGATGCCCGACTGGCACACCACGCGCGCCAGCCCGAGGAAGAGCACGTACACCAGCGCCAGGAAGGGGACGGCCGCGGCCAGGGGCACGCCCGTCGCCGTGAGCCACCAGACCATGAACCCCAGCGACACCACGGCCACGCCGGCCAGGGCCCGGGGCGACAAGGGCTCGTCGGGCTCGTCGGCCGGCGGGCCGGGGCTCCAGAGGCGCTCCCACCATTCCCGCAGGGGCGCGCGGGCGTTGTAGATGACCGTGGCCACGAAGACGGCGAAGGCGCCGAAGCTCTGCCAGGCGATGCCGGCGTTGCCCCAGACGAACATCCCCGCGCTGCCCGGGTTCAGGCGGAGGACGGTCGTCACGCCCTCCTCGATCTTCGCGAGGGCGTAGAGGACCCAGACGCTCAGGAGCACGTCCTGAGGGACGAAGTAGGCCGCGCCCAGCGCCAGCGGGCTGATGCACAGCGTGACTCGGGGCCACAGCGGATGGACCTCGTAGCTGCCCCAGTTGAGGCAGCCGATGTGGTCCACCACGACCCGCGGGACCACGGGCCATATCTGGTGGGCGAGGTCGAAGGTGGCGAAGAGGGGCGCGATGGCGGCGCCGAGCCAGAAGAGCCGGCTGAGCCCGGGATTCCCGGCGGCCGCGCCGCCGCGGCCGACCAGCTCGAGGGGCACGCGCATCAGCGGGTAGCTGAGCTTCTCGTGCTCGACCCACTGGCGGCGGAAGAGGGCGGCCAGGGCGAAGGACGCGGCCAGCATGGCGAGCAGGAAGGGCCACCATGCGGCCAGCGGCCCCAGCCAGTCGCCCCAGGGCAGGGCCTGGCCCGGCGGCAGCCCGTGGTAGAACCAGCGCGCCGCGTGGCCGTCGTCGCCGACGATCAGCCAGCGCGGCAGATGGGGGATGAGGACCTCGTCCCACTTGTTCTCGGGCGAGACGAAGTAGTAGGGGGAGACGATCGCGGCCAGGAGGAAGTACATCAGGAAGAGGCTCGTGGCGTTGGCGCACAGGGCCATCACGAAGATGACAAGCAGCTCGGGGACCGACAGCGCCCAGCGCGGGCGCAGCCGATGCAGCAGGGCGTTGACGGCGAGTAGCGCCAGGAAGGGGAACATGCCGCCCTCGGGGAGGTAGCTCCAGGAGAAGTTGCTGAAGCCCACGCTCTCGGTGTAGGGCGAGCCGAGGTTGACGAAGAGGCAGGCCAGCAGTCCCAGGAGCAGGGCGCGCGGCGTCAGCGCCCTCTGCAGGGCGGGCAACGTGTCGGGTCCGGGTTGCGGGTCCCGCGGCGGAGATGCCATGCGACGCCGTTGCCTCGATTCGGCTGGGTGTCGGCCTGCGCGGGCAAAGGAGCGCCCGCGGCGCGCGTGGCCCCGCTGAGGCCCCCTGCGCTAAGTGCTTCCTGGTGATGGCATAGGGCGAGCACCCGGGCAAGCAAAGCCCTGTGACTGCAGACACCCTGGGGCTCTGCCCGAGGCTGCGCAGAAAGTGCCGGAAAGGCAGTACTGCGCAGCGTAGTAGTGTAACCCTTGGGCTATAGGCCTGTACGGCGCAGGTAGACCCCCGGACTTTTTGCGCAGCCTGGCCCCAGACCCCGCAGGGGCCGCGGGCCCCTGACCCAACTTTCCGCGCAGCTACGTCCGGGTCGTGCCGGGGCCTCGGCCGCGGATGACACGCGTCGCCCCATCAGTCGGCCGAGACGCGAACCCGAGCCTCGGGCCTTGCCCGATAGCTGCAAACCCCGTTTTCGGATGACACAAG
Organism: uncultured Armatimonadia bacterium; assembly: GCA_964608495.1. GTDB lineage: Bacteria > Armatimonadota > Zipacnadia > Zipacnadales > FEN-943 > JAKORR01. Next base: position 6,524 of record CAZSOQ010000123.1, on the reverse strand, counting down.
CACGTCCGCTTGCCCTTGCGTGCCTCGCTCTCTGCTAACGTGCGCAAGTACTTAGGCTCGGCCGGCGGCCTCGAGCAGGGCGTAGTAGTTCTCGGGCGGCGTGCCCGGTAGCACGGTGTTGCTGGACCCCAGGACCAGCCGGCCGCGGGCCCGGCACTGCTCGACGATCTCGCCCGCGGCCTCGCTCACCTGGTCGGGCGTGCCGTCACGGAGCAGGCGCGTGCTGACGTTGCCCCAGCAGGTGAGCTCCGGGTAGCGCTGCTGCAGGTCCGGGATGCGCATGCCCGCGTCGCAGTCAATCTCGCCGAAGCCGTCGAGCCGGGCATCGAGGAACAGGTCGTCGGTGATGGACCACAGGTTGCCGTCGCTGCGGAACAGGTACTTGATGCCGAGGCGGCGGCAGTGGTCGCCGAGGGCCTTGTAGCGGGGAAGGACGACGCGGCGGAAGAAGGGAGGGCCGTAGGTGGGGCCGCGATTGTCGGCGAGGTCGCCGCCGCCCCAGACGATGCGCAGGCCGAGCTGGGCCTGGACCTCTAGCTGCTGGCGGCCGATCTCGACCTGGGCGTCCAGGTACTCGGCCACCAGATGGGGCACGAGCGCGCAGGCCGTGAGCCACTCCTCGTTCAGGGGCACCGAGAGCATTCCGCCACTGGCGAGGACCTCGAAGCGGTCGCCGGCGATGGCCATCCACTTGAGGGCGTGGTTCCTGGTGCCCTCGCGGCCGCCGAGCTGCTCCCAGTTCTCGGCGCTGTGGTGGGCGGCCTCGACGGCGGCGCGGATGACCTCCTCGCCGCGCCACTGGGGGCGGCGGCTGTACTGGACCGTGCCGTAGGTCTTGGCCACCGGGTCGTAGCGCTTGATCTCCCAGTAGCCGTCGGGGTCGCCGTAGAGGAAGTCGTACTCGCCGACCTGCCTGGCGGGCGCGCTGCCGAGCCAGGGCTGGGCGATCGCGCCGAAGCCGAGGGTGAGGTTGAGGTCCACGACGTCGCGCTGGACGCGGGCGATGAACTCGGCATGGGCCTCGGGGCCGCGCACGGCCCAGACGGCCTCCTGGTAGTGGAGCATGGTGGCGCCGGTGAAGGCCTCGCGGCCGAGGATGGCGGAGGCCGCGTCGGAGGCGAAGGCCTGCTCGTAGACGGGGACCTGCTGGGTCGCCCCGCCATAGAAGGCGCTGACGAACGACTGGCGATCGGTCATCGGGTGCCTCCTGAGGCAAGACCCCTCATCCCGGGACCCCTGTGCAGCGCGCCGCGCAGCCGCGCTCGCCCTTGTCACCGTATCGGTTCCAGCCTGCCGGCGAGGTCCCTTGCCACGTCGCCGAGCGGAAGGGTCAGCACGCCCGCCTGGGGGGTCACTCGCTCGTCGCTGATGTACCTGCCGGCCCAGGTGTCGTACAGGCGCAGGCGGTAGGGGCCCTTGCCCAGGTCGCGGACGATGATCTGGGCGTCGCGCATGGGAGGTATGGACTCGCCCTGGACGACGTTCCACCAGGTGTGCGCCGGGTTCTGCGCCCAGAAGAGCAGCAGCCTCGGCCCGCGCAGCGCCAGGACCCGCAGCTCCTGGGGCTGGCGGCCAAGACCGACGCGCTGCAACTCGGCCTTGTGCCACGGCACGTCCGAGGCGAAGGCCGACAGGCTGGCGAAGCGTGAGTAGAGGTTCATCGGCTCGACGTAGCTGTCCCACCACCACAGCATCGCGCCGCCGGCCGCCCCCGACAGCGCGGCGGACCACAGGCCGTTGTGCAGGTGTACGCCCTCGCGGTCGCGGTCGCACAGTTCGCGCGGCTCGGGCTTCTCACGGATGACGCCGAACTCGGCGAAGAGGTAGGGCTTGGCGTGGTTGTCCACCTTCGCCAGCCAGTTGGGGATGAAGGCCGCCATGTCGCGGGTCTCATCGTAGCCCGACCAGCCGTAGTAGCCGTGCATCTGGGCGAAGTCCATCTCCGGCAGCGCCCATAGCTCGTCGTCGAAGTTGCTCGAGCCGAGGCTGTTGACCGTCAGGTGCTTGCTGGGGTCAATCTCGCGCAGGTAGCGGCACATCTCGACCGTCCAGGCCCGCACGTCATCGCGGTAGTCGTTGTAGCCGTCCACGCAGTTGATCTCGTTCCATAGCTCCCAGGCCAGCAGCGCGGGCGAGTAGGACCAGCGGGCGACGGTGTAGCGGAGCCGCTGCTTGTAGAGCTCGCGGGCCTCGGGCATGGTGAAGAAGTCGCGGACGGTCTTGCACGGGCCGCCGTTGGCGACGTCGTAGGGGTTGCCGCCCTCGTCGAAGCGGCGGAAGTTGTCCAGGCAGAGCTTGACGTAGATGCCGCGACGCTCGCACTGTTCGAGCACGTAGTCGAGCTCCCAGGCGCGGTCCATGCGGTAGACGCCGGGCTTGTCCCACTCGATGCCGAAGGCCCAGGAGGGCATCCACAGGCGGATGTAGTTGGCGCCCGCCGCCTGCAGCTTGGCCAGCCACAGGTCGTAGTCCAGCGTGCGCCGCGCGGAGCTGTACCAGCACAGGTTCTCGCCGATGGCGAAGTAGGGCGAGCCGTCGTCGAAGCGGAAGTAGTGCGGGTCGTCGCTGCGGCGGAGGAAGCCGCGGGCGTCGCCGGCGGCGCAGTCGAAGGCCCCGGGGCCCCACTCGGTCTCGCCGGAGGCGTCGCGGGCAACGACGCGGAAGCTGTAGCGGCCGGGCGTGGTGGGCGTGAAGCGCACGCGCCACCCGGCCTGGGCCGAGGGGGTGAGCAGGCAGGTGCCGCTGAGCTCGTGGCGCTCGTACCCGGCCCAGTAGAAGGCCGGGACCTCCCTGCGGTCACCGCCGGGGGTCTGGAAGATGGCGCGCACGTTGATCTGGCGGGGGTCGAAGGGATTCTCGTAGGTGGCGGACAGGTCCACGGCCAGGTCGAGCCGGCCGTACTGGGGGACCTGCAGCGCGGAGGCCTTGACGCCGCGGATGCCGAGCCGCCCGCGGGATGCGTAGGACGGGGGCTTGAGGGAGCGATAGCTCTGGCGGTCGTTGACCATGATCGCCACGCCTCCCTGGTACTCCTGGCCGGGTTTGACGCGCGTCTGCCCCGCCGGGACGATGGGAAGGAAGACCTGGTAAGACTCGCCGCCGAACTTGCGCCCGTCCTGCAACATGCAAGGCACCGGGCCGGTGGGGCGGAGCGTGAGCCGTTCGCGCCCGTCGCCGAGGACGACGCTCGTGCACTGGGCGGTCGCGAACTGGTGCCTGGCGGGCAGGTCGGCGGGGAAGGTGAGCTCCTGCGCGGGCCACAGGATCACGCGCTTGTCCTTCCAGTAGGCGATGGGCAGGTCCACGATGATCGCGAGCTCGTTGATGTCCATCTCGGCCTGCGGTCGGGCCAGATAGGACAGCTCGAGCCCCTCGGGCCCGGGCGCGGCCCGCACGACGACCTCCCACAAGCCGCCGGACACGGGCTCGGTCAGGCGCAGGATGCTCCAGGTGGTGGTCTCGTGCGAACCCGTCTGGCGCAGCTCGCCCGTGTCGGTGGTGGCGGACTTCCACTCGGGCCCCGCCAGCCACAGTCGCACCGCCGTGAGCACGGTGTCCTGCCCGCGCCGCACCGTCACTCCACCGCGCTCGTCCACGGTCACGACGCTGCCGTCCATGGGGTACTCGCGGGCCGCCCAGGCGGCCGGCCCGAGCAGTAAAGAAGCGCAGAGCAACGGGATGAGCATGACGGCGTCCTCCGATCGCGCCCGCAGGCGCAGAGCCAAGGATACAGCAAAGACGCGGCGGTCACTACCGCCGGGGTGTGGAGCGAGGGAAGGCTGTGGGATAGCAGGATGGCTGTGGACGGCGGGAGGGCCGGATGGCAAGAGCTGACCTGCGGCCAACGCTTGCCATGCGCCCCCCCCCGCAGGACGGTCGCCTAGAGGCCGGCCCAGGCCTCATCCTCCTTGGTGCCGCGCTGGACGCCGTAGGGCGTGAGCTTGTACAGGGAGCGACGCTTGTCGCGGGCCCGGGCGTACAGCAGGAAGCCGCTGCCGACCTTGTAGTACCGCTCGATGGATGCTCCATAGAGGGAGTTCCGGATGCGTTGGGTGTACTCCCAGGGGACGCGGAGCTCCTTGAGGGTGACGGGGTCCACGTAGTCGGGATAGGACTGGAAGGTCTCGAGGTGGATGTGGATGAGCCGGAGGGCCTCCATGGCGGCGGCCCGGCGGGCGAAGTCGGCGGAGCCCACGCCCCAGCTACAGCGGCCGATGCCGAGGATGCTGAGGGGCATGTCCAGGACGTAGGTGACGGTCAGCTCGGCCTTCTTGATCCAGGAGTCCTCCCTGTCGGGCGTGCGCAGGGCCGCGATCCCGAAGCCGACGAACTCGTCCGCCGGAGCCGAGGCGAGGGTGGTGACCGGCTCGCCGTAGTCGCAGCTCGCCACCTGACCGGGGGCCACCGCTGTGGGCCGTCCCTGCCAGCCCATGCAGGAGACGTAGCCATCGTTGCAGGCGAAGGTGGTGGAGTTGGCGGTGGGGTCATAGCGGACGGAGAACTGGGTGCCGCGGACGGCGGCCACGGCGGCGGGGGTGTAGACGCGCATGTCCGATCCGGCGCCGAAGTACTTGGAGACCTTGGCCCAGATCTGGCCGGACATCACGCGGAAGGTGCGGGCCCGCCAGCGTCCGCCCCGGCTGTACTCGAGCAGGCGCACCTGGAACTGAGTCTCGGGGGCAAGGGTGATGACGCTGCCGTCGGGGAACTCGAGGGTGGCCCAGGAATTGGCGCCCGTGGAGACCACGTTGGCATCCACGCACTTGGTGCCCACAGCGGCCATCTGCGACGCCATGGCCTCCTGCTCCTGCCAGGAGACCATGCCGGAGACCTGCGTTACGGTGGCGGTGAACTCGGCGTTCTCACGGCGCACGCCGTCGAAGATGATGAGCGCCAGGATCGCCAGGGCGGCGAAGAGGATGCGCCGGTCCAGCCACTCGGGGAGCAGCCGGCGGTAGAACCTCCTGATGAACCGCTTCTTACGCTTCTGGTCGGCGGCTATCTCCTGGAGCGTCTGCGCCATCAATTCCTGCTCGGTCTCGGGCTTCTTCCTCCTCCGGCGCCACAGCATCCGTCGCCACCTCCTTGGCGGCCCTGAGCGTGTACAGGGTCACCGGCTCCGTCTTGCCGCGCAGGGCGACCTCGCCGAGGGGTGTCAGGGCATAGTCGCGGACCAGGCCTTCCACCACGGCCTGACTGATCGCCAGGGGAACGCCGAACTCCTTCGTGGCCGACTCGATGCGCGAGGCCGCGTTGACGGGGTCGCCGATGGCGGTGAACTGAGTGCGCTGGCGCGAGCCGACGTTCCCGACCACCGCCTCACCGCTGTGCAGCCCGATGCCGATGCGGATCACCTCACGGTCGCCGCGGCCGGACCACTCGTCGTTGAGCACGTCCAGTCGCTGAAGCATCGAGATGGCGGCCATCAGGGCCAGGTCGCGGTGGTGGGGCTGGTTGCCGAAGGTGTTCCACACCGCCATGATCCCGTCACCCATGAACTTGTCGAGGTACCCCTCGTGGAGGAGGATCACCTCGCTCATGGCTGTGAGGTACTCGTTAAGCTGCGCCAGCCAGCGCTCGGCCGGGATCTTCTCGGCCAGGGTCGTGGACCCGCGGATGTCGGCGAAGAGGAGGGTGACCTCCCGGCGCTCGCCGGTGAAGAGGACCTCGGGGTTCCTCATCAGCTCGGCGAGGACGTGAGGCGAGACATAGACGGCGAACTGGTTGCGGACGACGTTGCGCTCGAGGCCGACGCGGCGCCACGCGCTCCAGGCCAGGCCCAGCACGGTCGCCAGGGCCATGGGGCCGAAGGGGAGGACGAGGTCAGCGCCGTAGAAGGCCGCGAAGAAGCTGGTGCCCTCGATCCCGAGAAGCAGCAGGCCTGCCAGTAGCCCCCACAGCGGCTCGCTGACGAGCCACACCAGCGTGACACAGGCCGTGGCGACCAGCCCTCCCGCCAGCAACCACAGGGGGTCCTCGGAGGCGTCCCTGAGCCCCGGGCCGCGGATCAGCGTGCGACACAGGGACGCGTTGGTCTCGACGCCCAGGAAGAAGTGCTCCCGCTCGGCGAAGGGGGCAGGACGCAGGTCGTGCAGGCCCGCCGCCGTGGCGCCGATGATGACCACCTTGTCGGCGAAGCGTTCGGGCTTCACGCGGCCCTCGTACAGGTCGCAGAAGGGCACGGTCGGGACGGTTCCCGCGGGCCCGCAGTAGTTGATGAGGGCCTCGGCTGAGGGGCTGAGGGGGACGTCGGCTCCCAGGCGCGCCCTGCTCGCGCTCAGGACGCGGCCGATCTCGTCGGGCCTGATGTCGCGGGCCACGCGCGCCACCTGCAGGGCGAAGTGAGGGTACAGCTTGCCCTGGTCGTCGCTCATGATGAGGGGCGCGCGGCGGTAGATGCCGTCCCAGTCCGCGCGCAGGTCGGCGAAGCCAACGCCGGCGGCGGCGCGGACAAGGACCTCGACGGGAGGCTGGATCTGGACCTGTCGCACGACCCAGGGGTGAGGGGGCGGCTGGGACAGAGG
>CAZSOQ010000122.1:0-15750 GCA_964608495.1 uncultured Armatimonadia bacterium | reverse complement strand
CGACCTCGAGGTCGGGGCCTCGGCCGAGCTGGGCTTGGTACCCGCCGAGACGGGCGTGCTGCTGGGCCAGCCCTACGACTTCCAGCTCCCCACCGGCGGCAACAGCCTGCGCGTGACGCTGGACCTGGCGCAAATCGCCCCGAACGTCGGGTTCGTGTCGCTCAACTTCATCTCGACGACGGAGCTTATCTCCGATCCCCAGGCCACGGACCGGGACCACGTGTACGACGCCAACGGTCCCCGCGGCAACGACTACATATCGCTACGGCTGAGCGAGTACGGCACCTACAGAAACGGCGATCGCTGGGTCCCCGAGGGCGCCGATGACGCGACCCTCTTGGGGCCGGGGTCGCAGGCCGACAAGGCGTCCGTGGACCTGGTGGACTGGCAGGTCACGATACGGCGGCTCTGAGGGCCGCGTGGTGTTGCGCGCGGAGCGGATCGCCCGCCGCAGGGCCTTGGGCCCGGTGCCCGGCCGGGGCGCCCAGGCTCCTTCCCCGGGGGGATTCACTGTGCCCAAGTCGCGGGTACTCATCGTCGGAGCAGGCTCCATAGGCACGCGGCACGCCAGGTGTTTCCTGCGGACGGAGCGCGCGGAGGTGGCGGTGTGCGAGCCCCGCGAGGAGCGCCACCGGGAGCTGGCCCGCGAGTATGACCTGGCGGCCCTGTACCGCGACCTGGACGAGGCGCCCCTCAAGGACCTCGACTGCGTAGTGGTGTGCGTGCCCGCGCACCTGCACGTGTCCATGGCGCTTCGGGCCCTGGACGCGGGCTGCCACGTGCTGATCGAGAAGCCCCTGTGCCTGAAGGTCGAGGAGGCCGAGACGATGGCGGCGGCGGCTCGGGCCACCGACCTCGTAACCGCCGTGGCCTACACCTATCGCAGCATGCCTTTCATGCAGGACCTGCGCGAGGCGGTGCTCAGGGGCGACATCGGGCCTGTCCGCTGCGCCGTGGCGGTCTCGGGGCAGCACTTCCCCCTGTATCGCCCCGACTACCGCGAGATCTACTACCGCAGCCACGAGACCGGCGGCGGGGCCCTACGGGACGGCCTGACCCACGTGCTCAACTACCTCCAGTGGGTCCTGGGCCTCGAGACGAGCGTCTACAGTGCCGCCGAGCACCTGGTGCTGCCGGGCGTTGAGGTGGAGGACACGGTGGTCGTGGTCTGCCGGTACCCAGGAGCGGGGCTGGCCACGCTGTCGCTGAACCAGTTCCAGTGGAACAACGACGCCCTGATCGAGCTAGCCGGCGAGAAGGGCACGCTGCGCTACCGCGCGGCCGAGCAGGCCCTGTCGCTGTATCGCGACGAGCAGTGGCACACCACGCAGTATCACTCCGAGCGGGACGACTACTACGTCAATCAGGCCCACAACTTCCTGGACGCCGTGGAGGGCAAGGCCGCCGTGCGCTGCACGGTCGCCGAGGCGGCGGAGACGGTGCGGAGTGTGGCCGCCGCCTGCCAGTCCTGGGAGGAAGGCCGGGAGGTCAGAGTGCGATGAGTCACGCGATGCCGACCCTGGCGGAACTGTGCTCGCTAGAGGGGCGCGTGGCCCTGGTGACGGGCGGTGCCGGATACCTGGGCCGGGCCATGAGTGAGGCCCTGGCCGAGCTGGGCGCCCGGGTGGTCGTGGCCTCGCGCAACGTCGCCCACTGCCGCGAGGTCGCCGAGGAGCTGGGCGAGGGCCACCTGGCCCTGCGGCTCGACATCGCCTCAGCGGACAGCGTGCGCGGGGTCGTGGCCGAGGTCATCGAGCGCATGGGGCGCGTGGATGTGCTGGTGAATAACGCCTACAGCGGGCCACTCAAGCGGATTGACGACGCCACGGAGGACGATTTCGCCGAATCGCTGCGCAACGGGGTCACGTCCTACTTCGTGGCGGCACAGGCCTGCTGGCGGTTCATGCGCGAGCACGGCGGGGGCAGTATCATCAACATCGCCAGCATGTACGGCATGGTGGGCAGCTACCCCGATGCCTACGAGGGCACCACGGGGTGCAGCCCCCCCAACTATCACGCCACTAAGGGGGCCGTGATACACCTGACCCGCCACCTGGCCGTCTACTGGGCGGCCGATGGTGTGCGCGTGAACTGCATCAGCCCCGGCCCCTTCCCCCATCCCTCGACCGAGGAGACGATTCCCGAGATGGTACGGCGACTGAAGACCAAGTCGCCGATGGGCCGGATGGGCGAGCGGTGGGAGGTCAAGGGCGCGGTGGCCCTGCTGGCGTCGGACGCGGGGAGCTACATCACGGGCCACAACCTGGTGGTTGACGGTGGGTGGACGGCCTGGTAGAGGGCGCTTGGGGGCCCTTTGGGGGTGTCCTACGGTTCCTAGTAGGCCCCCTGGAAGGCCTTTCGCGGAGCGAATCACACCCATGAGAGCGATTCTGCAACGTGTATCACAGGCCTCCGTGACCGTTGACGGGGAGGAAATCGCCGCCATCGGGCCCGGTCTCCTGGCCCTGATCGGCTTCGCGCCGGCGGACGAGCAAGCCGAGCTCGACTTCCTCGCCAACAAGATTCTGGACCTGCGGATCTTCGAGGACGCCGAAGGCAAGATGAACCTGTCGGTGCGGGATGTAGGTGGGGCGGTGCTCTTCGTGCCGAACTTCACAGTCCACGCCGACTGCCGCAAGGGCCGGCGCCCCAGCTTCACGGGCGCGGCGCCGCCGGAGCGGGCCGCAGAGCTGTTCGCGAGATTCCTCGAGATCGCGTCGTCACTGGGCGTGCCGCTGCAGGCGGGGCGGTTCGGCGCGCATATGCACGTGGCGCTGGTGAACGACGGGCCGGCCACCATCATCCTCGACTCGCGGGCCGGCTGAGGGTGCCCCTCAAAGACGCAGAGCAAAGACAGGAACTGCTGAACTGCTGGAAGCCGTGGGGCTCTGCCCGGAGAAGGTTCGCTTCTCTCACCCCGCAGGGGCCGGGAGGTGCTGCGCACCTTTCGCCCCTGACCCCATGACTCGCGGCCAGGGGATGAGGAAGGCCCCGGGCCTCGGCCGCGTACGGCTGTGGGGGGAAGGCGCGGAAAGGTACCCCGGGGTGTATCGTGCTATCGACAGCGCCTCGGTTCTTCCGGTACAATCCACCCAGATTGCGGCGACGGAAGGAGGGCCGCCGAGCGTAGGAGCCATGGCAACCGGAAGTCGTAGGACCAGGAAAGAGGCCCGGATGGCCAAGCTGCGGCGCAAGCTCGCGGACTTGCTGGCGGAGGGCGGCCATTTCCGGGAAGCGATCCGGAACTACCAGAGAGCAGCGGCCTTCGAGGACGACGACCCCGACTTCAGTGTGTCGCTGGGCCACGCCTATGCCTTCTCCGAGATGCCTCAGGCGGCCTATGACTCCTACGTCAAGGCCCTCCGACTGAACCCACGCCACGCCGAGACACACTTCAGCATGGCCGAGCTGTTCCTGAGCCTGGGAAGGCCCGGAGCGGCGGTGCGGGCCATGAGGCGAGCCGTGCAGTGCGCCCCCGAGGACGACTACTATACCTATCGCCTGGGCGCCCTGTACTACCGCGCGGCCGACTTCGCCACGGCGGAGCTGTACTTCCGCGAGGCCGTGGAGCTGCGGCCCCGGGACGCCTTCTACCGCTTCCGGCTCGGCGACGCCCTCTTCGGCCAGGAGCTGTGGGACGAGGCCCAGGAGGAATACGAACAGGCGGTGGCGATGTCGCCCTTCCAGGAGCTGTACCATCTGCGGCTCGCGGCGGCCTGTATTCGCAGGGACGAACACGACAGGGCGCTGGCGTGCCTGGAGCAGGCTCTGACGCTGGCTCCCGGCAACGCGGCCTATCGCTGGCTGTTTGCCTGCCAACTGGGGCGGATGGGGCGGCAGGAGGACGCGGAGGAGGAGTTCGGGCGGGCGGGCGCCCTGGGCGACTACGACGCCGACTACGTGCGGCGCTGGCACCTGCGCTGCGGTGTGTCGCTGGTATGAGCGGGAAGGAAGGCGGGCTCACCCCGCTGGTGCTGGTGGTGGGGCCCGTCGAGACCAACTGCTACCTGATGCCCACCGAACAGGGCACCCTCATCGTGGACCCCGGGGACGAGGCAGAGAGGATCGAGGGCGCGCTCCGCGCCCTGCCGCCCCCGGCAGCCGTACTCCTGACCCACGGCCATCCCGACCACGCCAGCGCGGCGGCGGTGCTGGCGGCGCGACTGCGGGTGACGGCCTTCGCGCACGAGGGCGATAGGGACTGGGTCGAGGGACGGCTGAACGTCTGGGGATGGTCCACGCCACGCGTCGAGTGCCGGTGGGTGTCCGAGGACGCCCCTCCCCTACCGGGCGTGCGGGTGTTGGCCACGCCCGGCCACAGCGTCGGAAGCGTCTGCTACGGGGTCGGAGGCCTGTGGTTCGTGGGCGACACGGTCTTCTGTGGCTCGGTCGGCCGGACAGACTTGCCGGGCGGCGACGAGAAGGCTTTGATGCTGTCCCTCGGCCGGCTGGCCGAGGAACTTGCGCCGGAGACGGAGCTTCTGCCCGGGCACGGGCCGCGGACGACGCTGGCTCAGGAACTCGTGCATAACCCCTGGATGCAGGAAGCTCTGGGGAACTGAGCGAACCTACCTCACGTGACCGGCGGTCAGCCCCCGCGGCGCGGCAAGAAAGGGGCGGCCGCGAAAGCTTCCCGTGTGGGAGGACGCCCCGACGAGCAAAGTCGCAAGGTTCTCCTTTGGTCTCGCGCTGGTCCTCGTGCTTGCCTCTGTCGCCTGCGCCCAGGTGAAGGTAGAGAAGACGGGCGAGAGCACCTGGGTCCTCGAGAACGCGGCGCTCCGTGTCACCCTCGACGCTCAGGCCGCGGCCTTCAACGTGCTGGACAAGCGCTGCGGGCAGGAGTGGACGGCCACAACGAAGCGCCCTGTGGCGCCGACGGCGTGGGCAGCGCCCGAGGCGACCGAGACCGTCAAGCTGGACGGGACGGTGGGCCAAGACGAGTGGCCCGCTCCGCGGGTCGCCCTGGGGGCCGCGGACGTGACGGAGGGACGCGAGCGGCCCTCGGCCGACGACCTGTCGGGCTACTTCCACCTGGCCTGGCGCGCCGGAGGGCCCCTGATCGCCCTCAGCGTGCGCGACGACAAGGTCTTCTTCCCGGCCGCCGGCGAGGAGCACTGGTGGGAGTGGGACAGCGTGGAGTTCTGGCTGGGCGACCAGCAGTACGCCCTGGTTCCCGCGCCGCCCGGCGGCGCCGTGCTGGCGATGGGCAAGGGCGAGGTGGAGGGAGCGCAGGTCCTTTCCCGGCGCGTTGACGGGGGCTGGGAGGCCGAGTTCTCGCTGCCGTGGCCGGGCGGCAAGTCCCCGGGCGCGCAGGTACTGCCCTTTGCGCTGGGCATCAACGACGCGGACTCCGACGAGGGCCTGCGGCACTACCAGCTCTACTTCCCGCGCGCCTGGCGCCACTCGGCTCCCGAGACCTTTGCGCGGACGACCTTCGCCGCGACGGGCCAGGAGCCGAAGGCAGCCGAGACACCCCCGGTGTTCCTGACGGCGGTCGAGCCCCTGGCCCAGGGCGACGGCCTGCGCGCCACGGCCCCCGCCTGCTCAGTGACGGGCCGGCACATCTGGGAGGGCATGGTCACGCTGCGGATCGAGGAGCCGGCCGACCTGGTGGTGGAGGTGGACCGTGAGCCGCGCGACTTCGACACCCAGCGCTTCACCGTCCTGGCGCCGATCAACGCGGCCGAGCCGGCCGAGGTGTTCGGCGCCCGGTACTGCGACGGTATCGCCGTGCGCGACGACGATGCGCGATTCCGCGGACAGACCTGGGGCCTGGACATGCCCTGGATCGGCTACGGGCTGGCGAGCGGGCGCGGCTACACGCTGATGCTTGAGGACCCCGATGACGCCTACTTCGTGCTCGAGACCCGCGGCCCGGACCTGCGGCTCGTGCCGACGCCGTATCACGACGGGGAGAAGGGCAAGTTCGGGTATGCCAGGCACGTGCGGTACGGGTTCCTGGAGGATGGGGGCTTCGTGGCGATGTGCAAGTGGTACCGGGCCTACGCGGCGAGGACGGGTGTGCTGAAGACGTTGCGGGAGAAGATGCGCGTGCGACCGCAGCTTGACCGGATGGCCGGGGCGCCGGACTTCTGGGGAGGGACGCCGGCGCTGTGCGTCGAGATGCGGCGGTGGGGGATCCGGCACGCGATCGTGAACGGGGTGTGGAACGCCGAGGACATGGAGCGGGTGAAGTCGCTGGGGTACCTGGTGAGCCGGTACGACAACTACGAGGACATGCTCGAGGGCGACCCGTCCGAGATGGAGAAGGGGCACATTCCGCAGGATGTGGTGAAGAACGCCGATGGGTCGCCGATGACGGCGTGGCTGACCTTCGACAAGAAGACGCAGTTCATGAAGCGCTGCTCGATGCTGTACCCGGAAGTGGCGCGGCTGCAGGTGCCCAAGGACCTGGCGGTTCACCCGTACAACGCGAGGTTCATTGACGTAACGACGGCCTGCGGGCTGCGGGAGTGCCACGACGAGGTGCACCCGTGCACGCGGCGGGAGGACCGGGAGGCGCGGCAGAAGCTGGCGGACTATATGTCGGGTGAGCTGAAGCTGGTGCTGGGCGGCGAGCACGGGCGCTGGTGGGGCGTGCCCCACTACGACTACTGGGAAGGGATGCAGTCGGGCGGCTTCTACTCCTGGCCGGCGGGGCATGTGGGCATCAACCTGCCCGAGAAGCGCGAGGACATCGGGGAGATGTACCTGGAGTTCGGGCTGGGTGAGCAGCGACGGGTGCCGCTGTGGGAGCTGACCTTCGGGGACTGCACCCTCTCGACGTGGTACTGGGGCGACAGCACGGGGCATCTGTACAAGGTGGCCCCGGAGCTGGCGGACAAGAAGGACTGCTACAACCTGCTGTACGGCACCGTGCCCCTCTACTGGCTGAGCCAGCCCTACAGCTTCCGCTGGAGCGATTCGGCGCTGCGGCTGAAGCTGCTGGACAGCTACTTCGTGACCTGCCCCGTGCAGGAGCAGGTGGCCTTCAGCGAGATGACGGACTATCGGTACCTGACCGAGGACCGACGCGTGCACCGGAGCACCTTCGCGAATGGCTTCACGATCACGGCGAACTTCGGCGAGGAGCCCTACGTGGCGCGAGCGGGCGGGAAGGAGTACGTGCTGCCGCAGCACGGGTTCCTGGCGACCGGCGAAGGGACGCTGGCCTACCGCGCACTGGTGGACGGACGGCCCGTGACCTGGGTGCAGACGCCCACGGCGCTGTACAGCAACACCGGCGGGGCTCAGGCCGGGAACGGCCTTCTGCGCGGCGCGGGACAGGCCGCGGTCGAGATCGAGGAGGCGGAGGGACGAGCGCGAATCATCGTGATGGACGGCGAGGGCTGGCAAGTGAACCTGGCGGGATGGGCTGGCGGCTGGGGACGCGAGTCCACGCGGTTCTACGCCGAGGACGACAGGATGGGGCTCACGGAGCCGGCGGAGACGGAGTGGGAGGGCGAGTGGCTGCGCGTGCCGGCGGGAAGGGCGACGACCCAGCTTCTCTACGGGAAGCTGCTGGCGAGGCCAGACCTGAGCCCCGGGCGCGTGAGGGTGGAGCCGGACAAGGCGCTGCAGGGCCAGACGCTGCGCGTGGGCGTCGAGATGCGCAACTTCGGCAACGCAACGGCCCCGAAGGCCGTGGTCGCGCTGTGCCTGGACGGCCCCGGGAAGGCGCGGGAGCTGGGGCGCAAGACGGTGGACGTGGCGACGGCGGGGCGCGCCCGCGTGGGCTTTGACGTGGCCACGGGGGACCTGGACGGTCCGCATCAGCTCTTCGCCGTGGCCGATCCCGACGGGCGAGTGCAGGAGATCAGCGAGGCCAACAACGAGGCGCGGACGGACGTGGTGGTGCTGGCGAACCTTGAGCGGTGGCCCCACAAGGTGCGGCTGACGGCCGATCCTGGGGGCGTGACGCGGCGGGACTTCGCCGTGGAGACCGATCTGGACCTGGCAGCCGCGGGCGCCCCGGGCGACGTGGAGATGGACCCTGCCAGCGTGCGCGTGCTGCGGGTCGAGGAGGGGCAGCCGGTGTTGCAGATGCCGGCGCAATTCGAGCCGGGCGAGGGGTACGACGGCAGGACGAACCGCCGGGGCGTGCTGCGATTCGTGGACTCGCTGTATGCCGGGCGGAAGGCCGAGTACCTGGTGCTGGCGGGGACGAAGGCCCAGCGCACGCGGACGACCGGGCCGATTGCCTGGGATGAGGAAGCCCAGACCGTGCGGGCGCCGGCCTATGAGGTGCGCTTCGAGGAGGGCAAGCTGGCGGACTGGCGCAGCTTCCTGCCGGAGGCGCCGGGCAAGCCCTTCCTGCAATGGCTGGCGGCGAGCGACCAGGGCTTCGGCTGGAGTCGCGAGCACACGGTGAAGGCGGAGGTGGAGTGCCTGGTGCAGGGCCCGGCGATGACGACGGTGCGCGTGCATAAGACGCTCGAGGGGGACTTCGAGTACACGAAGACCTACCGGTTCTACCCGCGGTACTTTGTGGTGGAGGCCGAATTCAACAAGCACCCGTCGGTGTGGTCGCGCGCGGCCTACTGGCTGCCGTGCCACTACGGCGACAGCGCGGGGCACAGGACGGAGATTGACGGCCAGGGAGAGGCAGAGGGAGTGGCGGGGCAGGCGCCCGGGGTCGAGTGGTTCGCCGCGTGGACGGACACCTGGGCGCACTCGGCCGTGAACCTGGGCTCGCCCGGCACGAACCTGACCTACTGGGACGCGGGGCTGCTGGGCGAGGTGGGCTTCTCGACGGGCGAGACGAAGGGCCTACGGGCCGCTTACGTGCTGCACCCCGGGCAGGATGGCCCGGACTTCGCGGCGGAGGATGCGCGGGCGCTGACGACGCCCGTGGCGGTGACCGTCGGGGAAGGGGAGTAGGTCGGGGCGGCCGTGGGCCGCAAGGGTTTGCGTGAGGTGAACCGGACATGCGTACCGTACCGGCCAGGGTTATCGTGGCAGCGCTGGCGATCGTGATGCTCGGGCTGCCTGTGGGCGCGCTGGCGCAGGATGGCGACGGCGACGGGATTCCCGATGCCGTCGAGGAACGGCTGGGGACCGACCCGCGGCTGGCGGAGGAGCTGCGACTCGTTCTTGACGATGGGGCGTCGGGCGCGGGCGACAAGAACATCAACGCCGCGCACAAGCTGGCGAACGACGTGGTGCAGTGCTTCGTGGGCCACGTGGGCGAGAACCGGTACGTGTTCAAGATAACGCTCGCGGAGGCCTTCAACGCGGACGGGACCGTGTTCCACGTGTACGTGGACTGGGACAACGATCACAGCAATGGGCGGCAGGACGCGGACTGGGTGCGCGGCGTGGACGCCATGTACAGCACGGTGAGGGGCAGCTTCGGGCCGCGGCTGTTCACGCCGGAGGTGCGAGCAAGCGCCGAGCTGCCACCGCGATGGGTCGTGGACGGCGACACCGTGTACGTGTGCGACGATGTGAAGGCGAAGATCGTGGACGGGAAGACGCAGTTTCGGCTGTACCTGCTGTCGCACATGGCGGACAACACCAGCGACTCGGACAGCACGGTCTGGGCGACGGTGACGGTGCCGGTGGACCCCGGCCGGAAGGCGCCGGTGCCGCCAGTGCCTGTGAGGGCGAACTTCGACGTGCTGCCGGCGGACTGGGAGCTGGTGGGCCAGGTGGGGCAAGCTCCGGGCGCCCTCCTGCTGCGTCCGGTGGCCGAGGACGTCGTGGGGTACGAGCTGTGGCACGACGGCAGCGTGGCGAGTCAGGGCGTGGCGGGCGAGCGCGCGGTGATGAGCGTGCCGAGGGCGGGCAGGTACCACGTGGCGTGCGTGGTGTACGGGTCGGGCGGGCCGTACCCGGGGATTGACGTTTCGATCAACGACCGGCCCCTGGGCGTGGCGGCGGCGGCAACGGCGGGCGCGGGCGATCTGCTGCTCTTCTCGACCGAGCCGGCCGAGCTCAAGGCGGGCGACAAGCTTACCTTCTCGACGGCGAAGAACTCGACGGGGTACCGGGTGGGGTCGTTCATGCTGGTGACGAAGCGGCCGGCGATGCCCGAGCTGCGGATTGACGGTCCGCAGGTATGGCACATGCCCGACGAGCCGGGGAAGCCGCCGGGGCGCGTGCAGGTGAGCTGGCGGACCAACCGGCCGACGACCTGCACGGTGCACTACGCACTGGCGGGACCGGAGGCGTACGTGGAGGAGGGCGATATCGAGACGCAGCCCGGCGGGAACCAGCGGGCCTTCTACGTGACGCTGGACCGGAGGGGCTTCCGGGCGTCGCGGTACGCGCTCAAGATCCAGGCGCGGGAGAACGACCTGGGGGCCTACTGGAAGGGGCAGCAGGCCGAGGCGAGCGTGGTAGTGGAGATGGCGCCGCCCGAGCCCGGAGGCGAGCAGCCTGGGGAAATCGAGCTCACGGTGGCGGAGCCCGCGGCGACCGGGCGGCTGTGGCCCATGCGGTCGGGCGTGCCGATACCGCGGGGGAGGCTGTGGGATGCCCAGAGGTGCGAGCTAAGGGGGCGGGACGACAAGCCCGTCGAGGCGCAGCTTGTGGGCTGGTCCTACTGGCCGGACCGCTCGGTCAGGTGGCTGATCGTGGACTTCCTCGCGCAGACGCAGGCCGGGAAGGAGGCGAAGTATCGCCTGAGGTACGGGGTGGATGCCAGGCCCGTGACACCCGCGCTACGGATCGTCCAGGGCGACGGAGGGCTGGTCGTCGAGGGCAGACGCCTGCGGCTGGAGATGCCGGACGACGCGCCGCTGGGGCGCGTGTGGGCCGACAAGGACGGCGACGGCAAGGCCTCCGAGGCTGAGGTGGCCGTGGCGGCCGCGCCGCTGGTGCTCACCGGGCCTGACTACAAGCGCTATGTGGCAGGGACGCCGGACGAGACGACAGTGCTGGAGGACGGCCCCCTGCACGCGATGGTCCGTCGCGCAGGGTGGTTCGTGGGCGAGGACGGGAGCAAGCCCTTCCGCTACATGGTGGTGGCGCACGTCTGGCGGGACCTGCCGCGCCTGTATCTCGAGGTGTCGCTGGACACGGCCAACGTGGAGACGGATATGTCGCTGCTGAGCAGGCTGGCGCTGGAGCTGCCCATGGCGGGGGACGCGGTGTGGCTGGGCGAGGTCGAGCCGAGGCCGCTGTCGGACGGCACGGTCAGGCTGCTGCAGGACCACGACAATCGGTACCTGGTGAACGGCGAGCAGGCGGGCGAGCGGCACGCGGGCGGCGTGGCGGTGATGAGAGCAGGCAGCCCGGTCGTCCTGGCCGCCGTGCGGGACTTCTGGAAGGTGTGGCCCAAGGGATTCACGGCGACGAAGGCGGGGCTGGCCGTGGACCTGCTGCCGGAGCTGCCGGCGGATGCGTACCAGTCGGCCGAGGACCAGGAGCTGGTGGACCGGCTGTTCTTCTGGTGCGACGGGGGCAAGTACAAGCTGCGGGCGGGGACCCGCGTCACGAGCGAGGTGCTGCTGGACTTCGGCGCGCCCGGTGAGACCGACGCCCTGGCCGCCGAGACGGGGCACGTCAGCGCTCCCCTCTTCGCCGCCTGCACGACCAAGCACTACTGCGAGTCGGGCGCGATGGGGAGCCTGTATCCGAGGGACGGCAAGACCTTCCCGCGGTACGATGAGAACGCCGAGTGGTCCTTCGATGACCTGATGAAGCGGCAGGGAAGCGTGCGGGAGTATGGCTTCATCAACTACGGGGACTGGTACGGCGAAAGGCAGTGGAACTGGGGGAACATCGAGTACGACACGCAGTGGGCTCTGGCGCTCGAGTTCGCCCATAACGGACGGCTGGACATGCTGTGGCGCGGGGAAGCGGCGGCGAAGCACAACGCCGACGTGGACACGGTGCACTACAGCCGCGACCCCCGGCAGGTCGGGAAGGTGCACATCCACTGCCTCTGCCACACGGGCAGCTACTTCGGGGCGGACTGGCGCGATGGCGGCGGGATTCGCGGGGGCAGCGGGCACTGTCATACCTGGACGCAGGGCCAGCTCGTTTACGGCGCGCTGCTCGGTGACTACCGCCTGCGCGACACCGGCCGCCTGATCGCCAGCGAGATCGTGACGGCGCGCAGCCCGGCGTGCCCTTTCTATGCCCGCGACGCAGGGTGGACGGTCATCTCGATGCTCGCGGCCTATGAGGACTCGGGCGACCCGTGGTATCTGGAGGGCGCGCGGTTGATGGTGGACCGGATGCTGCAGAGGCAGGACCCGGTGAGCGGCGCCATGGGGTCGCACTTCCTCGACCCGAGCGAGTGCAAGCACCGGCCGCAGCACTACGGGCCGAAGCCCTTCATGACGGGCGTGATGATGCGCGGGCTGCGGATGTACGACCAGACCGAGCCGCGCGAGGACGTCAAGCGCGCGATCGTGCGGTGCGCGGACTGGATGTGGAACGAGGCGTGGGTGGCGAAGGACCGAGGGTTCTGGTACTCGGCCTGCCCGACCTTCACGTCCAAGGGCGGGACGTGGACCTTCAGCCTGGTGGGCGACGGGCTGGGCTATGCGTGTCTGGTAGACGAGGAGCACCGGGCACGGAGGCTGGGGCTGCTAGAGGAGGCCTGCGCGGCGCACCTGTACGAGGCCGGGCGCAGCGGCTTCGGGAAGAGCTTCACGCAGGAGACCTGCTGTATGCTCTACGCGCTGGAGTGGCTGCGACAGATGGGCGTGACGGACCTGCAGGCGCCGCCGAAGCAGGAGGTCAGGGCAACGCTGGCCCTGCGGTCGGTCCTCGTGATGCAGCCGGGCGAGAAGCGGGTGGTGCGCCCTTTCCTCGTTAACCCGAGCGACAGGGAAGTACGGGTCGAGGTGAGGGTGAGGGAGGCGCCGGACGGGGTGCAAGTGGCGCCGCCCCAGCCGTGCACGGTGTCCCCCCAGGCACGGGCGGACCTGGCGCTCGGATTCACGTGCAGACCCGACGCCACGCCCGGACAGACGGGCACGGCGAGCGTCCAGTTCCGCCTGGGCGGCGTGAGCGATACGCGGGAGATACGGGTGCTGGTCGCGAGGCCCGAGGAGCTGGGCGACGGCGTGGGCATCATCACAGGCCGGAACGACCATTTCGCGGCGGCGCTGGCGAAGGTAGGGCTGTCGGCAAGGCCGGTGGCGGAGGCGTCCTGGGAGCAGCTCCAGGGACTGCGGGCGCTGGTCGTGGGCGACGAGGCGCTGTACTACAACTTCGCGGACCTCAGGGATCACCTGGCCGACCTGCAGCGATTCGTGCTGTCGGGCGGGACGCTGGTGGTGGGACAGCTCAATGACCAGGAATGGGACACGGGGATGCTGCCCTGGGACCTGTGGCTGGACGAGCCGGAGACGGCCACCGGGGACGTGCTGGAGCCGAAGCACGGGCTCTTCGCGGGCGTGGACGCCGAGGGCCTGCAGGGCATCGTGTCCTACGACAGCATCGTGGGAGCGGCCCCCGAGTGGCGGGTGCTCATGACAGACACGGCGGGGAGGCCCTCGGTGCTGGAGGCGGACTTCGGGCGCGGCAAGGTCCTGGTGATCGAGCCGAGCTTCGACCGACCGGTGGTTGACCCGGAGGATGCGCACGCGGGCCGGGCGAGTGAGTGCACGGCCTTCCTGGGACGCGTGGCCTGGTACCTGGCGCGGTAGGGCGCTGTTAGGCCGTCACCGGCGGGGGGAACGGGCCCGACGGCGGGGCTGAAGCCCCGCCCTGCAGGGGGACGGAAGGAGAGGGCCGAACGGCGCCCGCATATCCACACTCATGGAGACGAGCCGATGACCTCGAAGGAGCGCGTTCTCTGCGCCGCGGATCACCAACAGCCCGACCGCGTGCCGGTGGACTTCGGGGCGCACGGGCAGGTGGTCCACAGCCTCACGCAGTACCTTGGCCTGCCGGAGGGCACGGACCTGCTGGCGGTGCTCGAGACGGACCTGCGCGGCGTGGGGCCGCGCATCAAGTGGCAGGCCTCCCCCATCGCCTACGCCGACCCGACCAAGGAGGTTACCGCGGACGGGCTGTACCTTGACCTGTGGGGCGTGGGGTTCAGGCGGGCCACTACGCCGACGGGCGACTACATAGACATCGCCTGGCATCCCCTGGCGGAGGTGGGGTCGGTCGAGGAGCTGGACGCGCATGAGTATATGGACCCCGACGACTGGGACTACTCGGGAGTAGGCGAGGCCGCGCAGTCGCAGAGCGAGTACGCGGTGTGGGCGCACTGTCGGGGGACCTTCGAGATAAGCTGGTTCATCCGCGGGCTGGAGGGGTTCATGACGGACCTGGCCGTGGAGCCGGCGAAGGCGTGCGGGCTGATGGACCGGGTGCAGGAGCCGCTGAGGGAGCGGCTGCGGCGGATTCTGGAGGCCGGCGGGGACGCGATAGACATCGTGGAGTACAACGACGATGTGGGGACGCAGAAGGGGCTGATGATGTCACCGCAGATGTGGCGCAGGTACCTCAAGCCGCGGATCGGCGAGGTCTTCGACCTGATCCGGTCCTACGGCAGGCGGGTGAGATACCACAGTTGCGGGGGCGTGCGGGAGATCCTGCCGGACCTGATTGACCTCGGCCTGGAGATCCTCACGCCCTTCCAGCCACTGGCGGCGGGGATGGAGCCCGTGGCGCTGAAGAAGGACTTCGGGCGGCACCTCACGCTGCATGGGGGCATAGACATGCAGGAGCTGCTGCCGCACGGCACCGCCGCGCAGGTGCGCGAGGAGACCAAACGGCTGCTGGGCGTGCTGAACGAGGGCGGCGGGTGGATCGCCTGCTCGTCGCACAACCTGCAGCCGGACACGCCGCCGGAGAACATCGTGGCGATGTACGAGGTGCTGCTGGGACACGAGCTGTGAGGCGGCGCGCCAGCCGCCCTGCCGCTGGCGCAAAAGAACGCAGCCCGGCCCTGGTGGGGGCCGGGCTGTTCCTCGGCGAGGGGTGCCGGACTACATGTCGTAGTCGGGAGGAGAAGGCGGACCCGCCTTCTCCTTCTCGGGGATTTCGGCCACGAGGGTCTCGGTGGTGAGGACGAGAGCGCCGATGGAAGCGGCGTTCTCGAGGGCGCAGCGGACGACCTTGACGGGGTCAATGACGCCGGAGGCGAACATGTCCTCGTACTTCTCGGTGAGGGCGTTGAAGCCGAAGTTGTAGTTGTCGTCGGCGAGGACGTGCTCGGCGACGATGCTGCCCTCATAGCCGGCGTTCTCGGCGATCTGCTTCAGCGGGGACGCGATAGCCCGCGCGACGATCTGGATGCCGGCGCGAACGTCGTCGTTCTTCTCCCGCTTCATCAGCTTCTCGACCACGGCCTGCGCGCGCAGCAGCGCGGTGCCGCCGCCGGGGATGATGCCCTCCTCGAGGGCCGAGCGGGCGGCCGAGAGGGCGTCCTCGAAGAGGTACTTGAGCTCCTTGCGCTCGGCCTCGGTGGACGCGCCGACCTTGATGACGGCGACGCCGCCGGCGAGCTTGGCGAGGCGCTCCTCCAGCTTCTCGCGGTCGTAGTCGCTGTCGGTGTCCTCGATCTCGCGGCGGATCTGGCCCATGCGGGCGTCAATGGACGCCGACGAGCCCGCGCCCTCGACGATCGTGGTGTCGTCCCTGTCCACGGTGACGCGTGTGGCGCGGCCCAGGTCGGTCAGCTCGACGTTCTCGAGCTTGACGCCCAGGTCCTCGCTGATGAAGGTTCCGCCGGTGAGGATGGCGATGTCCTCGAGGTTGCGCTTGCGGCGATCCCCGAAGCCGGGGGCCTTGACGGCGCAGGAGCGGACGGTGCCGCGCATGTGGTTGACGACCAGC
>CAZSOQ010000121.1:0-16342 GCA_964608495.1 uncultured Armatimonadia bacterium | reverse complement strand
ATGAATGATGCGGGGTAGGGGACTCCTCCGAGAGCAAGGGCTACCCCGCCAGACAGGGCCCCACAGGCGCGGGAGCTTCCCTGGAGAGGTACCCCGCGCGCTGACGGCGGGCGAAGCTCGACTCGAGGGAACATTAAGAAGGTTAATGCCAGCTTAATGTGCACTTAATGCTATTTTCGTTGACATAGAATTGAGGGAGGCGTATAGTCTGGGCGTCACGCGGATCTCGGACGCCCTCTTCGGCCACACAACCGGTAAGAGTGTGTGGCTTTGTTTGTGCCTGCTGGGATAGCCCCGGGGCGCCGGGGGTCTTCCCCAGCCACGAGCACCAGGCCCCGCGTATCCCGGGCCACTGGGGCTGCACAGCCACACTCCCGTTCAGGCAAAGGTTGGGAGGACACGCATGTTCCTTAGGGGTGCAGGACGGCACAGCGGGCCAAACTGGCAGTTCAGGCTCTGGCTGGGTCTCGCACGGGCGCGGCGCGGGATGGCGACCCTGGAGTACGCCATGCTGCTGTCAGTGCTGGTCATCTCGGCCACGGCGGCCTGGGTTGGCTTTGCGGAGACACTGCGAGAGGTCTTGAGTAACGTGGTGAGCTCTTTCGGCGACGGGATCACGCAGTGATCGGGACTGTGGCCCGGCCCTGGGCGTTGGGCCGGGTCGAGCGGCGTGCGCGGTCCGAGGGAAGGACAAGGACCTGTTCGTGGCCACGCGAGGAAGGCGCACCGTCCGCGCCGCCACAGTAACAGGATCCGGCACGGAGCGCGCACCTAGGAACGCCGGGAGGCGTCCCTGATGGCAATCAACGCAGCAATCGGAGACCCTCTGGGGCTCATCATCGGGGTAATACTCGTGTTCTATGGCGTTCGGCTCCTGGCGGAGGGGCTGCACTATCTGAGCCAGAGGAGCGCGTCCCCCCTGGTCTGCGCGCTCTTCATGGCGGCCGGCTGTCTGATGTTCCCCGTGGGTCTGCCGCCCATCCTTGCAGCCATGGGCTTGATCTAGCAGGGCCCGCGGGCACCCCCACCGAAGGGCGCCAGGCATCTCGTCTGTCCCGGCGGCGGCGGATGCGGAACGCGCCTCGGCCATCCCGGCCGGCTCGCCTATCCCCCCTTCAGCACGCGACCGGCGCCGGCCTTCAGCGGCACCGTCAGCACCCCGTCGCGAACCTCGAAGACCTCGCTCGTGAGCGCATCCTCCCAGCGTCCCACCGCCAGGCCCTTGAGGGTTGCCGACACGGGCTGGTCGGGCCGCGTGCTCGCGACGACGAGCACTGGATGGCCCTCTGCGTCCACGAAGGCGCCCACCTGCGCGTCGCCCTCCGGGCTCGGCTGCTGGTCGGCCGGCCCGAGCGATAGGAGCAGCGGTGAGAGCTTGCCCAGCTCTCGCGCCAGGGCGGTCGCGGGACCGTACAGGGGCCTGGGGCAGCCATCGGGCTCGATCAGGCCCTCCAGGCGCTCGGCATGGGCGGGCATGGTCTGGTAGATGAAGTAGAAAACCCCTTTGGCGCCGGCGGCGAGGGACAGGTAGGTCACGGCCCGCAGCTCCTCAGCCGAGGGATAGCGCCAGACGCCTTCCTTGGCGAAGGCCTGGAGCACGGCCCAGAGCGTGCTGCCGCGGGTGGCGGCCTTGAAGCTGGCCAGGGCTGGCAGGAAGTGGCCGAGCCTTTGGGGCGGAGTGCCCGGGCGATGGGGGTAGATGTCGAAGACCGCCTCGGATAGGGACGCCCCGGCCGTGGCCCTCTCGAGCGAGGCGGGGTTGCAGAAGCAGGAGAAGGACGGGCGCTTGGGGTCGAGGGCAGCCAGCAGACGCCGTACGAGGAGCCAGTTGGGGACCATCTCGGGGCTAGGCTCGTCGCGTACCTGATAGCGGAGGAGGGAATCGTACTTCCCGATCTTGTCCACCACGCGCTTGATGGCCTCGTAGGCCCGACCCTCGGGCACCGGCTCCCCGGAGGAGACGAGCCCCACGATGGGACCGACCTCCAGCACGACGTGAATGCCGTGCTCTTCGGCCGACTGCAGGAGCGTCTCCCAGAGGGACTCGGGGCAGTTGGGGACGCCCACCGCGTTGAAGCCGTGGGCGGCCAGATCGGCGAAACACCGGTTGTAGTAACCTCGGGCCTCGACGGGATCGGCGGGATAGCCCGCCAGGCTGGGATGGCCCTCGAACCACACCCCGATCGGGAAGAAGGGCTCGACCTGGTACTTGAGCGGCGGCCACTGGCGGGTCGTGTCGAGCGTGAAGCGGGCCTCGACGACGTCCTCGCCGGCCAGGCCGAAGGACGCGCCCAGCAGGTACTCGCCGTCGGGCAGCACCTTCCCGTCCACGGTGGCGTCCCAGTGCACCTCGAAGGCCCGAGACTCCGGCACGCGGTCTCGCACGGGCGTGGCCAGCACCTCGCCGTCGGGGCGGCTGACCTTGAGGGTCACCCGGGCCTCGCGCGGCAAGTGCACGCGCAGGTCCAGAGTGTCATAGACGCCGTCGCCGTTGGGGCTGATGGCCGAGGGCGACAGGAACTCGATGGTACCCGAGGCGTCGGTGGCGCGAAGGTTCTCGAACCACACGGTGCCGGTCCGCGAACCGTTCTGGTTGAGCATGAAGCCGAGCCGCGTGATGTGCGTCAGGTCCGCATCGCCGCCTTGGACCGAGCGGTCCGTGTCGAAGGACACGTGACAGGTGTGCCAATTGGCGTGGCCGGTGTGGAAGTCGTGGTTCGTGCCATGGGGACCGTAGTTCCTGAACCGGCCCTGGGAATCCCAGAGGAAGAGGAAGACCATCACGGGGTCCCCGACCCCCCTGACATCGAAGGACAGGCCCTCCTTCCACGATAGGTCAAGCTCCACCGGGCGCGAGTAGATGATGTGGTTGGTGCCGGCGGAGCCGAAGACATAGTCCACACGCAGGGCGCTGGAGGCGTCGGTGCCCTCGCCGCTGGAGGACCTGCAGCCGGCCACGTCGCCGTACCGCATCTCCGTGTCCCACTGGGTCACGCCACCGTCGAAGTCGTCTACCACCTGACCGGCGGCCAGCAGTGGGAGTGCGGTCAGCAGAGCAAGGCCCGGGAGCCGGGTGAGCGTCATCGGGCATCTCCTCCAGGCGGAACCGCGGGCATTATACCGGCGGGCGCGGCGGCCTGTCGCCGGGCCGTCCCAACCGACCCTCTGCCGCCCTGGTCGGGAGCACACCCCCAGGGCTAGTCGGCGCCGTGGATCGTGAAGCTCCTCTCGAGCCAGCCGTCCCCGTCCTGGGCCCGGAGGAGAAGCGTGTGGTCGCCGGGCGGGATGACCCTGTCGGAGGCATAGTCCTCGGTGCCGAGCAGGTAGGGCGGACCATCCGTCCGGCACACAAGCTGCCCGTCCAGGTGCATCTCCAGCTTCCCGGGGGGCAGGCCCTCGGTCCAGACCCGCAAGCGCTCCCAGCCGTTGTAGCCCTCGATCTGCAGGTACGGGGTGATGTAGATGCCCTTGCTGCGACGGGGGCGCTCGGCCTCCTCGCGGGCCCACCAGCGCGCCACGGCCTCGCTGCTCGCCAGCAGGCCCATGCAGCGCCGGTCCTCGGGAGTGCCCAGGAGCCGGGCGTCGGCCTGGTAGACGTAGATGCCGTCAACGCCGGCCTCGTAGAGCTGCCGGACGCGCCACAGGTACGGCCCCGGCATCGGCAGGCCCCAGTCCAGGCCGTCAACGCAGGGCAGGAGCCTGCACTTCGTGCCGCGGACGGCGTCCAGGTAGGGCGCGACGTCGAAGTGGTGGTGCCGCCCCTGGATGTTGCTCGGGCACAGGTAGTCCACCAGGCCTTCTCGCGCCCAGGTGGCGTAGTCGAAGAGCTCCCAGCGCCGTACACCCGTGGCCGGGAAGCGGACGAGGATGGGCACGCTCTCCCCGCGCCGCTCGCCGAACTCGTCGGCCAGCGCCCGCAGCTTGCGGAGCACGTCGGTGGCCGTCGCGGGGGCGTCCACGGTCTCCGGGTAGCGGCAGAAGTCGAGGGACAGCCCCGGAGCCCCGATCTCGAGGGCCTCGCGGTAGAGCGTGAGCACGTGCTCCTGGACCTCGGGCACCTCGAAGCGCAGGGCATGGCCGCGCATCCAGTCGGGGTGGTCTCTGGAGAAATCGCCCTGCAGCGGCGTGCCGGGGTAGCAGTTGCTGGCGCCGAAGTTGGCGTGCGGGAACAGGCCCAGCTCGCGGGCATATCGCAGCTCGGCCTCGAGCGCATTGGTGTACTGCTGCATACGGCCGACGTTGTCGGTCTTGGGCTGGGCCACCTCGCCGATCGGGTCGCCGATGGTGGAGTAGAGGAGCTGGTCGGCCCGGCGCGATTCGTAGACCACCCTGGCGCCGAAGCGGCCGATCTGGATGTCCACGATGTCCAGCCCGGCCTCGGCGAAGGCCGTCAGCGGCTCGCGGTGCTGCAGGGCGTGGCGCACGTCCTCGGCGAAGGCCCAGGAGTAGGGCTCGAAGTAGCCGGCGACGGTCTTGTCGTGCTTGCCGCCGAAGCGGGCGTCCAGGTCGGCGACTACGTCGTCGGCCAGGGGCACGAGCTTCACATAGTCCACCTCAGCCGCGGTGTAGCCCGTGTAGCCGTGGGGCTGGCCCAGGACGAGGTGTTGGCGGTCGAGGGCACGCCAGCGCCACAGCACCTCCTGGGAAGGGCGCGGAGAGGAGAGCAGGTCGGCGCGCTCATCGCCCGTCAGGCGCAAGCGAAGGCCGTAGTGCGGTGCCGTGCAGACGAAGATCGCGTAGGTGCCGCGGAGGTCGAGAGGGTAGGTGAGCTGGGGAAGCGGAAGGTCCGCGGGCGACCTGCCGTACAGGTCATCGCCTCTGGTAGCGCCGGCGGAGGCGTCCTGGCCCGTGCGGAAGGCCCACTTCCGGTCCTCGGACGCCGGGGCCGCGGCCAGCGCGTCGCCCTGGAGGACCTGCGACCAGTCCTCGATGTAGACCACGTCCGAGTTGTCGGCCTGCACACGGCGGACGTGGGTCGCGAGCTCCGCGCCGTCCGGGGACTGGATCACGATGCGGAAGTCCACGTCCACCCGGCCGTCCCTCTGCGCCTCGGGGTAGGGGTCGAAGACGACCGTGCGGGTGAGGCCGGCAGCGCGGCGCTCGACGATGCGGCCCTGCCGCGCCCACTGCTCCCACTCATCGTCCGGCAGCAGCCGCAGGGCCGTCTCGGAGATGAGAGGGCTGACGCGGGCGGGACGCCAATCGTTCCCGCCGGGGGATGACCAACAGCAGACCACGACCACCTCGTCCGGCGCGTCGGGCGGCACGTCGTAGCTGATATGAAGGTAGCGGGTCACGGGGTCGGTCCACATGGGAAGCGTCTCACCTCGCTGGCCGGGGCCCTCGGCGGCGAACACAGGGCAGGCGACGAGCGCCGCGGCCGCGGCGACCACAGTCGCTGCCCAGAGGCACTGCCGCAGTGTCATCCGCTTCGGTTCCTCCACGCAGGGAATCGGCTGGGGGCCACGCGGGGTGGCGCCCGCCGGGGAAGGCGAGGGAGCGATTCGGGGCGGCGGCGGTGATTCCTACCCCCTGCTCACGGGCAAGTCCGGCACCGAGGACGGCCCCGCTGCGGTCGTGGATGCACGGCTTCGCACCGGGGCACGCCCGTCGCCCCCCGGCACACAGACCGTGCCAGGCTTCCCGCAGGGCTCGCCCCGTGAAAGCAGCGGGCGGGCGGATCGGAGGAGGACGCGCCTCGGGCGGCGAATACGAGGGCCGCAAGACATCCCGGTAGTCAGAGAGGGAGCAGGCAAGATGAACGCGCGCGAACGCTTTCTGGAGACCTTCCGGTTTGGGTCGCCCGATCGGCCCTTCATGGTGCCCCAGTGGGTCTTCCCGGAGACTGTAGAGCGCTGGCAGAGCGAGGGGATGCCGGCGGACGTTCACTTCAGCGCCTACTTCGGCTTCGACCGGTACGAGCAGGTGCCCATCAACCTCGGTCCGATACCCGGCATCAAGGAGGAGACGGTGGACGAGACCGACGACTACCGCGTGGTGGAGGACGAGTTCGGCGGGCGGCGGCGGGTCTGGAAGAACCGCGGCATCGGCATGCCCCAATGGATCAGCTACCCCCTGCGCGACAGGGACACCTGGGAGCGGCTCAAGGAGCGCCTCGACCCCGCCTCGCCCTGCCGCTACCCGCTGTACTGGGACGATCTCAAGCGCTACTGGGCCGACAGGGACTACCCTCTGGGGATCCACGGCGGGTCCTACTACGGCTGGATACGCAACTGGATGGGCATGGAACACCTGGCCGTGCTGTACTACGACGACCCCGACCTGGTGGCGGAGATGACGGACTACGTGGGCGACTTCGTGCTCGCCACGATCCGCCGGGCCGTGGAGGAGATGGAGTTCGACTATGCCGTGTACTGGGAGGACATGGCCATGAAGACGGGGGCGCTGATCTCGCCGAACCTGTTCCGCCGGTACATGTCGCCCAACTACCGGAAGGTGAACGACTTCCTGCGGGCGCACGGGATAGACATCCACCTCGTGGACTGCGACGGCAACGTTGACGAGTTGATACCTTTGTGGCAAGAGGTGGGCGTCAACGGAGTGTACCCCATCGAGATCGCCGCAGCCTGCGACCCGCTGGCCTATCGCGAGAAGTACGGCCGCGACCTGATCATGTTCGGCGGGATAGACAAGCGCGCCCTGCGGACCGACAGGAAGGCGGTCGAGGAGGAAGTGAGGAGCAAGGTGCAGCAGCTCACGGCGGCAGGCGGCTGGGCGCCCTTCGTGGACCATGCCGTGCCGCCGGACGTTCCGCTGGACAACTTCCAGTACTACCTGGACCTGTGCCACGAGATCTTCGCCTCGACGTCCTGAGCGCCGGCCCACCGGCGACCCACGGCACCCAGGCCTGCGCGAGGCCCTGACGCCGGGCGCTGGGCCGCCGAGGAGCGAGGGGCGTCGCCCACCGTCGCTTGACCTGGCCGCGATGACGGGGGCGGGGATCTACCATGGGTCGCAGCTCTCCTTCGCGTACGGCAACGCCGTCGAGGACGGCGATGCCTTCGACCTCGGCGGCCGGCGCCGTGGGTGAGGGCGGGCTCGATGCCCTGGTCGGCGGGGTGGTCGGGATGCTGCCGGGGTCCTTCGTGTTCGCCCAGCTCTGCCCGCGCCTCGAGCGCTTCCTCAAGCTCGGCAGCCTCGGCGAGCGGACCTTGTGGCAGGCGCTCGGCGTCAATCCCTGGGCTGTGGTCCTGCCCGTCTGCTCGGCTATCATCGCGCTGCTGCTGTGGATCGAAGCAACGGGGCTGTAGAGCGCCACGGGGCTGGGGGCCCTGCCTTGCTGCCTCGCTCGCCCGGGACCGGCGGCGCTGCGCCTCTCCCTCGCCGGAGGGAGACGCAGGCAGGGATGGAAGTGGCTCCCAGCCAACCGCGACGACCACTGGGGGTGCCCGAACATGAGGCGTACCGGCGTGGCCGCTGCTTTGCTCGTCCTGGGCGTAAGCCTGTGCCAGGGGCAAGACCCCCTCGGGGACGCAACGGTCACGGTCCACGGCCCCCAGGTCTCCCAGGAGGCCCAGGGGAAGCGGGTTGTCACCGACGTCGTCCTGGCCAGCGGCATCGCGGACTACACGCTCAGGTACGACGTGGTCGAGTTGGCCGACCAGCCGGGGCGGGTCACATGGGTCAAGTGGGCCCCCACGATCGGCTATACCCCTCTCGGCATCGCCGGACCCTCCGACGCGCTCTGGTACAACCAGGGCTTCTTCATCTGGACCCTCGACGGCCTCAACATCCAGGACTACCGCGCGAGCTTCCGCGTGGTCCGCGCCGGCGGCCAGGACGCCATGGTGGAGTACCTCTGGGACACGCCCAAGGCCACTGTCACCGCGCGCTTCGCCCTTACCTCCGGCAGCGACAAGCTGCTGTTCTTCGGGCGCTACGAGCCCAAGGAAGAGGTCCGCGAGGTCAAGCTCCGCCTGATGTGCTACCCGGCGACCTTTAGCAAGCCGTGGGTGCGCAGCGTGACCACCGCCACGAGGACGCTGGCGAGCGGGCAGGCCGAGATGGACCTGGCGGCGGAGAGATGGGTGCTGCTGGAGGACACGTGCGAGGGCCGGCCGGGGGACGGCTCGGCGGGCCTGCTGCTGGGCGACCCGGAGGCCTTCGCGAGCGTGACGCTGTCGGGCATAGGGGGCTACGCGGAGTACGTGGACCTCGCGCTGAAGGAGGGACGGCGGGGCTTCGCTCTGGGGTTGTATGAGTTCCCCAGCATGCCCGGCCCCGAGGAGACGCGGGCGTACTTCCGGCGCTCGGCGGATGCCGAGGCCGAGGCTCTGGCGGCACTGGCCGGAGCCGATCTGGACAAGCCCCTGAAGCCGCTGCCCGCGGACGACGAGCGCGCGGCGACGATCGCGTCCAGGGATGCGAAGCTGCTCACGAGGCCCGCGGAGACGTGGCGCCCCGTCGGGCCGCCGGACTTCCCCTGGGCGTCGCGGCTGGCAGAGCCGCCGGTGAAGGTGGCGCTGCTGTGCCGGCGATGGTGCGCCTACGAGACGGTGGAGCTGGCCCGGCGACTGGCAATGGACGTCGAGCACCTGTACTTCGATGCGGCAACGGCCCTCGTGGTGCCCGACTACTGGCCCTACCGCAACCAGACCGGCATCGGCCCCCTCAGCCTGGGCGTCGCCCAGAGGCACGGGCTGCGCATCTGCTCCGACCCCGGCGTGGACGCGATCCTGATCGCCGGGCTGAACGCGGGGGCGATACCCGAGCGCGTGAGGGAAACGATACTGGCGCAGGTGCGCGCGGGCAAGGGGTTGATGCTGGTCGGTGGCGGCGACACCCTGACGGGATGGCCCGAGGGGCTGACGGCCCAGCGGGACGACAGCCTCGTGGAGCCGGCGCTGGCGGCTCTACCCTGGGCGGAGATCCCCGGGCTGCGCGAGGGCGAAAGGGGCAGGATCACGGAGGGATCGCCGCTGGCGGGATACCGGTACGGCCAGGGCCGCGTCGTGAGCCTGAGCGTCGGGCTGGGGACCTACTCGGCGCTGGTGCCGAGGAACGACGCCGTGGAGGGGCTGGAGGGTGCGACGGACCGGCTCCTGGCGCTCAACGCGCTGGCCCTCCTCGCGGCGGCGGGACGCGAGATGCCCTGCCGGGCCGAGCTGCTCGCGCGCGAGGGAGTGGTGGACGTGGCCCGGCCGACGCAGCTCAGGCTGCGCGTCGAGGGAGGCGCCCTCGCCGATGCGCTGGTGCGCGTGCAGGACGACCACGACACGGTCGTGGCGGCCGGGGCGCAGAAGCTCGACGCGGCCGATCCGAGGATCGCCCTGCCGCCCCTGCCGGCCATGCGCAGGTACTTCGTGGATGTGGCGCTGCGCGACGCGGCCGGGAACTGCGTGGGTTGCGTCAGCCGGGTGCTGGACGTCAACCCCACGCACAGGATCGAGGACGTGCGCCTCTCACCGTCGTCGCGGGTGCACGAGGCAGCCGTGCCGATGGTGGACCTGGCCGACGGCGGCACGCTTGCCTGCGAGGCGGACGTGCGGCCGATTCCCGGGGACGGCAAGCTGACCGTCGAGTGGGAAGCCCGGGACTGCCTCGGCAGGCTTCTGGCGCGGGCCCGGTCCGCCGTCGGGGCGGAAGGGGACACGCGAGCGGACCTCAAGCTCACGCCGCCGGTGACCGTGTGCCATCAGCTCGACACGCGATTGCTCGAGGGCGATCGCGTGCTGGCGGTCAGGCGCGACCGGTTCACGGTGCCTGTCCCCTACCCCTACGACGATTTCACCTTCCTCATGTGGTCCTACGCGGGGGGCGAGCCGGTGGTCCGGCGCGAGAACCGGCTGTGCTACGAGATGGGTGCCGACATGATGGACCTGTGCCACATGCGCGGCTACACGGACGCGGGCGCGGCGCGGGAGCACGAGCTGGCGGCCCAGTCGGGCCTGCGGCTGGTGCCCTACGTGAGCCGTATAGCCGGGGAGGACGGCGAGGAGCACGTGCTCAGGCCGGGGCTCTTCGACGCCGAGTGGATCGAGAAGGAGCGGGCGTCCATGCAGGTCTGCTGCAGGCAGGCGGCGCCGTACCGACCGGTGGCGTACACGCTGGGCGACGAGAACTACCTGTCGCGGGCCCGGTACGAGGTGGGCGCCGACCCCGAGACGATGGCGGCCTTCCGCAAAGGGCTGCAGGCCAGGTACGGGACCATCGCGGCCCTCAACGCCGTCTGGCGGACCGACTACGCGGGCTTCGAGGACATCCGGGAGCCGATGTGGATCGAGCAGGCCGCCGAGCAGACGGAGAGCTTCGCGCCCTGGTTCGACCACAAGGCCTTCCTGGACACTGCCTTCGCCGGGCTGCACGAGAAGCTCGCGGGCTTCGTGCGCCAGGAAGACCCCGGCGCGAAGGTGGGCTGGGACGGCTTCCTCGGCTACCACTGGGGCGCGGGCTACGACTTCTACAAGCTGACCAGGAACCTGGAGCTCAACCAGGTCTACACCAGCGGGTTCCCGCAGGCCGAGTTCATCCGGTCCTTCAAGAGCCCCGACGCCTTGACGGGCGAGTGGGGTAACGCCATCGCGGACACGGAGGAGGGCTTCTCGGCGATAGGCTGGCACAACCTGTTCCAGGGCCACAACTCCTGCTGGTGGTGGACGTCCTGGGGCTGCGACTACATACCCTTCAACCCGGACCTGTCGGTGAATGACTTCGGGCGGTGGTACTTCGACGCGGCGCGAGAGATCAAGGCCGGGCCCGGGGAGCTGCTGATCCACGCCCGGCGCGAGCACTCGGGGATCGCGGTGCTGTACTCGCAGGCGGACATGTTCGCCGCGAGGCTGGCGTCCAAGCTGGCGCCGGGCGCGGCCTTCCAGCCCGACGGCGCCTGGCTGAACGGTCATCGCGGGGTGCTGCGGGCAGTCGAGGACCTCGGGTACCAGTGCAAGCACGTGGCCGCCGAGGAGCTCGAGGCAAACCCGGGCGTGCTGGGCGGTTACAGGCTGCTCGTCCTGCCTCTGGCGACGTGCCTATCGGACAGGCAGGTCGAGGCGATCAGGGATTTCGTGCGGCGCGGCGGGGCGCTGCTGGCCGACGGGCGCGTGGGGTTGTTGACGGACAACGGGGCCATCAGGCCTCAGCGCCCCCTGGACGATGTCTTCGGGGTGACGAGCCGGGCGGGTCCCGACGCCGTCGGTGAGCCCTCGAAGGGCGGGTCCCTGGAGCTCGGCGGGGAGAGCGTGGCGGTACAGGTTCTCGAGCCGAGTCTGCGGCTGGCCGGTGGACGGGCCGCGGCCGAGATCGAGGGCACGCCGGTGTTCGTGACCAACGCCTTCGGCCAGGGACGCGCGATGCTGCTGAACCTGCCCTTCGCCCTGGTGAACGACCTGCGCTCCCAGGGGCGCGAGGGCCCGGCGCTGGAGGTCTTGGGCCAGGTCCTGGCCGAGGCGGGCCTGAAGCCGCCCGCGCGCCTGACGGCCCAGGCCGGCCGGCCGCGCTGCATCGAGCAGGTGCTCTTCAGCGACGGCGACCTGCGCTATCTGGCCTTCGAGCAGGACATCCTGCAGCGGGGGCTTCCGCCGCAGAAGGTCAGCGTGGCCATGGCGAAGCCCGCCTTCGTCTATGACGTGCGCACGGGGCGACAGGTGGGCGAAGGCCCCGTGGCCTCGTGGGACGTAGAGGTGTCGCGAGGCAGGCCCCGGCTCTTCGCCCTGCTCCCCTACCGGGTCGTGGGGCTGGACGCGCGGGCGCCCGCGTCCGCCAAGCTCGGGGAGGAGCTGCCGGTGACGGTGGCGGTGCGCACGGAGCCGGGCGAGGCCCAGTTCCACGTCGTATACATGAAGGTGTACGCGCCTGGGTCGGTGGAGCCCCATCGCCAGTACTCGCGGAACGTCGAGTGCCCGGCGGGACGCGGGCGCGCGTCAATACCCCTCGCCCTCAACGACCCACCGGGCGCGTGGCGGCTGCAGTTCCGAGACGTGGCTTCGGGAGCGCGGGCCGAGGAGACAACCACGATCGCCCCCTAACGTCCGGGGAGCGCCTGTGCTGCGTCTGGGACACGGGACAGGCTCCGCACGCGCCTGCCCTGGCGCCTCCCGGGCACAACCTGTCCCCGGCTAGCGGCTACAGGGACACGCCTTTGTCATTGGCTCGCAGAGGCCCAGTCGCCAACCGCCCACCGCGCCAACGCGGACCGGCCTCGGGCTTCATTCACCGCTGCTTGGCCCTCCTCCCCTCGGATTCCTCGGCCATCTCACGCGCGAGGTAGTCGGCCCAGCTCAGGACCGATCCCCCGTGCTCCTTGACAAAGGCCTCCGCGCACTCGCGGCCCTTCAGCACCAGCACCGCGCTGCGGCACTTCAGGTCAACATCGCTGTCCTCGACAATCAGCGCGTCCCCGGGCGAGACCTCCTCGCCTGTAACGTAATCGTGGAACACGATTTCGTCTTTCTCTGGATTGATCAGCCCAGCCTCTATGTGCTTGGCCAGACAGAAGGCACAACAGAACTGGTACTGCTTGTCCTTGGTCCGCGCCAGAACGGCCCGGCGGGCCTCACACTCGCGGCCACACACCGAGCACTTTACGGTCTCCGCCGCGGCGGCGCTCTCCTGGTCCGCAGGGGGCTCCGGGGCTCTTGCGGGACCGGAAACCGCCATGGCATCCGGCGAGGGGGCCTGCTCGCGAGCGCAGCTTGACACCAGGACCCCCGCAAGCACCACCAGGGTCAGGATCCCGACAACGGCAACCGTGTCTCTCATCAGTCACGCCTCCTTTGCTGCCCAGCGACTTCCGCATCTCAGCTCCCCCACGGTCCCCGAGGACGTCGCCCGCCCGGCGTTGTGCTCCCGCGCGCTGAAGCCCGTGCCCTGCCCGCTTCCGCTGGCCACGAGCCGCCGGGCCCGGACCTCCGCCCCGCGGCAACTGCTCGACGCGGGAAGCACTTACCCGTTGCGCCAGGGAGCCAGGCGACCCGACTCACCCCGCCTCGACCCACACGGGCGACGACCACGCCACCGCTCCATTGCGCTGGTAGGCCCGCACGCGGTAGTGGTTCATGCCCTCCGGCGGCGCCTCGTCCGTGTGGCTGAACTCGGCCGTGTAGCCCACCTGCGGGATGGCGCGGTGGACCTTGGCCTTGTGGGAGAGGAAGTAGAGGGAGTCCGGGCGCGGCAGGTCAGCCGCATCCAGCCCATGTCTCCCACGCAGGTACTCCCGCACCTCGTCGGGGAAGAAGACCACCTGCGAGCCCCGCATGGCCAGCGCCAGGGTCAGCGAGAGCCGCTGACCGTCCAGGTCCAGGTTGACCGTGTCACAGGGCCGCGCCTCGATTTCGAAGACGGTCGCCTCGCCCTGGCTCAGCGCCGTGCGGAAGCCGAAGGCGCCCTGCTGCCCGGCGCCCAGTTGGCTCGTGAAGCCGAAGCCGCACCGCCGGCTGCCAGGCGCGTCCACGTGCTGGCCCGGCGTGCGCCAGCACTTCTCGACCGACAGAATCGCCCCCTCCGGCACCTCGATCGAGCAGTCCCACTGCCGGGTCACGTGCTCGGGCATCTCGCTGTCGCGCGGCCCCCAGCCAGCCTCGACCCGGAGCTTGACCCGGATCCGTTCGTCGCTCGTCGGTACATCCCATCGCCCGTTGTGGCAGTAGCAGGCGATCACCCGGTTGTTGCGCAGAAGCTCGACGCGGTCCACCGCGTCGCTGCCGCGCACCCGTACCTCGGCCCGCACGGGGCCCCGCTTGCGGATTACCGAGCCCATCGCGGCGTCCTCGACGGCGAAGCGCAGCTCGATGCGGTCCGAGGTGACGCCATACACGCGGCGCTCGCGGAAGGCCTCCCACAGGGACTCGCGCGTCAGGGCCTGGGCCCAGCACCCCATGAGGCCGTTGCCGTACATGGCCGGCCAGATGTGGTTGTCGCCCGAGCAGATGATCCCCAGCCTGTACCCGCGGGCCAGGCCGTCCTCGATGGTGCAGCCGCTCAGGCCCGGGCCCATGTGGGCGTTCTGGCGCAGACCGATCCATTCCTCGTCGGACTCCGAGCAGCCGTGGACCGAGTAGATCTCGGCGAAGGGCGACAGCTCCTCGTCGTGGATGTCCCAGTTCTTGCCGCGGACCCCCGTCAGGTAGGCCGTGTGGTGCGGGATGGCGATGGCACGCAGGCCCAGCCGCCGAAGCTCGGCGTACAGCTCGTCCGAGGTGCTGCAGCGAAGCAGGGGCTGATGGTCGTCGAAGTGAAAGACGTTGTGGTCGCCGCAGGTCCCGTCGCCCTGCCACTCGTAGCCCGAGAATACCACGAATTCGCCCGGGCGGTTCTCGCGGGCCGCCAGGTCGCAGATGACCCGCCAGTCCTCCGCGACCGTGTCCTCGGGTAGCCAATCCTCGAGCCGGAAGCCCTTCACCTCGTGATACTCCTGCGGGTAGTAAGCGATGGGCCAGAAGTCCACGAGCTCGCGGGCCTGGCGTACAACGGCGTCGAGGTAGCCCGGCTCGCGCATCCTGGGGCTGTGCAGGTTGGTGTGGCTGTCGCCGAAGAAGAGCTGGTAGTCCGCCATTGGCCGCTCCCTCCATACCGCCGGGCGTTCCGAGGACGGGGCCGCCAAGTGGCCCCAGCGGACGCTGCCGCCGCGTAGGTTCCTTCTACCACCACTGGGGGGCTATACTCAACCCCTGCGCCGTCGGGACGCGCCGCCGGGCGGTGAGGGTGAACCCGTCGGCCCGGCCGGGCCCCGGCGACGCCGGCAGGGAGTCATCCGCCAATGCAGGCAGAGACTGAGGCAGCACAGCAGGCCCGCAGAAGGCGCGGGCTTCTCATCGCGGTGGTCGGCTCGGCCAGCGTGGCCACGAGCTTCGTCACCGCCAAGTACGCCATGCAGGCCCTGGACCCGCTGACCTTCGTGTTCCTGTGGTTCACCTGCGCCTGGAGCTGCGCCAGCCTCTTCATGCTCGCGCGCCGAGTGGGCCTGGTTCAGCCTCTGCGCGGCTACTGGAAGCCCCTGCTCGGCATCGGCCTGCTGCACTGTGCCAGCGTGGTGTCCGGCTTCACGGGCCTCAAGATGCTGGACCCCACGGTCACCTCCTTCCTCTCGCGCAGCGAGGTGCTCTTCGCCGCGCTCCTGGGGCTGATCGTGCTGCGGGAGCGGCCAGGGCGAGACGCGTGGCTGGGCATGGGCCTGGCTGTGGCCGGGATCGTCATCCTGAGCTACGCGACGGGCGCCGGTGAGCGGCTGGGCGTCGTGCTATGCCTCGTGAGCGCGGTCACTGCCGCGCTGGGCTACATGGTGGGCAAGTACGTGGCGGGGCTCAGCAGCCCGGCCGTCACGGTCTGGTGCCGGTCGGCTGTGATCGCTGCGACGGTGCTCCCCGTGGCGATGGTGACGGGCAGCTTCCACGTCGTCCCGTCCTGGTCTCACCTGGTGGTGCTGGCGGCGGGCGCGGCTGTTGGCCCCTTCGGCGCGCAACTGCTGTTCTTCCACTCCCTGCGCTACATCTCCCTGTCCGAGGTTGGGGTGGTGCGCACCACGAGTCCCTTGTTCGTGGCCATCTACGCGCCCCTGTTCCTCGG
Source organism: uncultured Armatimonadia bacterium (assembly GCA_964608495.1). Classification (GTDB taxonomy): domain Bacteria; phylum Armatimonadota; class Zipacnadia; order Zipacnadales; family FEN-943; genus JAKORR01. The sequence goes on along the minus strand of CAZSOQ010000121.1, from coordinate 823 downwards.
GATGTTCCCCACGCTCAGGCAGTTCGTGGGTGGCGCGATAGTCATCCTGGGGCTCCTGGTGCTGGCGTGGGCGAGGCCCGTCGGGGAGCAGGCGCTCGCCCGGAGTGTCGCACTAATGTCCACCGACCCCACCGGCCCGGGTGGCGAGTAGTCGGCGCCGGGCCGCCTCCTGAGAGGCACGCCGCGGCAGGGAAAGGCCGCGAAGCGGGACGCCTCGCGGCCGGGAGCGTCCATCGGCAGGCCCCGCGGGCTACCCGGGGCCCGGCCCTCACCTGCGGAACCAGATGTTGGCCGTGATGTTCTGCCCGAAGGGCACGCCTATCCCCTCGGCGTGGGCCCAGTCCGGCGGCTGGGTAAAGACGGCGGTCGCGATGTCCGACGAGCACTTGCGGCCGTCTGCCAGCTCCAGCTCGATCCAGAAGCGGCGGACCTTGAAGTAGTCTCTCCTCGGGTTCTGCAGCTCGAAGATGTTCCGGAAGTCCAACGTGGCCATGGCCTTGGGCGTCAGCGGGACGCTCACCTGCTCAGCCCAGATGTTCTGCGTCTCTCCGCCTCCGGCCGCGACCATGTTGCCCAGCAAGACCCCGTTCAGGACGGCGAAGGACCCATAGTCATCCCCGGTGCCCGAGAGCCCCTGGCCGTCGTAATGCAGCACTCCGGACTTGGCGCCACGCAGGTCAGCCACCGTCAGCCCCGCAACCGGGAAGGGCCCCGGCTCGCGACGGTAGGCGTCACCCTGTGGGTCCAGGCGCCGCAGGAGCGACGACTCCAGCGTCTCGATGCGCATCTCGGCCCAGCAGGCCCAGTCGCCGGAAGAATCGTC
>CAZSOQ010000120.1:0-16375 GCA_964608495.1 uncultured Armatimonadia bacterium | reverse complement strand
GAAGCTGCTGGCCTTCGTCCACGCGCCCGGGGTGGTTGGCGCCGAGGACCCGGCGGCGGCCGTCAGGGCCCTCACCGGCATCGGCGTGCGTTTGCTGGGCTCCCAGAGGCTTGCGGCCGAGCCCGTCGAGGGGGACCATCCGCTTCTCCGGGACCTGGACGGCTGCCTGACGCTGGGCTCGGCGCCCGAGCTGCCGGCCTTCGCCGTGGACGACCCGGCGGTGACCGTGCTGGCGCACTACCCCGGCGGCGACGCGCCGGCCCTGGCGGCGCGCGACTTCGGCGCCTGGAAGTCCGTCTTCGTCGGGGCGCCCCACGTCAGCGACCAGTTCGCCCACAACCTGGCGCGGTGGGCGGGCTGCTGGTGCGTCGCCCAGCCGGGTGACGCGGTCTACGCCAACGACCACTTCCTCACGGTCCACGCCCTGTTCCCCGGCCACAAGGTCCTGTGGCTGCGAGAGCCCGCCCGCGTCACTGACCTGACGGATGGGCGTTCGGTCGCGGCGCGCACGGACACGGTGGAGCTGGACATGACGCGGGACGAGACGCGCTGGTTCTTCCTGTCGCGGCCGTAAGCAGAGCTCACGCGGAGGGACGGTCCACGCCGGCGGGCCCGCGGGTGGCTCCCGGGGGGTAGCCCGGGGAGTGGAGGTCCCAGGGGGCGGTCGTTGAAGAAAAGGGCCGACGGCTGAGGCCGAGCCAGGGAGGGCATCGGCCCGGCCCGCTGCCTTCCCGTCGGCGCGGTCGCCGACGCCAGGTCACAGGACCCACGCTCCGATGGGAGGAGGACGATGTGGTGACTCGCATCAGGAAGACTGGTCGGTGGGACACCGGCGGTTGCCGGCGCTGCCTGGTCCTCGGGCTGCTGCTGGCGACCCCTGCCTGGGTACAGGCCTGGGGTGTGGGGCACAACAGCCAGGCGGATCAGGTCCGGCGCAGACTGCCCGAGGCCTTTGCCTCGAGGTACGGCGATGACCGTTGGGAGCGCTTCGTCAACCACTACTCCCATTATCCTGACCTCTACCGCGCGGAATCCCTGCCCCAGCCGGTGGGGGAGTACTTTCTGAAGACCGTACGGGCGGAGAGCTTCAACCCGCACGATGTGACGCGCGTGATGCCGCACTTCGTGCGCGAGCTGAGGGCGCGGCACGACGAGGAGGCGCTGATGTGGGCCGGGTGCCTCACCCACAGCATCGGTGACAAGTACGCCCTGAATCATCCGGACGTGATCTGGTATCCCCATGTCACGCTGGGATACGTTGGGGTGACCTACACGGGCGGCAGGAGCCTGGAATCGGCCCTGATGCCGGACGCGGCCTTCCGCGACACCTACTTCGACCCGGCCTGCCAGGGCGTCTACGACGAGGCGCTGGGCGACTACCGGGGCCAGGTGATCGCCGGCGACCCTACCGAGGTGCTTCGCTACCTGGTGGTCCAGTCGGCGGAGAGCCTGGAGGAGCTGAACACCTGGCCGGAGGTGCAGGAGGCCTTCGAGCTGCAGGAGCGGACGCTGGCCCCCGACGGCGCGCAGGCACGGGCGGCGCTGACGCCCACGCTGGCCGCGATCGCCGCACGGGGGACGCGCGCGGTCTTGGACGCGCTGGTCACGGGCCTGGCGCTGGCGGCGCAGGCCGAGGAGCCGCGCTTCGACCAGGAAGCCGCCGCGGCCAGGGCCCAGGCCGACCTGGAGGCCCGCGACCCGCGCACGCCGCCCGCCCGCAGCATGAACATCCTCAGACGGCTCTGGGTGGACGACGCCCCGCCGGGGGCCCTGGGCGTGCTCGTGTCGAACCGTCCCGGCGCGGTCTACTGCGGCGGCTGCGCCCTCGGCGGCAAGCACCAGTGGACCGTCAGCATGGTCCTGCGCACGCTGGCGGCGAAGGGCGTGGCCTACCGGTGCGTGCCCTACGAGGACCGGGTGCTCGGCGAGGGGTTCGATGTGAAGCAGACGCCGGTCATGCTCGTCGCGGCGCCCGCGCTGGGCTCCGAGCGCGGCGTGGACGTGGCCCTGTTCAATCGGGCCATGGAGGCGTACCTGCGGGCCGGCGGCAGCGTGGTCTGGCTGGGCGGGCGCGTGCTCGACAGCCTGGCCGCCCGGATGCCGCAACACGTGATGCCCGAGAGGCCCGTGGCCTTCCCTGCGGCGACCGAGGAGATGCTCGGCGCCCGGTTCCTCTGGGCCCTGGGCGACCGGGAGTTCGTCGCCGGTAAGCCGCTGGACAAGATGCCGTGGAACGGCTTCGCGGACTGCCGCTGCCTGTACTTCGATCCCTGGGAGCCCGCGGAGGGCACCACGGCCCTGCTGCGCCTCGTGACCGACAAGCGCGACGTGGTCGTGGGGGTGAGTGCCGTGACCGCCGAGGGCGGCCGCCTCACCTACCTGCCCTGGTTCGCCCTGTGCCCGTGCATGCTCACCGAGCGCACCACAGTCGAGTCGGTGGTGAACCTGGCGCTGGACGAGGCGGGCGAGGCCCTCCTGACCGGGTCGCTGGCGCTGCACCGGCCGCCGGCCGCCCCCGGGCCCTGACCCGGCCGCCTGTCGCCGAAGGCGCCGCGGCTTCCCGCCGCCAGCCCAACAAGGGAGACGCTTGCTCATGATCGAGAAGATGACCGTTAGCAGGGACGACAGCATCTACGAGGCCTTCCCCGACGTGGCGCTTACGGCGTCCGGGAAGCTGGTGTGCGTGTTCGCTGAGTGCACGCACCACGCGGACCGCGGCTACACACGGATCGTCTACACGACGTCGGCCGACCGGGGGAGGACCTGGGCGCCCAAGCGGCCCCTGAGCTGCGAGCTGCGCGGGCAGTCGCGCCAGGACCCCTTCTGGAATTGCCCGCGCATCACGGCTCTGACCGACGGCCGTCTGCTGGCCGTGGTGGACCGCGTGGCGGACGCGCCAGGCGGCGAGAGGGAGCTGCGCGCCGAGCAGAGCAACTGGCTGTGGTTCAGCGATGACGAGGCGGACACCTGGGACGGGCCCCACGCCACGCCCGTCGAGGGCATCGTGCCGGACCAGTTGGTCGAGCTCAAGCACGGCCCGCACGCCGGGCGCTGGCTGCTCGACGCCCACGCCGTGCTGCCGGGCGATTCCGGGCCCACCTGGGACGTGCGCTGCTGGATGTCGGACGACCGCGGCGCGACGTGGTGGGGCCCGCGCACGGTCGCGTCGGCGCCCGGCCTGCAGCTCTGCGAGGGCAGCATCCTCGAGCTGCCGGGCGGCGAGCTGGTGTGCTTCATGCGCGAGAACTCCTTCCGCGGCCTCGACTGCTTCAAGGCCATCAGCCGCGACGGCGGCGAGACCTGGGAGGAGCCCGTGGCCATGCCGATCCCCGCCTGCCACCGGCCCGTTGCCGGGATGCTCAACAGCGGGCGCGTGATGATCACGCACCGCTTCATGCAGGGCGGCAAAGGCTGGGTGGGCTGGTGGACGCAGAACCTCTTCGCCGCGCTGACGGACGTGGAGTCCTGCCTGGCCCCCAGCCGCGGCGAGGCCCACACGCGCATCATGCCGCTGGACTTCGACCGCAGCCCGGAATCTGACACGGGCTACTCGGGCTGGGTGCAGTCCCCGGACGGCGGCATCTTCGTGGTCACCTACATCATGGACGATGCTCCGAAGGCGCAGATCAGGGGCTACGCTTTCCGGGAGGAAGACTTCGTCTTGGGGCAGTAGCCGGGCGCGGCAGTCTGAAGCGCAGTGAAGGTGCACGTGGGCAGGGGGGCAGCAATAATGACGATCGGCGGAATGGTCTGGAAAACGGGGCCAATCCTGGACCTCTACGACCAGATAGCCTGGTTCCGCGAGCAGGGCCTGACGGGCGTCGCCTTCCACACGGCCCCGGCCCTGAGCGGCGACTGGGCCAGCTTCGACGTGCGCGCGGCGACCGAGGACGACCGCCTCCGCCTGAAGGCCGCGGTGGCCGGCTTCGCCGAGGTGAGCGTTCACGCGGAGTTCGACAACTACGATGTGATACTCAGCAGCCCCAACGACCTGGTCCGCAGAGCGTCGGTGGAGTCCCTGCGTGACAGCCTGGACCTGGCCGCGTACCTGGGCGCGCCCGTGGTGACGGTGCACGAGGGGGCGTCCCGCGCCTGGGCGCCGCCGGAAATGCGCCGGGAGGCCCTCGCGCGGTCCATCGGCGACCTGGCGGAGCTCGCGGAGCAGCGCGGCGTGGACGTCGCCTTTGAGCTGACGCGCGACTACGACCTGGTCCTGGCGGCCGGCGGTCCGGTGGGCGTAACGCTGGACGTGGGGCATGTATCCTTCGACGACGGCGCGGGATACAGGCCCTTCGGGACCATCGGGGGGCTGATCCGGCACCTTGCGGCCAGGCTGGTGCACGTGCATGTCCACGATTACGAAGGGGTCCACGACCACCTGGCGCTGGGCGCGGGCAACCTGGACTTCGCCGACATCATCGGCGGGCTCCTCGACATCGGCTACGCGGGGATGCTGTGCCTGGAGCTGAGTCCCGCCCACACGGTGGCGGAGGACTACCCCAGGAGCGCGGCCCTGCTGCGGGCGCTGATCGCCGAGCACGGCCACGGCGAGCCATGATCCAGCCGGAAGCCATCGCGGTCCTCGGCGACGTCCATGCCAACCTGGCGGCCTTCGAGGCCGTCCTCGAGGCCACTCGCGGCGTGGATGCCTACGTCTTCCTGGGCGATTACGTCGGCTACGGTCCCCAGCCGCGCGAGGTCCTGGCCCTCGCGCGGGAGCTCGTCGCGGGCCATCGCTGGTGGTCGGTCATCGGCAACCACGACCGCTACGCCCTGGCCGGCGAGCACTCCTGGGACGGCGTCGAGGTGACCTCGGGCGGCGAATGGGAGGCCTGGACGTCTGAGCAGTTATCGGCGCAGGACCGGGCGTTCCTGGAGGCCCTGCCGGGGGCCCTGACGGTCGAGCTGCCTGGGACCTCGGGCGCGTCCGTCACGGCTCACGTCGAGCACAACCTGCCCGGCGCGCACCGCTACCTGCGCCCCGGCACGCCCGAGCACGAGATCGCGCCCCTGGTATCGAGGCGCGAGGCCGAGCTCTTCCTGTTCGGCCACAGCCACGTCGTCATAGACCGCACCGTCGCCGGCAAGCGAATCATCAACCCCGGCAGTGTCGGCCAGCCGCGCGACGGCTGCCCGGACGCGGCCTACGCCCTATGGCGGCCGGCGGGCGTCACCTTCCACCGCCTCGCCTACGACGTCGAGCGGACGGTCAGGGCGCTGGAGGCCATGCCTATGTCGCGCGAGCAGACGGCCCTGTGGGCCAGGAATCTGCGACAGGGCATCGTCCTCGCCGCCTCGCGCCCCGATCTGCAGGCGGACGGGCCCGTGCAGCTCTCGGAGTGACCCAGGAGGACGCGACAGCCATGACCCAGCGCGAGCTTGCCTTCTACGTGCCGCCCCTGGACCCCAGGCTTCCCGACCTGCTGGCAGTGCTCCGCGACCACGGCGTCCGCCTGCTGGGCAGCGACGGCGTCGGGCGACGCGACCCGGAGGCCCTGGCGCGTACGCGGAGCCTGTTCGAGGACTATGGGATGCACATGGCCGTGATTCACGGCGAGCCGGCCCTGGTGACGCCGCGCGACGACCTCGGGCAGTTGCGCGAGGCTCACCTCGTGGTGCTGGACCGGGCGGTCGCCTGGGGCGCGCAGCAGGTGGTGTATCACTTCCGGTCGCTCCAGTTGCCGTGGTGCGAAGGGGTGTGGTGGGGCGAGAATGCTTACATCCAGGAGGTCGGCCTGGAGGAATACGACCGGCGCGTGGCGGAGATGGTCGCCTGGCTGTGCGAGGAGGCCCAGGCGAGGGGGCTGGCGATAGCGCTTGAGAACCTGCTGATTCCCTACTACTTTGGCTACCAGGTGGAGGAGATCGCGGCCATGGTGGAGCGCGTGGGCGCTCCCAACCTCGGGATCTGCCTCGACACGGGCCACGCCCACGCCAGCGACCTGGACGTCGCCCAAGCCGTGCGCGCGGCCGGAGCGCACCTGACGACCACGCACCTGAACGACAACTTCGGCTGCCGCGGCCCGCGCGCGATGCTCGCCAGGGTGGACCGTCACCTCGCGCCCGGGCTGGGCACGATTGACTGGCCGGAGGTGGTGCGGGCGATGGACGAGGTGGGATACACGGGTCCGGCGGTCTTCGAGGGAGTGAACACCGGCCCGAAGCACGAGGACGAGGACTGGGCGAGAGCGGTGGCTATTACCGTGGCGAACTGGAGCGCCTTCGAGCGCATGGCGGCGGAAGTCTGACTGGGGAGACATGCATCGTGACGCACGCGCTACTGCTGGGCGCCCTGGCCGTCACCCTGGGCCTGTGCTGCCTGGGCGCGCCGGCCCGGGCCAAGGTACCCGCCATCTTCGAGCCCTACCTGCAGGACACGCCGCCGACGATCGTCGAGGAGCTGCCCGAGAAGCAGATCGGCGACGTGCGCGTCCGTGAGTTCTGGTTCCTGTCGCGCCGCGTGCCCGAGACGGGCAAGGAGTACCACATCCACTGCATCCTGGCGCGGCCCACCACGCCCGGCCCGCACCCGGGGATCGTGTTCTGCCACGGCGGCAGCGGCTACATTGACCGCGAGCGGGCGCACGTGGTGGGCTGGGCACAGCGCGGCTACGTCTGCATCGGCCAGGACGCGCCGGGCATCTGCAGCCGGACGGAGGCCAAGTCGCGCGGTCCCTACTTCGACGGCGAGGCGACCACCTTCCAGGCCGAGCCGGACGCCACGGCCTCGGCCCTGTACGACGGCCTGGTCGCGGTGCTCAACTCCCTGGCGCTGCTCCGGTCCCAGCCGGACGTGGACCGCGACCGGATAGGCATCTTCGGCGGCTCCTGGGGCGGCTACACGGCGACCATGATCGCGTCCCTGGCGGGCGACAAGATCCGGGCGGCCTTCTCGGTCTACGGCTGCGGATTCTACGACCTGGGGAGCTGCTGGATGCCGACGCTGGACGGCATGGCCGACCAGCCTCGCCGGGAGTGGCTGGACAACCTGGACGCAGGGCGTCAGGCGCCGAACATGAGGGCCGACTACCTGATCCTCGTGGCGAACAACGACTGGTTCTTCTGGCCTCCCGCGGCCACGGCCACGCTGGACGCGGTACCGGGCGAGAAGAACCACCTCTTCGCCCCCAACGACTACCACGAGATCAGGCAGCCGGGCGGGACGATCGGGCCGCCGCCCGTGGACACGCGCACCAACCGCACCTACATGGAGGTGCGGTACATGGAGTGGAAGCTGAAGGGCGTGGACAACCCCTTCCCGCGGGCCGAGGCCCTTGGGCCTGCTGAGAGGGCCGAAGACGGGCTGCGCGTGAGGTTCCGGGTGGCTTCGAGGCGCCCCATCGCGGCCGCAGGCGTGTACCGGTCAGCGGGCGAGATGCCCTGGCGCTTCCGGTGGTGGGAGCGGGTCGAGGCCACGGCCGTGGGCGAGGGGGAGTATGAGGCGATCCTGCCGGTGGAGCAGCCCGAGTACCCGATGGACTGGGTCGCCGTGGTGAGTGACGACGACAATGCCTCGGTCTCGACGCGGATCCAGCGCGCCGATCCCCGCGCCCTGGGCTTTGACCCCGGCCGTCGGACCGACGTGCTCTTCGCCGAGGATTTCGAGGGCCCGCTTGTGCACTGGCGATGGCGCTGGACCCCGATCACCCCGCGCGGCGAGGGCGGCACCTACCGGTCCAGGTACCCGGAGGCGGCTCATTCAGGTAAGCTGGGGCTGATGCTGCACGGCCCGTACTCCTGCTGCGCGTGGGGCTTCCGAGCGGCACCGGTCCGCTCGAGCGGGGCGCGCGGGCTGCGATTCTGGGCCCGGGCCGCCGGCGACCAGCCCGTGAAGGGCCTGCGGGTGCAGCTTGTGGTCGAGCTGGACCGGGCCCAGCGTCACCTGTGGACGGCCGCCGACGTCGAGGCGGCGACGCTGACGCCGCAGTGGCAATGCTTCGACGTGCCGTGGGGCCGATTCGTGTACGCCGGGGATGGGGATCCGCAGGTCCCGCTGCTGTCGGACGGTCTGGGCGAGCTGCGATTCACGCTCGAGGAACCCGACCAGGCCGTGTACGTTGACGATATCGAGGTCATCAAGCCGGAGGCCTAGGCCGGAGGGACAGGCCGAGGGCCGGGCTGAGGCCGCGACCTTTGGGGGCGGTTCGACCGCCGGGGAGCTGATACCGTGCTTAGGATAGTCATCATCCTCGCAGTGATCTGTGCGATGCTAGCCGGCTGGGGCGGGGCGGTCGCCTCGGCCGCCGAAGCGGACGGCGACTTCTATGTCGCGCCCGACGGCAACGATACCTGGTCCGGGAAGCTGGCGGCCCGGGCCGTGGACGGCAAGGACGGCCCCTTCGCCACGCTGGCCCGCGCGCAGCAGGCGGTGCGTGAGCTGAAGCGCCGCGAGCCGGGGCGGACGACGCCGATCCGTGTGATCGTGCGCGGCGGCACCTACTACCTGGCCCATCCGCTCGTCTTCAAGCCCGAGGACTCGGGCCGCGAGGGCGCGCCCGTCGTCTACGAGGCCCTGGCCGGCGAGACGCCCGTCCTGAGCGGCGGCGTGCGGCTCACCGGCTGGAAGCTCAACGCGAAGGGCTACTGGGAGCTGCGCCTGCCCGAGGTGGCGCGGGGCGAGTGGGCCTTCTCGCAGCTCTTCGTGGACGGCCAGCGGCGATTCCGGCCCCGATTGCCCAAGGGCAGCTACTACACGATCGCCGCCACCGTCGAGCCCTCGCAGGCGGCCGGCGGGCGCGGCCACGATCGGTTCCGCTACGACGAGGGCGACATCAACCCCCGCTGGACCAACTTCGGCGACGTGGAGGTGCTGGCCTTTCACCAGTGGGGGATGTCGCGCATCGGCATCGGCGCCGTGGACGAGGAGACGCGCGTCGTCACCCTCGCGGCCCCCACGTGCAATACGTCGTGGTGGGCGGCGATGCCCAAGGGCTTCCGGTACATCGTCGAGAACGTGCCCGAAGCCCTCTCCGAGCCAGGCGAGTGGTACCTGGACCGCGGGACCGGCGTGCTGACCTACATCCCGATGCCGGGCGAGGACCCGGCCAAGGCTGAGGTGGTTGCGCCCCGGCTCGAGCGCCTGGTCGAGATGTGGGGCGATGCGGACCTGGGCATGACGGTTGATCACATCATCTTCCGCGGCCTCACCTTCTCGCACACCAACTGGAACCTGCCGCCCACGGGCTACTCCTTCCCGCAGGCCGAGGCGGCCCTGGGCGCGGCGATCTCGGCTCAGGGGACCCGTCACTGTGCCCTGGAGCGCTGCGTGATCTCCCACGTGGGCGAGTACGCGGTCGAGTGGGGCATGGGCTGCAAGCACAACCGCGTGCAGGGGTGCGCTCTGGTGGACCTGGGTGCCGGCGGCGTGAAGATCGGCGAGCAGGCCTTCCGGCCCGAGGGCGAGAGCCTGACGAGCCACCAGACCGTCGAGGACAACCTGATCGCGCACGGCGGGCGCATGCACCCGGCGGCGGTGGGCGTGTGGATTGGGCACTCGCCCTACAACGAGGTGCGCAACAACGAGATCCGGGACTTCTACTACACCGGCATCTCGGTGGGCTGGCAGTGGAGCTACGCCCCCAGCCAGGCGCACCACAACCTCATCGAGTACAACGAAGTCGGCGACATCGGCCAGGACGTGCTCAGCGACATGGGCGGCATCTACACCCTGGGACCCTCGCCCGGCTCGGTCATCCGCGGGAACCGCTTCCACGACGTCAACTGCTACAGCTACGGCGGCTGGGGGATCTACTTCGACCAGGCCACGACCGAGATGCTCGCCGAGGGCAACCTGTGCTTCCGGTGCGAAACCGGCGGCTTCCACCAGCACTTCGGCAAGGAGAACCGCGTGGTCAACAACGTCTTCGCCCTAGCGAAGACCCAGCAGATCATCCGCAGCCGGGCCGAGGAGCATATGTCCTTCACCTTCGAGCGGAACATCGTGTACTGGACGGAGGGCAAGGCGTTGGGGGGCAACTGGACGGGCGCCAACTTCCTGTGTGACTACAACGTCTACTGGGACGCGGCGGGCGACCCGGTGGACTTGGCCGGGATGACCCTCGAGCAGTGGCAGGCCGAGGGCCACGACCAGCACTCGGTGGTCGCGGACCCGCTGTTCGTGGACCCCGCGAAGGACGACTTCCGCCTGAGGCCGGAGTCGCCGGCGCTCAAGCTCGGCTTCGACCCCATCGCCCTGGACAAGACCGGCCCGCGCACGCCTCCGCCGGCGGCGCCCGAGAGGCCCGTGCCGCGAGCCTATCCGCCGCCGCCACCACCGCCGCCCACCCGCCCAGTGGACGAGGACTTCGAGACGGCGGAGGTCGGCAGCAAGCCCGTGGACACCCAGCTCTTCGAGGAAAGCGAGGACTCTGTCATCCGTGTCACCGATGAGACCGCGGCAACCGGCAAGCGCAGCCTCAAGTTCACCGACGTGGCGGGCCAGGAGCACAGCTACGCGCCGCACGTCGTGTACAACGCCCGCTACGACAAGGGCGTGATCGAGGGAAGCTTCGACCTGCGCCTCGAGCCGGGCGCGGTCTTCTATCACGAATGGCGCGACTGGCCCGGCGGCGCGCCCTACGTGGTGGGCCCGTCCCTGCGCATCGGCCAGGACCGCATGCTCATGGCCAACGGGCTGGCCCTCGCGCCCATGCCCGAGGGCAAGTGGCTCCACTTCGACCTTGCGTGCGGGCTGGGCGAGCAGGCGACGGGCAGGTACACGCTGACGGTCGCGGCGCAAAGCCAGGAAGCGCCGCTGGTGCGCCAGGTCGAGGTGCCCTGTGAGCCCAAGTTCAAAGCCATGACCTGGTTGGGCTTCGTGGCCGACGGCACAGACCCGGGCGTCTTCTACCTGGACAACATCAAGCTCGAGCCGCGCGCGGAGTGACCCCTTGCCGCGTGCCGGCCGGGTCCCTGGCGCCCCCCACCGAGCGCACCGGGAGGATGAGGTCATGACAGCGAATCGGTCGGCGGCATTCGTGATGCTGGCAGCGCTGGCCGTGGCCTTCACGGCCCTGAGCCCGGGCGCGCTGGCGGCGCAGGTGCAGGGCACGGTATTCCTCGACGCCAACGGCAACGGCGCCCGCGACGAGGGCGAAGCGGGCCTGCAGGGCGTCATGGTCAGCGACGGCCTTGCGGTCGTGGACACGGCGGCCGACGGCGGCTACCAGATCGAGGCGGCCGCGACGCCCGCGCTGGTGTGGGTCTCGGCGCCCCGCGACCACAGGCCCGTCGGCAGCTTTTGCCGGTGGAGCGACGGGAGCAAGCCGGCGGACCTCCCCCTGCAGGCCTCCCAGCAGCCCGACGAGTACCTGTTCATCCAGATCACGGACACGCACATCGGGCGGGCGGACCTGCTGAAGGAGTTCTGCGCGCGCGTCAACGACCTGCCCCTGCAAGTCCAGTTCGTGGTCAACACCGGCGACCTGATGGGCGGCGTGGACGTCGTGGTGCCCGAGCAGGCCCCGCGCCAGTATGACGCCTACGTGCAGGCGGTGGCCGTGCTGAAGCCGCCGCTGTTCAACGTGCCCGGGAACCACGAGCACGTGGGCTTCAACAATGCGCAGGCCGACGGCAACCACCCCTTCTTCGGCAAGGGCCTGTACCCGCTGATGCTGGGGCCGATGCACTACTCCTGGGACTGGGGGCCGGTGCACTTCATCGCCCTCGACGGCACGCGCATGCCCTACGCGGAGGCGCTGGGCGACGAGCAGCTCGCCTGGCTGGCGGAGGACCTGAAGCGCCAGCCGGCGGGCAAGCCGCTGATCCTGTTCTGCCACCAGAGCCTCCTGCAGATTCGCGACCGAGACAAGCTGCGCGAGCTGCTGAGCTCCCACCGCGTGCTCGGGGCCTTCTGCGGCCACCTCCACGCGAACTGGCAGCAGGAGATGGACGGCTTCACCGTCTTCCAGACCGGGGCCCTGTCGGGGGCCTGGTGGAGCGGGCCGGACCCGGAGGGCTCGCCGCAGGGCTTCCGGCTGATCGCCGTCCGCGGCGACGGGCTGTCCAACGCCTACTTCAGCCGCGAGGGACCCCTGTCGCTCAACGTGGCCAATCCCAGGCGAAGCGAGGTGCAGAAGGGCGTCGTTCCCATCGAGGCCACGGTGCTCGACTTCGGGCGCGACGTCGCGCTCAAGGCCACCTGTGGCGGCGTGGACGTGCCGCTCAGTCGCGGCGAACGCACGGCCTGGTGGTCGCTGTGGACGGGCCGGCTCGACACCACGGCCCTGCCGGACAGCCTGGCCAAGCTCGACCTGACAGCCTCGGGTGACGGGCAGGAGACGCGGCTCACGATGGAGTTCATCGCGGACAACGGCAAGACGGCTCCGTCGTCCCTGCAGGGCGACGCACTGCTCAAGATGCAGGTTCGCGGGGTGGACACGGCTGACATCGTCGAGTGGAACGGGGCACAGCTAGGCGTGATGGAAGCCGTCCCCAACGAGTCCTGGCTTGAGTTCAAGGTACCGGCCGCCAGCCTGCGCCGCCTCACCGTCCTTACCGTGCGGGCCGTGGCGCCCGAGGGCAAGACCAACAAGGACGACTTCAGCATCGGGCCCGTGCGGCTCGAGGCGGGCGGACAGCACTACTACGACCTCAGGCAGGCCACCTTCATGCGCTACCAGGTGGGCGATGGGAACCCGGCCACCTACGCCGACAACGTGAGCCTCTACTTCTGCCTGCCCTGAGGCGGCCCGCGTCGGGTCTCGCGAGCAGGCCCGGCCGCTCGGAGGGGATGGGCCTGGGTAGAACACCTGACCTGCGGATCACTGCCTGCACGAAGGCCCCCGTCAGGGCCGAGGGCGACTTCGTGCTCTACTGGATGGTCGCCTTCCGCCGGACGACGTGGAGCTTCAGCCTGCAGCGCGCGGTGGAGTGGGCGCGGGAACTGGGCAAGCCGCTTGTGGTGCTCGAGGACCTCAGGTCCGGGTGGCCCTGGGACAGCGCCCGCTGCCATCGCTTCGTCCTGGACGGGATGCGCGACAACGCGGCGCGGCTCAGGCGAGCCGGCGTGCTCCACTACCCTCATGTCGAGCCCCGGGTCGGAGCGGCGCAGGGCCTTGTCGAGGCGCTGTCCGCCCGGGCCTGCGTGGTCGTGACCGACGACTTCCCGGTGCGTGAGTGGCAGTGGCTGGTGGCCAGCGCCGCGCGCGACCTGGCCGTGCGCGTCGAGAAGGTGGACTCGAACGGCCTGCTGCCCCTGCGGGCGGCGGACTGCGTGTTCCCCACGGCCTACGCCTTCCGTCGCTTCCTCCAGAAGAATCTGCGCGACCACCTCGGTGAGTTCCCGGACGCCGGCCCCCTGGCGGGGAGCCGACTGCCGGCCCTGGCGGCCCTGCCGGAGGAGATCGAGCGCCGGTGGCCCCGGGCCGAGGACGCGCTCCTCGCCGGCTCGCCCGCAGCCCTGGGTGCGCTGCCGGTGGACCAGTCCGTGGGTCCGGTGGACACGCCCGGGGGGCCTGCCGCGGCCCAGCGCGCCCTGCGTCGCTTCCTGCACGAGCGCCTCGAGCGCTACGCCGTCGAGCGCAACCAGCCCGAGGAGGAGGTCACCAGCGGCCTGTCGCCCTACCTGCACTTCGGCCATGTCTCCGCTCACCAGGTCTTCGCGGAGCTGATGGAGCTGGAGGGCTGGTCGCAGGGCGACCTGGCGCCCGGCGCCTCGGGCGGCCGCCAGGGATGGTGGGGCGTCAGCGAGGCCGCGGAGGCCTTCCTCGATCAGCTCATCGCGTGGCGCGAGCTGGGCCACAACCTGACCTGGCAGCGCGAGGATTACGACCGCTACGAGTCCCTGCCGGACTGGGCCCAGGCCACGCTCGATAAGCACGCGCCCGACCTGCGCGAGTACCTCTACTCACTAGAGGACCTTGAGCAGAGCCGCACCCACGACTCGCTCTGGAACGCCTGCCAGGGTCAGCTCGTCCGCGAGGGTCGGCTGCACAACTACCTGCGGATGCTGTGGGGCAAGAAGATCGTGGAATGGAGCGAGAGCCCGCGGCAGGCGCTGCAGGCGATGATCGAGCTGAACAACAAGTGGGCGCTGGACGGGCGGAATCCCAACTCCTACTCCGGGATCCTCTGGTGCCTGGGGCGCTACGACCGGCCCTGGGGCCCGGAGCGTCCGGTCTTCGGCCGCGTCCGCTACATGAGCTCGCAGAACACGGCGCGCAAGGTCCGCGTGCGCGGCTACATCGCGCGCTTCACGTCCTGACGGCGCCCTCCCCGCGGCCGAGTCCCGCGCGTGGGCGTGACCTTGCGGACGGGGTGATGCCGGATGGCCCCAAGTCACGACGGCAGCCAAGCTCCCGGCCGGGTCGCCATTGCGGGCGCGTCGGGCTTCATCGGCCGGGCCCTATCGGCGCACCTGGCCGCGGCCGGCTGGCACGTCCAGCCGCTGGTCCGCCGCGCGCCCACGCCGGGCCGCGACGAGATCCGCTGGATGCCCGCGCAGGGCGAGGTAGACGCGGCAGCGCTCGAGGGCGTGGACGTGGTGGTGAACCTGGCGGGCGAGAAACTGACCGCTGGGCGCTGGACGCCCGCGCGCAGGGACGCCCTGTGGAGCAGTCGTGTCCACGCCACCGAACTCCTCGCCGAGGCCCTGACCGGGCTGGGCGAGCCGCCGCGCCTGCTGATCTCGGCCTCGGCCGTGGGCTACTACGGCAGCCGGGGCGACGAGGTCCTGACCGAGGACAGCCCTCCCGGCGAAGGGTTCCTGGCTGGTCTGTGTCAGGCCTGGGAGGCAGCCACGCAGCCGGCCGCGCGGGCCGGGATCCGCGTCGTGCAGGCGCGGTTCGGTCTGGTTCTGGGCCCGGGCGGCGGGTCGCTGCCGCTGCTCGCACGTCCCTTCTCGCTGGGGGTCGGAGCGGTGCTGGGCGATGGCGGTCAGTACCTGAGCTGGGTGGCACTCGAAGACGCGGTGCGGGCCCTCGCCCACGCGATGGACCACGAGGCACTCGCGGGGCCGGTGAACGTCGTGGCCCCGGCGGCTGTCACCAACGCCGAGCTCTCGCGGGCGCTGGGGCGTGTACTGCGCAGGCCCGTGCTCCTGCGGCTGCCCGCCCCCATCGTGCGGCTCATGTTCGGCGAGATGGGGCAGGAGGTCCTGCTCGCGAGCACCCGCGTCCGCCCGGGCCGCCTCCTCGACAGCGGCTTCTCCTTCGCCCAGGGCGAGCTTGAGGGCGCTCTGCGGCAGGCGCTGGCGCGTCCCGGGCGGTCGGCACCCGCCTGACGCGATGGCGCCCGGGACGAAGCGGCCATCCGCCACCTCCGACCTTCCTGGCGCGCTAGTACTTCCAGCTCATGTCGTACTGGAAGACCAGCGAGTTGTTCGCCACATCGGGCGCTCCCCGCTCGTCGCGCACGCAGTACTGCACCCGAAGCTGATCGAAGAAGGACCTGCCCTTCTGCGTGCCGTGGGGGCGCCAGTTGAAGCCGATGGTGCAAAAGCGCGCATCCAGCACGTCGCTGACGTCGGTGTTCGCATCGAACCCCTCGATCCCCAGCACGGCCTCCAGGCCCTCGGGGTCGTGGTGGCATGGGATCTTCCAGCCGCCGATGGCGTACCAGTCGTCCGCCGCCGGCAGGCCGGCCTGGGGACCGGACAGGTCCATGCGCAGATAGCCCACGAAGACCCGGGCGTGGTCGTCTTCGTAGTGCGCGTCGAGGGTCCAGAGCTCTTCGTCCACGGCGCGCGCCTTGTACAGAGCCAACACGCCGTAGGGGTCCTTGTTCGACTTCAGGAACCCGCGGTAGCGGTTGCCGTAGGTGTTGTTGTCATAGGAGTAGCCGGCGCCGACCGTGAGGTTGGGCGTGGCCGCATAGTCCACCCGCCCCGTGCACAGCACGTTGCTGCGGCTGTGGGGCCGGTTCATCCCGTCGCCGTTGAAGACCCCCACCTTCCACCCGTACCGCCCGCCCGACCGGCGCTCATCGTGGATCATCAGGCCCCAGTCCCGGTCGTTGCCCAGCACCCCGGCGCTGCGGGGCCATTCGCACAGCGGGAACTTCATCTGCGGGACGGTGAAGGAGCGCTCGGCGGGCGTCTTGAACTGGCCCAGCGTGAGGTCCGCCAGGTCCCACCCGCCGTAGGTCACATATGCGTCCGACCAGTCGAAGGAGTCCATTCCGCTCTCGCGGCGGATCTGGAAGTAGTAGGCCCAGTCGCTGGACAGGTCCGCCGTAGACCAGCGTGCGGAAACGCCGCACCGAGAAGCGGGCGTCCTTCTCGCGATCGTCGCGGATGCGCCAGGTCGGCTGAGTGTAGGTCGCGTCGGCCTCCGTGTGGCCGTACCTGGGCTCGAAGACAAGCTCCAGCGTGGGCGGCACTGTCCCCTTGCCCTTGGGACATCGGACGTGCGAGCTGATGCTGGTGCTGGTGATCCTG
>CAZSOQ010000119.1:0-16409 GCA_964608495.1 uncultured Armatimonadia bacterium | reverse complement strand
CTGCTCGAGCAGGGAGTGGAACTTGTGCCGGGCGGCGTCCACGACCTGGGCTTCGGACTGCTGCCCCCGCCAGCCCGAGCGGTCAATCAGCTCCGGGATCCAGCAGTTCGCGCGGTAGTTCCGGAGCGTATGCTCGGACTGGAGGAAGTTGGTGGTGAGACCGGTGCCCACTTCCTCGATGGTAGGCAGGGCGATGCTGTCGGCCGTGGGGGCCAGCGTCCTGGCGAGGTGCTGGACGCCGGTGGCCAGGTCGCGCTCGATGAGGAGCTGGACGGGCGACAGGACCTTCCCGTCGTCCACCATGCCGCTGCCGCAGCCGGGGTGTCGGCCCGTGAAGGCGGCGATCATCATGGCCTTGTTCGCCTTCTCGAGGGCGGCGTAGAGGCCGGGCTCGCGCGCGTCACAGTAGTCAGCGCCGCTGGCGGCGATGCTGATCCCGCACCAGCGCCGCAGGAACTCGACGCTGGCGAAGCTGTACAACATGGCGTCGAAGGCCGCGTAGCTGATGCTGCCGGTCTTCATGTCAATCGTGCCGCCCCAGGTCGAACCGCTCAGGCCGACGCTGGGGTTGAGCGCCCGGGCCGCGATCCATGTGGCCACGTGCTCGGCGCTGGTGACGACGACGAAGCCCTCGAGGGTGACGGGCGTCGTGACGCCGGCCACGGGCATGGCGGTGAAGCCCGTGGGCTCGCCCTCCCTCACTCGGAGCACGAAGCGGTCCGCGCAGTCCCTGTCGAAGCGCAGGGGATGGGCGAAGCAGATGGCGCCCCAGGTGTACCAGCGCTCAAGGCCCAGGACCTCGCCCATCTCGGCCAGGTAGCCCGCCTGGCGGACGTTCCAGGCGAAGGCGGGGCCGGGCACGTGGGCGTACTCGGCCAGGATCAGGGCGGCCTCGAGCGGCTCAAGCAGCGGGGGCGCGTCCGCGCAGAGCAGGGCATGGCCCACGCTGGAGCGCCCGTGCAGGACGTCGCCGAACTTGGCCAGAGTGATGAGGTCGCGCCTGTTGCCGCTGCGGCGCTCCCAGGTATCGGGGTCGTGGTAGAACTGAGCCACCTGGGTGCCCAAGCCGGGCAGTCCCGGCGCAGCGAAGCGCATGTGGCCGGTGCCGGGGTCGGTGCTGCCCTCGCGGCGGAAGCTCTCGACGTACCTCGCGACCATCTCGCGCGGGAATCGTACCATCTCGGTCTGGTAGTCCACGCGCGCGCCTTCGGCCTGCAGAGCGCGCAGGATGTCCTCGTTCTGGCAGAGGATGCCGACGCGCTCGAGGACGTGGAACACGCCCTCGGCCAGCTTCTCGACGTCGCTGTCGGTGAGCAGGGCTGTTTGGAACACGTCCGTCCCCCCTGTCAGGTGATGCCGGCACAGGGCCCTGGGGGCGCGGTCGCTCGACCCCCCGTCCGTCCGCGCACCGGCGCTGCGCCCGCAAGACTAGGCCGGCTTCTTCTTCTCGCGGATCGGGAACAGGGCCGAGTCGGTCCGCGCCTCGCGGAAGAGCCGCTCAGCTCGCGCTACCACGTCGGGATGCTGGGGCGCCACGTCGTGCTGCTCGCCAAGGTCGGCGGACAGGTCATAGAGCTCGACCGGCTCCTGCGTCCCATGGCGCACGGCCTTCCACTGGCCCAGACGGAGGGCCTGGTCGAAGCCGCGCTCGTGGAACTCCCAGTAGAGGTAGCGCTGGTCCTGCTGCTCGCGGCCGAGGATGGCCGGCAGGACCGAGACGCCGTCCAGGCCCTCGGGCGCCGAGACGCCGGCGAGAGCGGCCGCTGTAGGGAGGAAGTCCGAGAAGGCCCAGGGGTAGGCGCTTTGCGTGCCCGCGCGCACCGTGCCCGGCCAGCGCACGATCATGGGGACCCGGATCCCGCCCTCGTAGAGGTCACGCTTGAAGCCCCGCAGCGGCCCGCTGCTGCGGAAGAAGGCCGGGTCCGCGCCGCCCTCCT
Organism: uncultured Armatimonadia bacterium; assembly: GCA_964608495.1. GTDB lineage: Bacteria > Armatimonadota > Zipacnadia > Zipacnadales > FEN-943 > JAKORR01. The sequence goes on along the minus strand of CAZSOQ010000119.1, from coordinate 14,472 downwards.
TGTGGGGGCCGTTGTCGCTGGTGAAGAAGACAATCGTGTTGTCGTCCAGGGCCAGGTCGGCCAGCAGGCGCAGGAGCTGGCCGCAGTGGTCGTCCAGGCGGCTGATCATGGCCGCGTGGTTCTTCTGCGGCTGGGGCCACGGGCGGTCCGAGTAGGGCATGTCGGTGGGCACGTCCATGCCGTTGCCCGTCTCGCGGCCATACTCGTTGTTGGCGTGGGGGATGGTGTAGGCGAGATACAGGAAGAAGGGGTGGTCCCTGTGGCGCCTGACGAAGTCGAGCGCCTCGGCGCTGAACAGGTCGTGGGAGTAGTCCACGCGGGCGCCGCCCTTGTTGGCCTCCAGGAAGACCTTCTGCTCGTTGCGCCACAGGTACTCGGGGTAGTAGTTGTGCGCGTGGCCCTGGTTCAGGTACCCGAACCATTCGTCGAAGCCCTTGCGGTTGGGGAGGCCGGTAGTGCCTGGCTCTCCCAGGCCCCACTTGCCGAAGATGCCGGTGGCATAGCCGGCCTGCTTGAGCACCTCGGCGACGGTCAGGTCCTCGGGGCGCAGGGGGACCAGGGCGTTGCCCCGCACATGGCAGTGGCCCGTGTGCAGCCCGGTCATCAGGGCGCAGCGCGACGGCGCGCAGACCGTGCTGCCGGCGTAGCAGTCGGTGAAGCGCAGGCCCTCGGCGGCCATCCGGTCCAGGTTGGGGGTCTGGATGACCTCCTGCCCGTAGCAGCCCAAGTCACCATACCCCAGGTCGTCGGCGAGGATGAAGATGATGTTCGGGCGGCGCGAGGGCCCCGCGGCCGAGTCGTCGGCTGCGTCGGCGCGGCGGGCCGAGAGACCGGCCGCGCCTCCGATAGCGGCGGCGGCCAGAGTCCGGATCGCGTCTCGCCTGCTCATGCCTGAGGCCACGGCGCATCCTCTCCTCGTCGCGTGGAGGTGGTGCCCGCCGGGAACCGTGCCCTCCCGACGCCCTCCAGCTTCGCGGACGACGGGACGATTCCTGTGCGCGGGCGCAGGCGCCGGAGCGCTCGTGGAAGCCGAGGCCGCGCCGCGCCGGACGCCGCTAGCCAGGCAGAGCCTAGCGGCCGAAGAGCTCGTGGAGCAGGCTCAGGCTCTCGCGGACCACGGTGTCCAGGGCCTCCGGCACGAGGCGAGACCACAGGGCCGTCCGCGTCTCGTAGCCGCCGCGCCCGAAGGCCTCGGGCGTGGGCAGGTAGCCACCGTAGCCGTTGGACATGTGCGCCGGGAAGGTATAGGAAGCCGGCGACTCGAGCTTGATGCGGAGCTGCCCCTCGACGAAGGGCTCACCCATCAGCGCGACGATCGCCAGGTCACCGATGCGGAAGGCCTGCACCTCGTAGTCGCACTCCGGCTCGCGCTGGGCCAGGGCGTGGACGTCGAGCACCGACGTGGCGTAGCACCAGGCCCAGTCCACGGAGGTGTGCTCGTCGTTCAGCCACATCGGCTCAGGATGCTCGGCCAGGAGCTTGCGGGCGTCCTCGAGCTCCTCGGCCGTCACGGCCCGGTGTGGCACAGGCACGCGACGGCTCACGCACGCCAGGGGCCCGGGGCTCAGGTACCGTAGGCCGGGCAGCACCGCGCGAGTCGTCTCGGCCAGGCACCGGCCGATCGTCGCGGGCTCGTCCACCTGGTGGGGGTCGAGGTGGTTGCGGTGGTGCACGTTGCCGCAGCAGCCGTTGATGACGAGGGGCACACAGCCGGGGCCGTGGGCGGCAGCCACCTCGCGCGCCCAGGCGCCGGGCCAGCCCGAGGAGACGTAGCGCCGCGAGACACCGTGCACGGGATGGCAGGTGTGGTGCAGGAGCATCGCCACCGGCCGCAGCGAAAGGTCCGTGAAGGTCACGATGCCCACCTCGGGGTCAATCGGGCCCTCCCGGCCGAGGATGTTCGGAACCTGCGCCGGCGAAGGGTGGGTTGCCGCGGTGCCGTCGCGCAGGATGAAGCGGCGGTTGAAGGCGACGCGGTCGTTCATGCCACGGCCGGCGGCGACCGCGACCGGCTGGAGCGCCTCCATCGCCAGGCCGATGGCATCCAGGATGCGCTCGGCCGCGAAGGGCGCGTAGTCGCCGGAGTCGTTGAGCAGCCAGTCGGCACCCTCGGGCAGCCAGTCGCAGTGGGCCTTGTCCAGGCGGGCGCCGATCATCGGGGCGGCGTGGTTCTGGACGGCGTGGAGCATCACCGCTTCGGGCGTCAGGCCGAACCGCTCCTGCGCCCGCCGACGGATCTCCCGGGTCCACTCGTTGCTGACGGCGAGGGCCTCTAGGGAGACGAGACAGACGCGAGTGTCGTCGGATTCGAGGACCAGTGCCCTGGCGTGGATGGGATCGAGGCGGACCTGCGCGGGCCGGTACATGCCTATCATGCCGGCGAGCTGCGTGCCGGGCGCTGGTGTGATGTCCACCTCGGCCGCACCAGCGCGGAGGGTCGGCAGCGGGGGGTCCTCGTGAGCCATGGCGGTCTTCTCCTGGAACGCGGGCCGGCGGAGCCACGGCGCCGGCCGCGGAACGTGGGGGTGCCCACGGTCTGGGATCTCCTGCAGCCAGGGCTTCGCCGGGCGGAGGAGAGAATCCTCCGGAGGGGGAAGCTCTAGGCGCGGGGGTGGGTCCGCCGGCCGCGCCTGGGGAGACACCGTCGGCCGCGGCGGCAAGAGAAGGAGGCAGGGCAATGGGCCGCAAACGCGGCGCCGCGCGACGCTTGACCGCGACAGCGCCAGCCCTGGCCGCCATCGCAGGCTGGGCGGCCGTCCTGGCACTTCAGGCCATGGCGGTCCGGGCAAGCGGCACGCCTGCTCACTGGGCCGAGCAGGCCGCGCGCGGCGTCCTCCGGCAAGCGCCCGACCAGGCGCCCGCCGCGCCGGTGTACCACTGGTACGAGGCGGAGCGGGTCCTGTCGGGCGACGGGTGGAACTCGAGCAACCTTTGGGCGCCGTCGGGAGGGCTGTTCGTCTACCAGGCGGGTGGCAACGACACCGCGGTGGGAAGCATCGAGCTGCAGGCCGAGCGGCGATGGGCCGTATGGCTGCGAGTGCGCGATGAGACCAAGGGGCTGCGGCAGGTGTATGCCGAGGTGAACGGCGAGTACTCCTATACCATGGGCGGGACGGGCACGGGGGAGTGGGTATGGTACCTGGTGGCCGTAACGCAAGGCAGCCGGGCGGACCTCGCCGTGACGGACGTCAGCCCCAGCCCCTGGGACGGCTGGACCGATGCGATCCTGGTGACCGACGATCTCAGCTTCGTCCCGCCCGGGAAGCCGCCGAACGATCAGGGGTTCACGGCCTACGAGGCGGAGAAGGACTCAGGGCGAGGGCAGAGGCCCGCCTGGATCTGGTGGCCCAAGCAGCCCGACCCGGGCAGCAACGGCTTCTTCCGGAAAACCTTCCATCTCCAGGCCGCGCCGGTGCGGGCGGAGATCAGGATGGCGGCCGTGGGGGAGTACGTGCTGGCCGTCAATGGGCAGGACGCGGCCGAGAGCCCGGAGGTACTGCGGATGGCCGCCCATGACATCACCCGGTACCTGCGGCAGGGCACGAATGTCCTCGCCGTTCACGCGACCCAGATGAGCTCCCTGCCCGGAGTGAGCGTCCACCTGGTGGCCGAGATGCCGGACGGGACGAAGGTGCATGTCGTGAGCGACCCGACGTGGAAGGCGGGCGCGACGCCCACGCCGGGCTGGGAACACACGGACTTCGACGACGGCGATTGGGACCGGCCCTGGGCGCGGATCGCGGAGGGCGAGCTCGTGGGGCGCGTGGACTGAGGGTCGACCGGCTCCCACGCGCCTCAGGCCGCGCCGATCCGTGCGCCGGTGCGGACGGCTCCCCAACCTGTCGAGCGGTCCGGCGCCGGTCGCGAAGCGGCGCGGCGACCCTGGGAGGCGATGATGACCGAGCGTTCACTGCCACTGGAAGGCCTGACGAACCCGGTCTTCGCCCTCGAGGGCGTGAGCGTCCGCGATCCGGCGGCGATCTGGCACGACGGCCTCTGCTACCTGTACTACACGCGGCACATCGGCGGGTGGGACAGGAACACCTACTGGGACATCGGCGTCGTGACGACGCGCGACTTCCAGGGCTTCTCGGCGGAGCGGATCATCACGCCTGGCGGCTACGCGTCGCCGGGGAACGTCGTGCGGGTGGGCGAGCGCTGGGCGATGCCCATCCAGTCGTACCCGTGGCCGAGCGAGATCGCGCTGCTCTTCTCCGGGGACCTGGTCCACTGGTCGGAGCCGGTGCACGTCATCCCGGCGGACACGGGCCCGGGCTGGGGCGCGGAGCATGGCCCCATAGACGGCTGGCTGTTCCGCCACGACAGACGGTGGCACTGCGCCTGGGTCAACTTCCTGGCAGGCACGGACCACCGGGCCTTCGGGGTGCACGCGTCGGAGGACCTCGAGGAGTGGGAGAACCTGACGCCGGACGGGCCCTTCGTGGACGGCAGCGCCTACAACGACAACGGCGGCGTCGAGAACTGCGCGATGCTGAGGGAGGGCGACACCTGGCACTTCTTCGCCAGCGTCGGCATGCAGCCCCAGCGTCTGGCGCACGTGGCATCCGCCGACCCGCTGAGCTGGCCGCCGCTCACGCCCGAGGCCGAGCTGGACCTGCCCCTGGACCCGTGGTGCGCCTACAGCCAGTCGGCGCTGTTCGTGGACGACTGGCGCGAGGTGTGCGGGAAGTGGGCGATGATCTACCACGGGACCGAGACGCCCAGCAGCAACGCGACCTTGGGGCTTGCCTTCTCGGACGACCTGTGGCATTGGGAGCCCCTGGCGCCGGGATAGGCGGCGGGCCCTACTCCTCGTCCGTCACGTCGCCCTGGAGCGTGACGGGCCGTGGCCTGACCGTCGGGCGGCGGACGATGGGCCTGGCGGTGGGCGTCAGCTTCCGGTCGGGGCGGGCCGAGTAGGCGTCGGCCAGGAACTCGTGCAGGACTCGGCCCTCGTTCTGGGCGGCAGTGGGCATCCCGAGCAGGTGGGCGAGCGTGGGGGCCACGTCCGTGGTGCAGATCTTGAACTGCTCCAGCCGCGGCAGATCCACGCCGGGGCGCACGCCGGCGCCGCCCAGCACCAGCGCGCCCATGACCGACGTGGCCTCCGTCTCGTAGGTCGGTATCATCGGGCCGTGGTTCCCCCCGCCGCAGGGGAAGACGATGCGGTCCTCGCAAAGCCGCAGCACCTCAGGCCCCGACCAGCGGTAGCCGCCGGTGTAGCAGAAGACCAGGTCGCCGATGTAGTCACCCCACAGGCCGACCATCGGGGCGTCCTCGCGGGGCAGGACGAAGGCCATGGCGTGCTCACCGGTGTCGGGGTCCTTGATGTCGCGCAGGGCGGCCAGGACCTCCCGGCGCAGGGGCTCGTACTCGTCGGGGGGCACGATACCGCCCTCGTCGCGGCTCTTCAGGTTGATCCACAAGTGGTTCTGAGCGAAGAAGACCTTGCTCTGCGCCCAGTTGACCCGCGCGCCATCCTCCGACAAGACGATCCAGCCCCGGTCCCGAAACAAGTTGATGAGGGAGACAGCCTTGATATTGGCGGGCATGCCGTGGTCGGAGACGACGGCGAAGACCGTCTCCCCATCGTCGAAGCGGTCCAGGAAGGCGCCCACGAAGCGGTCCGCGGCGCGGTAGTAGCCGCGGAGGATGTTCCAGTACTCGTCGGCCCGCTCGGGGTCGTGATCGGTGCCCGTGGGGTCCACGCGTCCGACGAAGCTATGGCCCATGGCGTCCAGGATGTGCCAGTGGAGGACGACCACCGAGGCGCCCGTGGCCTCCAGCGCCATCTCGACAGCGGCGGACCACCACTCGGCCTCGGCGGCCATTACCTCGTCGGCGGTCTCCCAGTCGAGCCACCCGCGGCAGTGGAGAGTGCAGGCGCCGCCGGCGTGCAGGTAGGGCCCCAGCTTCTCGACCATGCGGCGCCCAAGCTGCGCCTCGGAGCAGAAGCGACCGTCGGTGGGGAAGGCGTCGCCCCGGTAGAGCTTGAGCCTACGGCCGTCCGGCGACAGCTCCAGGAGCTTGAACCTGAAGGCCCCCTCGGCCTCCCCCTGGTCGGCGGTGGTGAAGCCCGCCCTGATCCAGTCGCTCCACTCCCCCATCCTGAGCGTGGCCACGGCCTGGGAGGCATCCCTCAGCGGGGCCAGGAGCACAGTGTCGTACTCATCGTCGCGGGCCAGTAGCAAGGCGTAGTAGGTGGGCGCCGTGCCTTCCGTTGAGGTGACTACCGGCAGACGCGCCTCGAGGGGCGGCCTGGCCGACGCGGGGAGGTTCGCCCAGCCCCGCGCGGGCTCCACCTCGACGGGATCGGTGGTGTTGAGCTCGGGCAGGTTGTGGTAGACGGTGGCCGGGGCCAGGTCGAAGTAGGACCGGGCGGGCTGGAAGAGCCACTCGATGTGTACGGCCGCCTCGGTCGTGGGAGGGTAACCGGCGTAGTTGACCACCACGCTCCGCAGGCCGGCGCGAGCCGCCGCTTCCCAGAGGTACTCGGCCCGGCAGAGCCCGGCGTTGAAGGCCTCCTCGGAGTGAGACTCCGGGAGGGGCTCGCCGGGCAGATGGGATCCCCACTGGACGACCCCGTGGCCCCCGGGCGTGGCGCCGGTGGCAAGAGTGGTCCAGTTGGTGGGCGTCTGAGCTGGGATGACGGGGCGCACGCGCGTGAAGCTGCCCCGCTCGAGCAGGCGCGCGAAGCTGGGCAGGATGCCCTCGGCGAGGAAGCGCTCAAGCGTGTTGGGGACCATCGCGTCCAGGCCCAGGAGCATTGCTCGCCTGGCTTGTGGCATGAGGTCCCGTCCTTTGGCGGGCCTTGGTCGCGTCACAGGGAGCGCCAGATGGCCAAGAAGGCCGCCACGTCCCCTGCATCAAGAAGGCCATCCGGCGCCGGTATGACGTGTGGCGGGACGCCGGAGTAGGGATGGAGGTCGCAGTCGGCTCTGTACCCTGGAGCGCCAGCGAGCAGGGCATCGAGAAGGGTACGGGCGTCCGTCGTATCCACAAAGCCGTCAGCGTTGAGGTCACCTGGGCGACCCGGCCGCGGTTCCGTTCCGTAGGTCCTGCCACCCACACGGGCGTAGACAAGGCCCCTGCTGCGGGCCGGCGTGATCCTATCCTCTACCTGTATCACACCCACGTCCCGTGCAAGAACCCAGGTTTCGTCCACATCTTGCTCAGGGCGCTTGCCCGCTGGTCGGAGGGTTCCCGCCAAATCCAGCACCAGGCAGTTCTTAAAGACCCCCGCCGGGACAGTCATGGGCACACCCACCACCCGGGCTTGTGCTCTGAGCGAATAGCCGCCCCAGGGCAGCTCTGGCCACCACAGGTTCCCCCGCACCGTGTACCGCTGAAGCCTGCCGTCCTCCTCGGTCGTGCCACCCTCCATCACCGTGGGAGGGAGAGCCGATAGGTCAGGCTCGAGAACGCGGGGATAGCCGGACAGAACGCGCTTCAGTGCACTCTCGACGAAGCCCACCCATGATGTCGCCTCGTCAGTCCTCACCCACCAGTCTGTGCGCTCCTCGACGCCAGCCCGGTAGGTGACGAAGGGCCAGGCATCAAAGGCCGCAGTCGTATTCACCTGCGCTGCTTCAGCGGACAGCGTCTGCCCACCCTCTGACGGTGAGAAGGGGTCAACCACCCAGTCGTCCTCCGTCCCGTAGTCCTCGACGCGCTGGTCCTCAACGACGGAATCGGCCCTTCGGTAGACCCGACGATCCCCCTCGCTCAACGGGAAGTAGGGGGCCGTTGCGATGGTCACGGGCTTCCGCCCATACTCGCGGCCGTTCAGCCGACCCCAGACGAGCTTGTACACGTTGACCAGACCGTTGGCAGGCGCTACAGCGGCGCTGGTTGCCGGTAGCATCGAGCTGACGGTCTGTTCGGCCTGCACTGGACCGACGCCTGGGGCCAGCCACAGCCGGGTGAGGGCCGGCGCGTAGGGCGAAGGAGGGTCCTGGGTGAAGCTGATGCTCACAACCAGGCAGTCGTCGAAATCGCCGGCGGGCGTGGAGACGCCAGCACTCAAGGCCTCCGCTCTTACCAGCGCCTGGTATCTGGTTGGCGGTATGGATCCCACGCCGTCGTCGGCCGAACTGACGATCAGCTGGCCTTGATACATCCGCGGCAGCAGGACCTCGACGGGCGGGTCCAAGACGTTCACTCCCGCGTCTTCGGTTCCGGCCGGAGGCAGGGGCACGGGTGTCCCCGCAAGGGCCCAGGGCTCGCCAGGTGGCCCCGGCTCCGCCGTGCCGGGCTGGCCGAAGCCGCACCACAGCAGCTTGCCCCCCTCGACCCGCCAGTAGCTGATCGCCGAGGTGGGGCCGCCCGGGCTGAGGCCAGTCCGCGGGTAAGACGTGCTTCCACCGACCGCGACCGCTACGCCCGTGCCGCCCTCGGCTAGCCACGTCGCCCCGTCGGGTGCCTGCACCAGCATTAGCCACTCGTCACCGGCCCGAAGCGGGAAGTACCCCCCAGTCTCCTTGGCCGGCGGGCCCCACTCACGGCCACCCACGCTGGCGTGGCAGAGATAGGCATCGCGGTGCTCCCCCGTCCCGGACCCCGGATCCCATTCGACCGCCACAAGACCCACACCTGGGGCCCGCGTCTCCTGGGAGTACCAGTTGATGCCGAAGTCCAGGCCAGTCGCGTGGAACCAGACCTGGATTGTGAGGCAGTCGCCAAAGTGGCCCGCGGGTGTGTCCACGGAGGCGGCGGTGGAGTTGACCTCGACCTGCCCCGAGTAGTCAACGGGCTCCTTGCCGGGCGCTGACGCGTGGCCCGTGAACTCGATTGTCTGGCCAGCCCTGAGCGACGAGGGCAAGGTGGGTGCGGGATCGAGGCTGACAAGGAGCAGCTCGCCCGCCGCAGTCGGGGCGCCGCCGGAGCCTGGCTCGTCGCTGCGGGCCTCGACCTCGGCCGCGATCAGGCGGGTGCCGGTCGCGTCCTGGGTCCAGAAGAGGCGATGCACTCCCCGCGTAAGGTAGTGATCCCCGACCTCGACCCAGGCTTGCGTGCCGCCGATCTGCGCCTGCCCTGTCACACGGTCAAAGATGGTGCCTGAATCGCCTGCCAGGACGCGCTCGTCCCCTACACTGAGGGGGAAGTACTGCGCCGTCTCTGCCTGCGCAGCGGCGGCAATTGGGGCCGCGGCGGTCAGTGCCAGAAGCGTGCACGCACCCGCGAAAGGCCTGCCGAATCCCATGCTCCGCGCCTCCCGACCGGATAATGCGCGAATCCTATCACCCGCAACCGGGGGCGTCAAAACCGGCCCTCACGACGGCCAGCACACCCTCGGGCCTCAACGCCGCGCCGCCAACATCTCCGCTCCGGCCAGCATCACCGGCCCCGGGCCGTGCCCGTCGTTCACCGGCCGCGGGCGGTCCACGTAGTACTGCAGGTCGCGCCCTATCCCCGTGCCGGCGCACGTCCCCAGCACCGACCCCTCCCAGGCAACGCGCGTCTTCAGCGCCTCCACGGCCTTCTCCGCGACAGGGAGGTCACCGCGGCTAACCCAGCCCCGATTGCACGCCCGGGCGATCCCGAAGGCAAACATGCCCGTGCAGGACGTCTCCTCCCACAGCTCGGGGCGATCCAGCACCTGCCGCCAGAGCCCTGAGGGAGCCTGAACACGCTTGAGCCCCTCGATGTGCCTGCCGAGGATAACCAGTAGCCGAGGGCGGGCGGGATGGTCCTCGGGAAGCTGTCCGAGCACGGCCACGGTGGCCATCATCGCCCAGCCGTTGCCTCTCCCCCACTTGTAGGGCGAGGGCCTGCGCTCCCGATTGAACCAGCCGTGGAACCACAGCCCGTCGCTGTCCTGGAGGCGCGAGGAGAAGCTGATGATCTGCCGGGCCGCATCGTCCAGGTACCAGCTCTGGCCCGTGAAGGTGCCCCAGCGCGCCAGGAAGGGCACGCTCATGTACAGATCGTCTATCCATAGCGTGCTCCTACGGCACAGGGAGCCGTCGGGGAGCCTGGATTGCTGGTGCGTGGTGTAGTCCGCCACGGTGCCCAGCATCGCCCGCATCTCGGGCGTGGCACCCTCGCCCTGCAGGAGAAGACCCTCGACGGCCTGGCTGGCCATCGAGCCGCAGTCGTCCAGGCTCGAGAGGCGCAGCAGGGCGGCGAGGCCGGCGGTGGGGCCCGTCTTGCCGAAGGTCCTCCGCTGCCAGCGCAGGTAGTCGTAGTGGGCGGCCGCCAGCTCGTTGTGGCGCAGGACGAACCGTGTCAGGTCCTCGTCGCCGGTGACCTCGCCCACGCGCAGCAGGCCGTAGAGTGTGACGCCCCACGGATACGACCAGCGCAGGCCCACGGGGGTCTGAGAGGCCTGGACGTCCTCCCAGGAGCCGCGCACGGGCCGGCCCTCGCGCAGGGCGTGCAGGTTGCGCCGGGCGACGAGCAGCAGTACGTCGCGCAGGTCGCGATGCGCCAGCTCCTCGGGCGACACGCGCCGCACGCCCGCCCAGGAGATGAGGTTGTCCGCCAGCGGCCCGGCCAGGTCCTCGCGCGCGGTGAGCGGCGCGTGGAACTGCACATCCAGGATCCATCCCTCGCCGTAGGAGCACAGGAGCAGGGCCGGGCCGGCAGGCGAGTCGGCCAGGACCTGCCAGTGGTCGCGGTCCCAGTCCCGGACCACATCGCCGCCGCAGAGCCGCCCGGTGAAGGTGGCGCCGCGCAGGCCGGCTAGCAGCGGGTGGTCCACGTCCCGGAAGGTCACCTGCGGCGGGTCCTGGTCGCTCAGGACGAGCCGGAAGGGGAAGAAGGACGGACTGCTCCTCCTGTCGTCCGGGAACCACGTCACCAGCCTCCCACCCCGGCGCACGTAGTCCCACAGTCGCTCGCGCTCCGCGAGAAAGGCGTTCAGGTCCGTGCTCAGAACGACCATCCTGTACCGCGACAGATCGCCCCCGGGGAGGGTGCCATCGTCCCGGGACTCCAGCGGAGCGTGCCCGCCGAGAAGCGCCGGCAGCGCACCCCAGTTGCCCGGGGAACTGCCCGGGCTCGTCGCGAGAAGGACCTCCGCGGTCAAGGGCGCGCCGGTCCCACCGGCTACGACGGCGATCAAGAGGACCGGGGTGAGCGACATGGCGGCGGGATTCCCCGGGGCGAGGCCCTGGTCCTTCGCCTGCACGATCCGCGACGGGTGCCAAGCCAGCCGGCTCCCTGGCAAGGGAAGCGAGGCGTCGAGCCCCTGTGGGGGCCTGCATGGCAGAGCGTCAGGGCCCCGGCACGGTGAAGGCGCCAAGCTCTCCCAGGCCCGTCACAGCATAGTAGCGCTCCGCCGTGCTGCAGGCGGCCAGCAGGTTGCCCTTGAGCCGTGCCCGCGCGGTGGGCTGGCCGTTGCTGGCCCGGATCAGCAGCAGGGAGCCGTCCTGGCAGCCGCAGACCCACCGATCGCCGCACAGGCAAGCAGCGGCGATGGGCTGGCCGGCGGAGACGTGCCACTTGACGGTCCCCTCGTCCTCCAGGCAGTAGGCCAGGCAGTTGGCCGAGCCGACGAGGAGCTCGGCCTTGCCGTCCCCGTCCACGTCGGCACAGGCGAGGGACGTGGCGCGGTCGCCCAGGAAGACCATCCAGCGCGGCTTGCCGTCGGCGCCCACGCACTGGAGGCTGCCGTCACCGGCCGCGAACACGACCTCGGGCCTGCCGTCACCGTCCAGGTCCCCGGCGGCCACGGCCGTGCACTCGGGCCCCGAGCGGGTCGAGTAGCTCCACAGCTTCGTGCCGTCGGCCTTGACGGCGTGCCACCAGTAGTAGTTGGTGCCCAGCACGACCTCGTCGAGACCGTCGCCCGTGAGGTCGGCGGCGCAGGCGGCCGTCGAGACGTGGACCGACTCGTAGTGCCACAGCCTGTTGCCCGAGCTGTCGAAGGCGTGATAGCGCCAGTTGTCGGCCCCGGCGATGGCGGTCTCGCGGCCCTCGCCGGAGAAGTCGGCCGCGATGACGACCCTGACGTGTGGAGGCTGCTTGTAGCCTTCAAGCTCGCTCTGCCACAGCTTCGTCCCATCGAGGGCGAAGGCGGCCACCAGGCCCTCGCGACAGCCGGCGACGATGGCGGGCCGGCCGTCGAAGCGGACGATGGCGATGGCGAGCACGCGCTGCGCGAGCTCCTGCTGCCAGGACGACCGGCCGTCGGGGCCGACCAGCCATACCTGGCCGTCGGATCGTCCTCCCACCACGCCGCCGCCGTCCGGAAGAGGCGCGAGGCACGTGAAGTGGGCCAGGCCCTGGGCGAGACGAGCCGCGGCCAGATCGTCGGCGAGGGAGTCCGCCGTGCCGCGCAGGTACAGCTCGGCCAGGTAGACGGCGGAGCCCGCGCGCGGGACCAGCGTCAGGCATACCTGACGGGCCCGCAGGTCGCCCAGGGGCAGCAGGTAGCGCTCGGGCAGGTGGGCAGCGCCGCCCCAGTTCTCGTGCTCGGCCTCGCCGGTAAGCTGACCGGCGAGTCGCACGTCCTGGCGGAAGCCGTCGCTGGACGCCTCGGCCTTGATGGCCGCGATCTGGAAGGTGGCGTTCTTGCTGGAGCTGGAGGCCCACCAGGCGCGCAGGTCAAGCTCCCTGAGGGACGCCTCCTCGGTCAGGGAGACGGTGAGGGTCACAGTCTGGTCGGCGGCCCACATCACGCAGTCGCCGGTGCCCGTGAGTCGGCCGTCGAACAAGTTCCCGAGGCCGTTACGCCCCGCCTCGTCGCTGAAGAGGTTGGCCTCGAGGGGCTGGGGGTCGGCCGTGACCTGGGCGAGCAGGTCCACCGTGGGGCCGGCGGGCTCGCGGTTGCCGGTGAGGGCGTAGCTGTCGGGGCGGGGCCACAGGAGCCACTGGGGCTTCTCCTCGGGCAGTCCCTCGACGGGCGCAGCCGGGGACGGAGCCGAGCCGACCATCTTGCCCAGGGCCTCCGTGACAGCGGACGGGGCCACGCGCAGATCGGCGCGGGGCGCTTCCTGCCGCTCCTGGACGGGGTCGGGCCCGCGTCCCGCAGGGGTGAGGGCAAGGGTGCGGCCGGTCCCCAAGTCGGCCTGCAGATCGCGTCCATCGGCGTCGGCCACGGTCAGCCTGCCGCCGGCCAGGCACCAGGCCGCGGCGGGCGTGGCCGGGCCCACCGGCGGTGCGGAGGCGAGACCGGCGGCCAGGGCCTCGGCCTCGTCGGCGGCGGTCACGACTACGGAGGAGGCGCCGGCCCGGCGCAGGGCCGCGGCGCCGGCTTCTGGGCCCGTGGCCTGCAGCAAGGTCCACGCGACGAAATCCTGGCCTTCGTAGAGACGGGCGTCGTAGACCGCACGCAGGACATGGACGACCAGGCGCTCGATGTACGGATAGCCGGCCCAGTTGGCGCCATAGGCCTCGTCCTCGGTGGCGATGAGGCTCGCGTCGGCTGGGAAGGCCAGGCGGGCGTGCTGACCGGCCTGGTGCAGGTCCACGGCGTGCTCGCCGAGGTCCAGGTCGCCGAGTAGCTGCCAGTAGACGCGGAAGCTGTAGTCGCCGGCCCGGCGCGCCACGAATCGGTCCGCCACCAACATGCTGCCGTTCCTCAGCCAGAGCATCCAGCGGTGCCAGTCCGCGCCGTTGTAGCCGTGCAGGATGGTCTCGGTCGCGCCCAGGTTGGGCAGGTCGGCCACGTGGCCCGCCTCACACAGGCCCGGGAGGGCGTCGGCGAGGCCGTCGCGCAGGATGATGACGGTGCTGTGGGCCTGGGGCTCGGCGCGGAAGTAGTCGGCATCGGCAAGCCAGATACGGCCGTTGGCGCACCAGCGGCTGATGGAGTTGCCGTCGAAGTGGCGGTGGCCGCCGGGGTTGAGGCCATCGAGGAGGACGTACCAGGACTCGTCCTCGAAGCCGTCGCGCAGGCAGACCTTGTCGGCGGCGCCGGCGAAGGGCGTCGGGTCGTCGCCATGGTGGGCGGTCCACCAGGTGCCATCCAGGGGGAAGACAAGCGTGCCAGTGAGAGAGTCGGGCGGGGAGGTGGGCATGGTCACTGCGTACTCGCTCCAGGCGAGGCGGCTGGAGCGCTGGGCCTTGCGCTCGATGACCCACTGGTACGCGGGGTCGCGCAGCACGAAGTTCACCACTCGCAGGAAGGTGAGTTCGGACCACCAGCCGACGTAGCCGCCCGTGTCGCCGTAGGTGGTGGAGTAGCCGAAGCTGTCGGCCCCGAGGAGGGCGTAGTCGGCGTCGCGCCGGGCGTTGCACACGTCGCCCCAGCGGCGGAGGGCCGGCGCGTCGGTGGCCTGCTCGCCGCGCCAGGCGGGTGAGGCCTGGAAGTAGGCGAAGGCGGGCCGGGCGAGGCAGTACTGCGCCAGATGGCCGAGGGTGAGCCACTGGTAGCCGTTGCAGTCCTCGTGAGGCTTGAACATCCGTGCCTGGCCGTCAAAGCAGGCGTCGGCGATGGCAAGCCACTCGTCGGATTCCCAGGTGTGGTAGTACTTGCCGAAGTAGTCGCCGGCGTGCATCAGGCCCAGGGCGGGGAAGGTCTGGTGG
>CAZSOQ010000118.1:0-16469 GCA_964608495.1 uncultured Armatimonadia bacterium | reverse complement strand
CCGCAGGGGCCCCCCGGCGGGGCGCGGGGCGGGGAGCGCGTGGCGTCATGGCGGTCGGCTGCCCGACGAGCGTCTCAGGCCGGAGGTGGACCTTCGACCAGGCCGCCACCGCCGGACACCATCATCCGGAACAGCTTCGGCGCGGCCTCGGCCGCGACGTAGATCCCGAGGGCGGCCAAGCCGAGCGACAGAGCGGCGAGCCCGAACCTGGGCTCGTCGGCGAAGGCGAAGCCGTGGGCCTGGTAGAGGAGGGCGCCGATGGTGGTCACCAGCATGAAGGCCGCCGGCACGGCGGAGTAGACGCTCGGGCGCCTGGCACCGAGCAGGTAGAGCGAGACCACGACAAGGGTCAGGGCGGCTATGAGCTGGTTGGCGGCGCCGAAGACCGGCCAGAGCGTGTCGGCGCCGCCGCTGAGCCCGAGGGCCGTGGCCGCCGCGACCGTGACAAGCGTCGAGACCCACCTGCTCTTGAGGAACGGGAGCCACTGGCCAAGGGTCTCGCTGAGGATGAGACGCGCGAGGCGGGTGCTGGCGTCCAGGGTGTCAAGGAGCGTGGCGTTGAGCGCCATGCCCGCGAACATGAGAGCAACGGGGAAGCCGATGAAGGGCAGTCCCGTGGAGACCACGTTGGCGAAGGAACGGGCGAAGGCCACCGAGGGCCAGTCGGGTCCTTCGGCCTTCACGATCTCGGGCAGCACGAGGGTGACGCCGGCCGCCGTGTGCTGGCCGACCCAGTAGAGCCCCGCCGCTGCGAGCAGCGTCACCTGGACCGCCAGGGCCGCCTCCACGATCATGCTGCCGTAGCCGATGGACAGCCCGTAGCGCTCGGAGGGAAGCTGCTTGACCGTCGTACCGCTGGCGACCAGCCCGTGGAAGCCCGAGCAGGCTCCACAGGCCACGAGGATGAACAGCATGGGCCATAGGGGGCCCTTGCTGGAGGAGAAGCCGATGAAGACCGGGGCGTTCTCGGGGCCGATGGGCATGGAGGCCACGAACAGGGCGATGAAGGCCAGCAGCAGGCCGCCGAAGGTGAAGGCTGAGCTGAGGTAGTCGCGCGGCTGAAGCAGCAGCCACACCGGCAAGACGGCGGCCGCAACGCAGTAGAGCATCACAAGGAAGAACCAGACGGTCTTCTGGGCCGCGGCATCCCCCACGGACTGGAAGGAGAGAGGCTGGTGGTAGCCCAGGACGAGGCTACCGGCGAGGAGCAGCAGGCCCAGGAGGGTGGCCCAGAGCAGGCCAAGGCCACGCTTGTAGACGGCCACGCCGATGACGAGGGCGACGGGACACAGGAGCAGGTTGGGCCATACGACCTGGGGGACAGCCACCAGTGTCTTGGCCGCGAGGGAGGCGAAGACGGCGATGATGAGGAGCATGGCGAGCCAGACGAAGAGGGAGAAAACGAAGCCGGCGCGAGCGCTGAGGACGCTCGAGGACACTTGGGCGATCGAGCAGCCCTGCTTGCGGGAGGAGCACACGAGGGCGAGGTAGTCGTGGACGGCGCCGATGAACACGGAGCCGACGAGGATCCAGACCAGGCCCGCGCCCCAGCCGAAGAGGACGGTGGCGAGTATGGGCCCGATGATGGGACCGGCGCCGGAGATCGCGGTGAAGTGGTGGCCGAAGAGCATCACCGGGCGAGCGGGCTCGAAGTCCATGCCGTCGCGCTGGGCGATGGCGGGGACGGGATGCGAGTCGTCAGGCTGGACGACTCGGCGCTCGAGGAAGCGCCCGTAGAGGAAATAGCCGAGGCTCAGAAGGACGATACACAGAGCCGCAAGGGAAGCAGTTGTCATCGGTCTCGCCTCTCACGCGACCCCGGGGGAAAGGCGAGCGGGCCAGGCCGAGGCGTCGCGCGGCCGTCGCGAAGGCGGTCGGCGCTCCCTCCCGGGGGACGCCTCCTGTCCGCGTTCGTCTGCCCGGGGCAGCAAGCAACGGCCGGCGGCGTGGGCCATGTCCTGTCAACATCCGTCATCCACGGAGCCTGCGGATTCGGGCAGTCCAGGACGGCCACCGGCCGTGTCACCAGCTATTCAGCTCTGCGCAGCGCGTCGGGCCCGCGGCGGCGCCGCCGGTGAGCCCGGACGACGCCGCCCGCCCGGGACGGATCGCGCTAGTCGGTCCTGCACAGCCTGAGGAGCTGCTCCCACTTGTAGTCCACCCACTCCTGCAGGGCCTTGCGGATCTCCGCGCCCTTCTCGCCCCTGAACATGTGGCGGAAGCGGCCCTGGGGCTCCAGGTACACCTCGATGGGGAGCTTCTCCTTGGGCGTGTAGAGGACCTTGAACACGCCGTGGTCCACCTCGTACATGGGCCATATGCAGGTGTCGGCGGCCAACTTGGCCAGCTCAGGGGTCTTGGAGGGGTCGCAGATCCAGCCGAGCGGGCAGGGCGAGAGGACGTTGATGAAGGCCGGGCCCTCGTACTCGAAGGCCTTCTCGGCGGCGTTGACCAGATGCCGCCACAGCGGCGGACTGGCCGGCGCGACCTGGGCCACGTAGGGGATGTCGTGGGCGGCCATGGCCATGGTCAGGTCCTTGCGGTGCACGGGCTTGCCGGGGATGTGGGTGCCGGCGGGGCTGGTCGTGGTGTGGCAGCCGTAGGGCGTGGCGGAGGAGCGCTGCACGCCCGTGTTCATGTAGGCCTCGTTGTTGAGGCAGACGTACACGCAATCGTGCCAGCGCTCGGCCATGCCCGAGAGCGACTGGAAGCCGATGTCGTAGGTGCCGCCGTCGCCGCCGAAGGCCACCAGCGCGTAGCGCACGTCGGGGTCTATCTTGCCGGTCTTGCGCCACTGCTGGTACATGGCCTCGACGCCGGCGATGGTGGCGCCGGCGTTCTCGAAGGCCAGGTGTACCCAGGGGACGTTCCAGGCCGTGAAGGGGAAGATGGTGGTCGAGACCTCGAAGCACCCCGTGGCGCTGGCGGCGATGACAGGCCTGTCACCGGCGGCCATCATGACCTGGCGCGCGATCATCGGCTCCGCGCAGCCGGGGCAGAGGCGATGGCCGGCGGTAAGGCAGACGGACGAGTGGCTTAGCTGTTTGATGTTCTTTGCCATGGTGGGCGGCCTCCTTACTCGCGAACCCCAAGCCAGCGGACGCCCAGGACCGGCTGTCCGGCAGCCGCTAGTGGCGCGAGCTCGTCGTAGATCTGGTGAATCTCCTCGGGCACGATCATGCGGCCGCCCAGCCCGTACAGGTAGTCCACTGTGGCTACCTGCTTACCGCCGGCGTACAGGGCCGCGAGGATCTCGGGATAGAGCGTGCCCCAGCCGGCGCCGAAGCCGGCGGCGCGGTCCATGACCGCGATGGCCCGGGCGCCACCGAGCGCGTCGGCGATCTCCTCGGCCGGGAAGGGGCGGAAGGAGCGGATCTTGAGCAGCCCCACCTTCTCGCCCTTCTCGCGCCGCTGCTCGACGACATCCTTCACCGTGCCCGCCGTGGACCCTAGGGCCACGATGACCAGCTCGGCGTCGTCGAGGAAGTAGGGCTCGAGCAGGCCGTAGGTGCGGCCGAAGCGCTCGCCGAAGGCCTGGCCCACCTCGATGACCGCCTGCTTGGCGGGCCCGTAGGCCTCCCACTGGTCGCGCTTGTGCTCCAGGTAGAAGTCGTAGAGGTCGAGGGGGCCGACCGTGATCGGGTTCTCGATGTCCAGCAGCGGCCTCACCTGCGGGTACGGCCCCACGAATTGCCTGACCGCCTCGTCCTCCTCGACCTCGAGCAGCTCATAGCTGTGGCTGACCAGGAAGCCGTCGTAGCAGTTCATGACCGGCAGGCGCACGTCCTCGCGCTCGGCGATGACCACGGCCTGGATGGCGTTGTCGTAGGCCTCCTGGACGTTCTCGCCGTAGAGGTGGAGCCAGCCCGCGTCGCGGGCGCCCATGGCATCGGCGTGGTCGCAGTGGATGTTGATGTTCCCCGACAGGGCGCGGTTGGCGACAGACAGGACCACCGGCGCGCGCAGCGAGGCGGCGATGTAGAGCATCTCCCACATCAGCGCCAGGCCCTGGGACGCGGTGACGTTCATGACGCGCCCGCCGGCGACCGACGCGGCGATGCAGGCCGACATGGCGGAGTGCTCGCTCTCGACGGCGACGTAGTTGGTGTCCACCTCGCCGTCGGCGACGAAGCGGGCGAAGATCTGGACCGCCTCGGTCGAGGGCGTGATGGGATACGCGGCGACGACATCGGGGTTGATCTGGCGCATCGCCTCGGCGACGGCCTCATTGCCTTCCATTGGTCGAAGCTTGCCCATGATGCGGCCTCCTTACTCCTCTGCTGCCTCGGCTTGCGCCGCCTGGGCCTCTTCCTGGCGGAACTCAGACTCCAACACCATCTCGATGGCGTCGGTGGGACAGACCGCGGCGCAGATGCCGCAGCCCTTGCAGTGATCCAGGTCGAAGCCCAGCGTCTTGACCGATTCGTCCTGCACGTACACCGACATGTCGGGGCAGTAGAGCCAGCAGAACAGGCAGTCAATGCACTTGTCGTCGTGGCGCACGGGGCGGTAGGTGCGCCAGCCGCCGGTGTGGTAGTGCACGGCATTGCCCGGCTGCGGGATGATGCCGCCGTGAGCCATGTCGCGCCACCCCGCATCCGGGGGGTACACCTCCGGCGCTTGCTTCTTGCCGCCGCCGCAGCAGTTGCTCATTGGGTCTGCACCTCCTCATAGGCGCGGTCGATAGCAGCGTAGTTGGACTGGAGGACAGCTTCGGAGAGCTTGCCGCCCAGGGTCTGGCGCACAGCCGCCTTCGCCCCCTCGACGCTGACCAGGTCCGGGCGCAGGCGGGCCAGCGCCCCGAGCATCGGCGTGTTGGGGATGTTGCGCCCGATCGTCTCGAGCGAGATGGTGGTCGCGTCCACCGTGGCGACGCGAGCGGTGGTGTTGCCCAGCTTGGCGCTTAGCTCGGCGGGCGACATGCTGGTGTTGACGATGACCAGCCCGCCCTCGGGGAGGCCGGCGGCCACGTCCTCCGACTGCACCAGTGTGTCGTCGAGCACAATCACCACTGCCGGGAACCGGACGGCACAGCGCAGACGGATCGGGCCGTCAGAGATGCGCACGTAGGAGCGGATGGGCGCTCCGCGGCGCTCGGCCCCGTACTCGGGGAAGGCCTGCACCTTCTTCCCCTGCTCGGCGGCGGCGACGGCCAGGACGTAGCCCGCAGTCTTGGCCCCCTGGCCGCCGCGGCCATGCCATCTCACTTCAACCAGTTGTGCCATTCTGATCCTCCTTTGAAACTTCTGCGTACACGCACCCGGGAGGACCTACTTGGGCCCCGGGCGCTTTGTTCCCTGCTGCAAGACCTGGTCCTCGACTGCGGAGTGCCGCGCTACCCGCCGCGCCGGGCCAGGTCGTGGCCCGCGGGGGCTCCGCGGCTCTACTCAGCGTGGGTGTCCCTTGTGCGGTCGGCCTCTGGGTCCGTCCTGCTCCTACTCCATCGGGCGCCTACCCCTCAGGGCGCGCGCGACGGTCACCTGATCCGCGTAGTCAAGGTCCGCACCAACGGGCAAACCAAGGGCGATGCGAGTGATTGCGAGCCCTGGCACGTCCGCCAGCCCCCCCCGAATATACTCCGCCGTGGCGTCGCCTTCAACCGTGGGACTGGTAGCCAGGATCAACTCCTGTGGCTGCAGGCGCGCCACGCGATCGATCAGGGCCGCGATCCGCAGGTCGTCGGGACCGACGCCCAGCACGGGATTGAGGGCACCCTCCAGGACGTGGTAGAGCCCCCAGTACTCGCCCGCCCGCTCCAGCGCCGCCACGTCCAAGGGCTGCTCGACCACGCACAGCTTCGTGCGGTCTCGCCTGTCGTCCGCGCAGATCTCGCACAGCCCGCCCACCGACCAGTGATAGCACTCCGTGCAGGGCACCACCGACCGCTTCGCCTCGACCAGGGCTCGCGCCAGGGCCTCCACCTCGGAGGCCTGGGACTGCAGCAGGTGCAGCGCGAGCCGCTGCGCCGACTTGGGGCCGATGCCCGGCAGCCGCTCGATCTCCTCGATCAGTCTGCGAACCGGTTCCGGAAGCGAGAACATGGTCGTAAAGGGTGCATATGGGCCGGCTGCCCGACGGCGCGGCGCCGTGTCCGGGGGCTGCCGCGCGCCGAACGGGTCAGACGATGTCCGGCATCTCGATGCCCATCGCGCCGATGGGCGTGTACTCGGCGATCTTGGTGCGCTTGAGCTCGCGGGCCTGGGCCAGGGCCTCGTTAACCGCCTGCGTGATCAGCCTGGCGAGGTCGTCCGCCGAGCTCTCGGCCATCAGCTCGTCCGCGAGGCGCAGCTCGAGCAGCTCGCCCAGGCCCGACACGCGTGCCAGGACCCTGCCCTCGGCGGCCTGTCCCTCGACGACCGCCTCGGCCAGCTCGGCCACCGCCTGCTCGATGCCCTGCTGGAAGCGCGCAAGCTGTCTGCCTATGAGTGCCTCAAGGGGGTTCAGCATTGGGGGATTCACTCCGGCGGCAGTTCCTCGCTGTCCTCGAATAGCTCCAGCGTGAGCTCAACAGCCCTCCGCGTGGGGTCGTCCTGCGCGCCGCTGTCCTCAGTCACCTTGTCTTCCTCGTCTTCGGTGGGGGCGAGGGGCGCCACGGCCGCCTCTTCGCGCTCCTCCTGCGAGGATGCGACGCCCTCCTCGGTTCCTGCCTCGTCCGCGGCCTGCTCCTCCAGCGTCCCCTGGCGCGGCCCGGCCGCCGTGGGCAGCTCGGCTTGTCGGGCCTCCGGCGCGGGCTTGCTGGGCGCGGGCGTGGTCGGCACATCGCCAAGCAGGCATCGCACGGTCACCGGACGTCCGAAGACGGCCGACAGCGCCGCCTCCACGTCGGACCGGTAGGGGCCGCTGATCCGGTTGCAGTGGAACTCCCACTGGGTGTCGAACCGCAGCGTGACCGTGTCGTCCTGCAGCGACACGGGCCGGGCCTCCTTCAGCAAGGCCCATACCGCCACCCGCCGCATTCGCTTGAGCTGCAGATGTACCTCTTCCCACCGCCGGGCCAACTCGCCCGCATCGGCCGGAGGCGGCCCCGCGGGAGCGCTCGGCCTGGGCGACGGCGGGGCTTCGCGCGCCGCGGGCTGCCCCGTTCGCTCCGGGGCAGGCGTGGGCTCGGCCTCGGGCTCGGGCTCGGCGGGCGGCTCCTCCTCCTGGTCCTCCTCGGGCCGTGCCGCGGTGGGCCTGTCATCGGTCGCGGCGGGCTGAAGACGTTGCGGCGGCGGAGCCCGTCTGGCCGGCGGCTTGGTCTGCCTGCCGGCTGCCGCCGCGGCCTGCTGGGCGGCGACTGCCCGCGCGGCCTCGCGAGCCGTGGGGCGGGCCCAGGCGTGCGCGATCTCCGCCAGCGACAGCTCGAGAGACACCTGCTGCTGGGTGGCGTCGCGGAGGCGCTTCTCGGCGTCGCCGAGCAGGCGCAGCGTCTCCGCGAGTCGGTCCGGGCCGATTTCGCGGGCCTTGCCGGCCAGGTCGCCCCATTCCTCGCCCGCCGGGACCCCCAGGCTCACCCGGAGCATGTCGCGAACCGCGAGCAGGACGTCCTGCAGAAGCTGGGCGAGGTCCTTGCCTCCGCTCACCAGGGCGTCCAGCCGGGACAGAGCGGCGGCCAGGTCGCTGTCGGCGATGGCGGAAAGCAGGCCGACCACGGCATCGCGGGGCGTGGCCCCCAGGACTTCCCTGGCCACCTCCACGGTGATGGGCCCGCCAGCGTAAGCCACGGCCTGGTCGAAGATGCTCTCCGCATCGCGCAGGGCGCCGCGCGCCGCGCGGGCGATCTCCTCGAGCGCCGCGGGCTCGACCTCGACGCCTTCCTCGTGGGCTATGGCCTGCAGCGCTTGGACGATCCGCCCCTCGCCGATGAGATGGAACTCGAAGAGCTGGCAGCGCGAGACGATGGTCGGCGGGACCTTGTGCAGCTCGGTGGTGGCCAGGATGAAGTAGGCGTGGGCGGGAGGCTCCTCGAGCGTCTTCAACAGGGCGTTGAAGGCCTCCGGCGTCAGCATGTGGACTTCGTCGAGGATGTAGACCTTGGCGCGGGCCTCGGCGGGGGAGTAGCGCACCTTCTCGCGGAGGTCGCGGATCTGCTCGATGCCCCGATTGGACGCGGCGTCTATCTCCATGACGTCCAGGGCGCGGTTGGCGGCTATGGCCCGGCAGATCGGACACTCGCCACAGGGCTCCGGGGTCGGACCTTGGTCGCACAGGAGGGCCTTGGCCAGCACACGAGCAGTGGACGTCTTCCCCGTGCCGCGAGGTCCGGCGAAGAGGTAGGCGTGAACGACGCGCCCGCTCCCCACGGCGTTCTGGAGAGTGCGGCTGACGTGCTCCTGCCCGATGATCTCGGCGAAGCTCTGCGGGCGGTACCGCAGGCTGAAGGGTACGTAAGCCATGACCGGCCGTACCTGTTCGCGGGACGGGCGACGGGTCCTGCTGCAGCCGTGGCGGCGACCCCGTGTCCGGTCGGCGAACGGAGATGGTGACGGAAAAGAGGTGACCGTGCACCCGCCTTCGACACGTGTCGCCCAGGCGTTACCCCGGCAGCAAACTCCAGCCAGGTGTCCCCGCGGCACAGAGAACGGACCGGCTACCGTTGCTCCCTCTCGGGCCTGGCGGGGTTCACCAGAGCTCCCTTGCGCGGGACCCAGCCTTCAACGCCGCTTACCGGGGTCAGACCCCAAACGGCACGACCTCTGGCGGGAATTCAGCCCGGCTATGGCGGATTGCCGGTACAGGGTACCGCCAGCCCCCCGCTTAGCACGGTCACGGCTCTATCCTACCCTCTTTGGGCCGCTTGGGCAACCGGCGAAGCCTCGCCTCGCGCGGCGCGCGAGGCGCGCGCAGGAAAAAGGGGGGCCCGCGCCGTGCTCGGCGCGAGCCCGACAAGGAGTCGTCTTGTCTCGCCGGTCGGGGCCGCCGGGCCGACCTGTCCCCTAGCCCTCCACCACCCACTTCTCCTCATCGAAGAACCAGGTGCCTGGGTCGCTGATGTAGTCCTGCGTGCGGTTGATCAGCTCCAGGTGCTGGCGTTCCTGCCCGATCAGGAAGTCCAGGAACTGGCGGAGGGCCGGCTCGTTCGCGCGCTCGAGCGTCGCCTGGTAGAACTCGATGCTCTTGCGCTCCAGCTCAGCGGCGTGGCTGTAGGCCTCGACCAGGTGGGTCTCCTCGGTCACGGCCTCGTGGGCGTGCAGCGCGGCTTCCTCGAAGACGTTGCGGGCGCGGTCCGCCGGCCGTACCACCTCCACGCCGACCTCTTCCATGGACGGCCAGGCCGACCGCTCCTGCTGCACGCGGTAGTAGGACTCGACGTAGGACCGGTGCTTTGCCTCCTCCGAGGCGAGGACCTCGAAGGTGCGCCTCGCCAGGGCGTTCCTGGTGCGCTGGGCGACGTCCAGGTAGTAGCTGTGGCCGTCGTCCTCGAGCTTGATGGCTTCCTGGAGAACCTCCAGTAGACTCGCGCTCATGGCTTGTCGCCTCCTCTCAGGGCTGTCTCGGCCGCCTCGCGTGTGGCGTCAACCAACATGCCGAGCATCTCCAGATGGGTCTGTTCGGTGCCGGCCAGGAACCGGAAGAACTTGACGAGCTGGCGGTCCTGGGTCGCGTCGGCCTGAGCCCGGTAGAAATCCCGGCTCTTCTGCTCGAGGTCGCGGGCGCGCTCGTAGACGCCCAGGAAGGTCTCGTCGGGCCCGATGGCGCCGGCGGTCTCCTCGATGATGGCCTGGATTCGCCGGCGGGCCGGGATCGATGCGAAAACCTCACCGTTCGGCTGCGGCCAGCCCTCGCTGCGTTCCAGCGCCTGGTAGTACTGTCGGATCAGGGTCTCGTGCACGTGCTCGTCCTGGGCCAGGGAGGATAGCACGGCCTGCACAACCGGGTCGGTGGCCCGACGGGCGGCCTCCAGGTAGACGCGCCGGCCCTCGCGCTCGAAGTCGAGGGCGACGCTGAACAGCTCGGAAACGCTTACCATGCTGAGAGTCCTCCATCCTGTGCTGCCCGGCGACGCGGGCTGTGAACCGTGCAGGGGCGTCGCGGCCTCGAGGGCGCGTGGCCCCGCCTGGGCCTGCATATGCCCCTGCCCCTAAAGGTAGGGCAGACCCCGCCTGGACAGGATCTTGTAGGTCAGGCTGTGGATCTTGACCGCCGGCCCGCTGTCCCGCTGGTCGAAGCCCTGCGCGGCCAGTGACCGGATCTCGGGAGCGAAGAGGCCGCTGGAGCTCTCGCGCTCGAGGATGTCAATATTGCCGCGGTACAGCTCGACGACGTACCGCCCGTTCACGGCCCACTGCGAGCTGGCGATGAAGGCATCGCAGTCAACCTTGACGGGGTGGTACCAGCCGCCGTGGTAGACCATGTAGGCCCAGAGCCGCTCGACCTGGGGCTTGAACTGCACCTGCTCCTTCGTCAGACAGAGCTGCTCGAGGTCGCGGTGGAGGGCCAGGATGATGGTCGCGGCCGGGGCCTCGTAGGCCTCGCGGCTCTTGAGGCCGATCATGCCGTCCTCGAACATGTCTATCTTGCCGATGGCGTGGGCGCCGCCGACGGTGTTCAGGTAGTGGATGATGTCGGCCAGGGCCGTGCGGTCGTCGGCGCGCACCGGCAGGCCCTCGCTGAACTCGATCTCGACGCGCTGCGGCTCGGCTTCCGCGTTCTGGGGGTAGCGGTACCACAGGTATACGTCCTGGGGTATGCACATCGTGAGATTGTCCACCTCGCCCGAGCCGATGGACCGGCACCACATGGTGCGGTCGTCGCCGATGCCGGGGTTGTAGGGTATGCCGTAGTACTCCGACAGCTCTTTCTCCTGCTGCCGGGTGAAGTTGAAGTCGCGCACGGGGAGGACGACGGTGAGGTCCGGGGCGAAGATGGAGAAGACGTTGCTCATGCGGTACTGGTCATTGCCCTTACCGGTGGAGCCCTCGCAGATGGCGTCGCAGCCGTGGGCCACGGCGTACTCCGCCACGCGGCGGGCAATGAGCTGGCGCGTCATGGACGTGGCCACCGGGTAGCCCTCGTAGGAGCTGTTGGCGCGGATCGCCCTGGCTATCCACTCGTTGGCGAACTCCTGGGTGCCCTCGATGAGCTCCCACCTTACGCCGACCAGCTCGGCCTTCGACCGAGCCTCCTCCAGCTCGTCGTCGCTCAGGCCCACGTTGACCGTGACAGCGATGACCTCTTCGGCTCCGTACTTGTCGGGCAGGAGCTTGAGGGCCAGGGCAGAGTCCAACCCCCCGGAGTAGGCGACGGCGACCTTCTTCACCCGGGGCAAGCCCTCAGTGGGCAATTGGTCGGGAGTAAGCATCCTCGCGAGTCCCCCTTGACAGCAGTGGAAATGGCGGCCCCGAAAAGCCGTGGAGGGGATTATAGCGGCGCGGAAGCAGGGCGTCCACCGAGAGACGCGAAAGAGCGCGCGGTAGGGGGCCGGCGCACCCATGTGGCGGGCTCGCGGCGGCTCGCCTATCGCGTCTCCAGGGCGATAGCCGCCGGGTAGAGGGAGTCCAAGCGGACGCCCTCGATGGCGGCCAGGACGTCCCGCCGCTGGGTCTCGTGGCCGATGGGTCGCCAGTCGCCCGGCAGGGGGTACTCGACGGTAACCTCGCGCGCGGCCTGCGCGCGGAGCGGCGCGTTGAAGTCCAGCTCCCGGAGCCAGTCATACACGGGCCTGGGCGTCTCGCCGTCCCGCCGAAGCCAGCCGAAGCCGTAGTCGTCCAGCGTCCTGCCCTCCGGGAGCCGCGCCCTGTCCTCGATGCCCTCGGGCTTGCACTCGTTGCCCGCGTGGAACTGGTAGGCAAAGACCTTCTGGTACAGGCCCTGCTCGCGCGCCGCGTCCAGGCAGGCCCCGTACTGACGGATCATCTCCTGGTCGAAGTAGTCGCCGTCGTCCTGGGGCGGTTGGCGGTCGTGGGGGTAGCCCCAGGCCTGCACGAGGTTGCCGGCGTCCAGGCCGAACTCCGTGTTCCACAAAGGCTTGTCGGCATCGCCGTGGCGCTTTATGATCTCGCGGCAGGCCAGGCCGCGGCCGAGGAAGGCCCAGGACACGGGGACGCCGTAGGTGTGGATGTTCATTATGTCAAAAAACTCGCGCCCGCCACCCTCGTAGATGCCCCTCACGAAGTCGCCCCAGGGCTGCGCGATGCCGCCGGTGAGCACCCAGGCGTCGGGATTCGCCTCGCGGATGGCCGGGTAGGCCAGCTTGAGCATCTCGGCATACAGACGGCCTCGCTCCAGCATCGGCACGTCGTCCCGGGCGCCGAAGAGGTCCGTGAAGCCCACGTCCATCTCGTTCCACAATTCCCAGTAGCGGATGGAGCGGTAGCGGCGGGCCATGTCGGCCACGAATCGCGCGAAGCGGCGGTAGCTCTCCTCGCGATTCGCGAACCCGCAGCCCGGGGCGTTGCCGTGCACGACGACCAGGAGCGCCAGGCCGTACCGCTCGCAGAGGGCGACGGTGGCGTCCCACTCGGCCAGAGCGGCGGGATCGTAGCGCCCAGGGTCCTCGGTGGTCTCGATCTGGTACCAGTACATAGTCTTGCGGATGAGGCGGAGGCCGACGTCGCGGATGAGGCGGGCGTGGTGCTCGGGGAGGCCGTGGACGCCGACGCCCAGTTCGGGGCGCGGGTCCCAGACCACGAGGCGGTCGTCGGGTTGGCGGAAGACGCGGAAGACTGGGGCCGCCGCCGGGGAACCGTCGGCGGCGAGGAAGGACGTCAGGGCGGTCAGGATCGGGAGTGCCGAGAGTAGCATGGGACCACCTCAGGGATCAGGGCGGACCGGCGCGATGAGACGGGACCCCAGCAAGGCCGCCCCCGCGGGCATGGCCTTCGGCCAACCCGCGACTACAACAGACGGACCACAGTTACCCGCCGTGTCTCGTGATCTTCAGGACGAAGGCTTCCTCGCAGGGCCTGTCGGCGGGCAGCGTGACCGTGAGGCCGCCAGCTTCGCGGCACCAGTGCAGCGGGGCCTCACAGCCCAGCAGCTCCACGTTGCCTATCTCCTCGGGGTAGAGCTTGAGGCTGGAGCCCAGCGACCGAAGGGTTACCTGGCCCGTTTCGGGCCAGCCGAGGACGATCGCGTACAGGGTCCGGCCGCGGGTCGTGAAGCGCACGTCCTTGGCGGTGTAGGGCTGCTGCTCGCGCTCCTTGAAGCTGTCAGGCATCCCGGTCTCGCCCTCGCCGTAGACCTTCCATGGGCGCGTGCCGTAGATCGCCTCGCCGTTGACGTCCAGCCATTCCCCCACCCCCAAGAGGCACCGGGCGGCCTCGTCGGGGATGGTGCCGTCGGGGCGAGGGCCGATGTTGAGCAGCAGACAGCCGTTCTTGCTCACGATGTCGGCCAGATCGTGCACGACCGAGGCGACTGTCCGGAACTCGTCGTCCTCGATGTGACCCCAGGACTTGTAGCTGACCGAGGTGTCGGTCTGCCAGAAGAGGTCGCGGGTGTCGCGAAGCTTGCCGCGCTCGATGTCGAAGACTCCCGCGCGGGGCGGATAGGCGTCGTTCTTGTAGTTGATCGCCACGCCGCGACCCCACTCGAAGGCGCGGTTGTAGTAGTGGGCTGCGAAGCGCCGCAAATAGGGCCTGAAGGCGGGCTCCTGGATCCACCAATCGAACCAGACGATCTGGGGCTGGTACTTGTCCACCAGCTCGCAGGTGCGGGCGAGCCAGTCCTCGAGGAACTCCTGGTCGGGCTGGGTGCCGTTGGGTTTCGCGGGGCCGTAGAGGCCGGCGCAGGCGGGGTCCTGGACGTCAGAGTCGAACTTCATGCCGCCGTCGAAGAACCACCAGTGCTCGGCGCGATGGGACGAGACGCCAAAGACCATCCCCTCGGCGCGCACGGCTTCGGCAAGGTCGCCGATGACGTCGCGCCGCGGGCCCATCCTCGCCGCGCACCACTCCGACAGGCCGCAGTCGTATAGGGCGAAGCCGTCGTGGTGCTCGGCCACGGGTACCACGTAGCGAGCGCCGGCCTTGCGGAAGAGCGCGGCCCAGGCGGCGGGGTCGTAGTTCGCGGCGGTGAACTGCGGGATGAAGTCCTTGTAGCCGAACTGGGACTGGGGGCCGTAGGTCTGCACGTGGTGGTCGAACTCGCGCGAGCCCTCGCAGTACATGTTGCGAGGGTACCACTCGTTGCCGAAGGCGGGCACCGAGTAGACGCCCCAGTGGATGAAGATGCCGAACTTCGCGTCGAGGTACCACTGGGGTACGACGTAGTTCTCGAGCGACTCCCAGGTTGGCTCGAAGGGGCCGTTGGGGATGCTGAGCGACATGCTGTTTCCTCCCTATGGGTCGGGTCGAGCGCCGGTGGGCGGCAGGGGCGGCCGGAGCCGGCCTGGCCGTGCTGGTGGCGCGCCCGCCGGGAGCAATTCGCCGCCGCGAGCGCCGCGCCTTCGTGGCCGGAGGAGGGGAGGGCGCAGGGAAGCCTAGCCGCCAAGGTTGATGTAGTAGCGCACCGCCACGACGGGGTCAATGAAGTAGTTGATGAAGATGCGCCAGAGGATGCCGGCGATCATGATGTGCCCGAAGGCAAGGCCCAGGAAGGCCGGCACGAGCCGCCGGTAGAGGATGAATCCCCCGTACCGCAGGGCCGTTCGCTGGCCGGCCCAGGCCGCCAGGAAGGGGAACCAGTAGGGCGTGTTCTCGCCGTAGAGCGTCCCCAGGATGAAGCCGAGAGGGTTGAAGGGGAAGTTGCTCAGCCTCATCCGCGCCACAATCAGCCCCCAGGTGAACAGGAATCCCACCGCGTAGGCCAGCACCTGGGGTATCTGCGGCGCCTCGGGGCGGTCAAGGGCCTGCCTGAGCATCAGGTACTGGCCGCGGGACCAGTTGAAGGACCACGCGGTGCCGACGTTGCCGGCGGACGCCCCGATCATCGCCTGCCCGTAGCGATACCCCACGTCCAGGTGGTACCACCACGCCAGAGCCATCCCCGCCACAGCGCCGAGCATCATGACCGCCAGCATCGCGCGGCGGCGCACGTGCCCATGATCGGCCAGTCTGAGCCCATCTATGGCATACTGGGCCGCGCTGTGGGCGAAGATGGTGCGCCCGATCCAGAAGAGGCTGTAGTAGAGGACCATGCCCTTGCGGCCCAGGGCGTCGAGGGCCGCCCTGGTGCCCACGAGGTGCAGAGGCGTGTGCTGGTCAATGCCCCAGGGATGGGTCCACTGGGTGGGCGGGCCAGCCTCGGCACGGATGCGCGCCGCGACGAGTATGTAAGTGAAGAGCGACAGAAGGTAGAAGGTCATGAAGGCGGGCGATAGGCCGGCAGCGGTCTGCAGGTAGATGAGCAGGCCCGCGCCCGCCAGGAAGCCGATCAGGAGCCAGCGGTAGGGCAGGGCCTCGTTCCTGTCGTCGGCGTTGCTGGACCCGAGGGCGTTGCGCCACACGCGAGAGAAGTGGCCCCGGGCGACCCAGGCCATGAAGGCGGCCACCGCGATGCAGGCGCCGGCGCTGAGTTCCTGGAAGTGCGGGAAGCCGGGGGCGCGGTAGCCGAGGCTGTTGCCCAGGGCTTTGACGAACTTGACGAATAAGTAGAAGAACCACCCAGAAAACAGAACTTCCCCGGAGATGAGGTAGGAGAGGCCGAGCATCTCCAGGTTGAAGTAGACGTTGATGGGCCGGAAGTACCGCAGGAAGCCCTCGGACAGAGGCGTGATGACGGGCTTGTACCAGCCGAGGCTGGGGACGCTGGGGATGAAGGCGTGCAGGATGTTGATGCCGTTGACGACGGCCGCGACGCCGAACCCGATCCACGTCACGGGGTCCACGAAGAAGCGCCGCAGGACCGGGTCCTGGCCGACGCCTCCGGTCACGGCCAGGGGCAGGAAAAGCATGGGGAAGGTGAGCCGCTCGCCCTCGACCCATTGCTTGCGGAAGAGGGCGACGAGGCAGGTCACCGTCCAGACGATCGTCAGGTTCACAAGGCTCCACCACAGGAGCGGTCGGGCCCAGGCGGCCCAGGGCACGTGCCCCGTCCGGCTGCCCTCGAAGAACCCGCGGATCGGGCCCTCGTGCTGGGGCACGTAGTAGTCGGGGTAGAAGGAGAAGAGCTCGCCCCAGCGGTTGGACTCATCGCCGTAGTACTGCCCGACAAGGCAGTAATGCAGGATGTAGGCTCCGCGGTCCATGGACAGGCAGATGCACAGGGCGCCGTAGACGAGCAGCAGCTCCCCGCGGGTGAGCGGGGCGACCCAGGCCAGCCCGGCGCTGCGCAACCGATGAAGCGCGGCGTTGGCGACCTGAAGCAGGACGAGGAAGAGCAGCGCCGGCACCGGGGGGACGACATAGGGGACCCAGTTGATGCGGATGAAGCCGAGGCGAAGGATGCCGAGGTAGGTGGCGACCACCAGCGCGACAGCGACGAGGGCTGCCCGGAGCGTCAGCCCCCCCAGCTCGTGAAGCGGCCGTTGCCTGCCCGCGTCCGGTCCAGCGGTGACCACGTGGGACATGCGGGCCGCCCTTTCCAGGCCTCGCGCACCCTTCCTTCCC
>CAZSOQ010000117.1:0-16505 GCA_964608495.1 uncultured Armatimonadia bacterium | reverse complement strand
GGAGATATCCCCATAGTTTGCCAGGGCAGTACCCTTGTAGCGCACGCCGAAGGTCTGGGTGCCCAGGCGGAATCCGGGCCCGGGCGGCCCCGCGTTACCCGTGTTGCGGATGGTGCCGCTGACCACGGCCTTCCCGGCCCGCGGCGCCGTGAACACGCGCACCGCGCAGCCCCGTGGGTCGGGGTGCATCTCGTTCGCCGACACGAAGGGCTCGAGTACGTTCACATCCAGCCGCCAGCGCTGCCCATAGCGCCCGGGCACGTCCGCGTAGGTCAGATCGCCAAGCTCCCCGGCGTCGCTGAGGTACTGGTACGACCAGCCGCCCCGGCCCTGCTCGGTGCTGAAGCCCTCCGAGGCGCGGAAGCTCGGTCCCCCTTCGTAGGCGATGAGCGGGTCCCACTCGGTGGTGTCACAGGTCATGTGCCCCCTGCGCCCCACCACGAACATCAGCCGGTCGCCGGCCTCGAGCGCCACGCTGGCGTTGTGCGCCTGCACATCGCCCGAGTGGGCCGATCGCGCCCACCCTTCGGTGGGCCAGACCGGCTCGCCGTTCAGCAGGATGCGTGCCTCGATCCCGTCGCCCGCCAGCTCCACCGTCGCGGCCCCGGGCGGCGCGTCATAGGAGTCGAACACCCGGCTCTCGGCCGGCAACGCCTCCGTCCTCAGACGCCATGAGTCCCCAAAGAGCTCCGCGCCGCTCATCCACTTCAGCTCCAGGGCAGACCCGTCGTGCGCGAGCGAGTGGATCGGCGGGTCGCCGAGCACCACCCGTCCCTCACTCCTGTTGGTGATCTCCAGCCACCCGCGGACCAGGCTGATCCCGGGATGCACGACGTAGAGCCGCACCACCTCGACCCCATCCCGGCTAAGCGGCAGGCGTAGCCGCAGCTCCCCATGCTCCAGCGCCTCGCACGATGGCTCGCCGACGGCCCAGCCCGGCTCCGCGCTCGACAGGCGCCGGCCTTCCACGATCAGCGCGAAGTCCTCGATGGGGCCCCCTCGCAGAAGGTCAACGCCGGTCCCCTTGTTGACCCAACTGACGCGCCGCAGCGCGCCGCCGGCAAGGTCGAGCCGCTGACGGACGGCGTCGGTCTCCAGCTCGACGGCATCCCCTCGCCAGCGGACCCGCGCGTCCGCCGACCTCATCTCGCCGGCGCCGGCGCAGACGCTGAGGCAGACGAGGAACACAGCGGCCAGAAGAAACGCCGACATTTCTCGGCCCCCCTTGGGCTTCCCTGTGTGCATGGCCAGGCTCCACTTGGCCGCCAGCCGGGCGCCCGCGGCTCCCGCGCACCGTGGCCCCGCCACCGGCTCAGTATCCCAGCCGTCGCAGGTAGTCGCGGTTGTACTGGGCCGCCTCGGCCATGTCCATCGAGGCGCGGTCCAGCTCCACCGACACCCACCCGTCGTAGCCGATCTCCTCCAGCGCCCTCAAGACGCCCGGCACGTCGAGGCCCATGTTCCCGTCCCCAAGCTCCTTGAAGCGCCCTTCCTCCCAGAACTTGCTCTCCGGCCATCGCCAGGTCGTGGGGTCGTCGGCGTAGAAGTCCTTCAGGTGCACGTGGCCGATCCGGTCCCTGTGCGCCCACAGGGTCTCCAGGGCGTCGGACCCGGCGCAGGTGAGGTGCCCCGTGTCCAGGAGCAGGTACAGCCCCGGCGTCGCGGCCAGCATCCGGTCGGCGTCTTCCCTGGTCTCGATCATGGTCCCGATGTGGGCGTGGTGAAAGGGCTTAACGTGGTACTCGTGGCAGACGGCGATGGTGCCCTCGAGCGTGGCGCCGGCGCGAGCAAAGTCCTCGTCGGTCGGGTTTGGCCCGCCGTAGTCTCCCCTGCGCGCTGCCGGCACCTCCACGGCCCCGTTGCCCAGCGTGACGTTGTACCGCACCCGCTCCTCGGGCGTCGGGCCACCGGTGTTCACGATGTGCAGCCCGTACCGCGCCGCCAGGCTCGCGATCTCCACGAGCTGCTCGGGTGTCTGAGGCCCGAAGCCCTCGCAGCCCTCATAGCCGGCCCTCGCCACGGCCTCGAGGACCCACTCCGGCTCCGTGTTCTGCCTACCCTCGAACTGGATCAGGTGGCAGGCGATCCTGAACTGAGGCATGCTCGGCTTCCTCCCTGGGACGTCGTTCTGCTCACTCCTTCCCGCTGGCCGAGGGCTTCGCCCTTCAGCCGCGGCACTCCTTCACGGCCGCCCTCGCCACACCACCTTGGCCCCTCCGGCGGCCCCACTCCCTCGGTCACCCCCCTCCTCCTCGCCACCGGTCGGGAAGGAAGCAGGGCCCTGCCCGCGCAGTACCCGTGGCGCCTCAGGGCAGGAGTTCCCGACAACCCGGGCCCGGCAGGGAGGTCTCGTCGGTGATCGCACTGAGCTTGGCTCTCGCGGCTGCCTTTGACGCCCAGACTCCCGTGACTCAGCACGTGATGACGGTCACGGAGCGGATCCTCGAGCCCGAGGACGGCCTGCTCCTGGGCAACGGTGATCTATCGGTCAGCGTCTACCAGGCGCGCGATCTCATCATCTTCCGCTTCGGCAAGGGCGACGTCTGGGACCGTAGGCTCGACCACAGCGACGACCCCAAGCCTCCGCACATCAGCGAGATCGCCCACGGCATCGCGGTTGAGGGCTGGAAATGCCCTCCCTACGGCGGCGCGGAGCCGGTCGCGCTGCACGGCACCGACAACCCGGAGCGCATGCGCGAGCTGTGCAGCGGCGCGCCGCCGAGCTACGTGCGGCGACCCTATCCCTGCCCCAAGCCTGTCGGCGAGTTCGCCGTGCATCTACCCGCCGACCTCGAGGGCCTGTCCATCCGCCAGGAGCTGACCATCGAGGAGGGCGTGCTGCGGATCACCTGCTCCTGGCCCACCGGCGTCGCGCTGAAGCTGCTTGCCTTCGTCCCGCCCCGGCCGAACCTTCTCGTCCTGCGCTGGGAGCTGCTCGACTGGACGGACGCCACGCGCATCGGCCACACAAAGCCGCCGGTATGGTTCTCGCTGTACCGATGGGCCGACCCGCCGATCCGCGACTTCGCCCAGCGATTCTTCGCCGAGTGCCGCCATGGAGCCTTCCTGGGCATGGACTTCGAGAAGTGCACGCCCCTGCCCCGGCCCACGACCCGCGCCATCGAGGGCCTTCACTGCATCGAGCAGGCTTTCCACCCGGAGCCTACCTTCCCCCAGGGCTTTCGCTACCTTCTCCTGCCCTTCGTCTCCGACGCCGCCGTGAGCCCCGTGGACCTCTCCGCCACCGGCGAGGCCCGGCTACACATCTTGCCGCCTCAGACGACCACGGCGGGCTGGGCCTGCGTCGCGGTGCCTTCGGAGACCGACCCCGGGGGCGCCGAGGCCGAGCTGGCCCGCCTGCGGGGCCTCATGGGCAACACGCCCGAGGAGCGCCTGGCGGAGTGGGAGGCGGCCTGCAGGCGCGACGCGGCCGAGTTCTGGTCGCGCTCGGGCGTGCGGATCGGCGACCCGGCGCTCGAGAACCTCTGGTACGAGACCTACCACGCGCGGCGCTGCACGACCGTGGCCGAGAAGCCACCGCCGGGGCTCTTCCTGCCGAGCACCGTGCTCGACTACTCCCACTGGCACGGCGACTACCACACGAACTACAACTACCAGCAGCCCTTCTGGGGCGACTACACGGCCAATCAGACCAGCCTGGGCGATGCGTACTTCACCGGCCTGGAGTACATCGTCCAGATGGGCAGGATCATCGCCGAACGCTACTACGGCACGCGGGGCGTGTTCATCCAGCTTTCCGGCTACCCCATCAAGTCCGTGGACGACGCACTCGGCGCCGTCCCGATGGGGCGCATGGCCTACATGACCGGCTGGGCCTCGAACCCTTACTGGTGGCGGTACCTCTATACGAAGGACGAGGCCTGGCTGCGCGAGGTCGGGTACCCGGTCCTGCGCGACTGTGCTCTGTTCTACCTCGACTTCATGACGCTTGGCGAGGACGGCCTGTACCACGTCTTCCCCTCGAACCAGGGCGAGGACGGGTTCACCGGCGATCCCAAGGACTACACGGACCGCGGTCAGGTGATGCGCCACCTGAGGTACTGCCTGCGGTCGGCGATAGCCGCGGCGGAGGTGCTCGGTGTTGACGAGGACCTGCGCGCGCAATGGCGGGAGCGCCTGGACAAGTGCGCGGGCGACGACGGCGGCCCGCCTGTGAAGCTGCAGGGCGTCGCCGGGCGCTTCGCCGAGGCCAATCCCCCGGAGTTCGGGGCCGGCGTGCCCTATGCCGGCCCGGTGCACCCGGGGGACGCCACGGCTTGGCCCGGCGCGGGAGTGTGGCTGGACGAATGGTACGCCGGGCAGTACCCGGTCGCGGCGATGGCCCAGCTCCGCGCGAACGTGCTGCCGCCTGACCGGGCCTACGCCGGCCTGCGCAGGATCATCCAGCGCTGGCGCCATCCCAACGGCCTGATCTGGGCCATGAGCGTCATGGACTACGGCCACTGCGGCGCGTGGACCGAGACCCTGGGCATCTGCGCGCCGCTCCAGGAGATGATGCTGCAGAGCTACGGCGGGGTCCTGAGGGTCTTCCCCTGCTGGCCTGCGGGCGTGCCGGCGAGCTTCCGGACCTTCCGGGCCGAGGGCGCGTTCCTGGTCAGTGCCTCCGTCGAGGGCGGGAAGACCACCTTCCTGCAGGTCACCAGCCAGAAGGGCGGGACCTGCCGTTTCTACTCGCCCTGGCCCGGGAAGCCCGTAGTCGAGGACGCTGACGGGAAGGCCGTGCCGGTAAGCGGCCCGGAGGACGCAGTCTGGGCCTTCGAGACCGCGCCGGGCGGCACGTACCTGCTCAGAGCCGGCGAGTGAAGCCCGACGTCCACCGAGGCCGAGCAACGGGAGACAGACGCCTTGCCGAACCTTAGACAGGCCCTACCGGCGCTACCCAAGGCCGAGCTGCACCTGCACTTACGCGGCGCCATGCCCCCGGCCGTGCTGGCCGAGCTGCTGAACAAGTACGGCGTCGAGCGGGCTCTCGCCGACGCCCCTGCTCGTCACCTCGAGGCCTTCCGGCGCTATCCCAACCTCCGCCCTTTCCTCACGCCTCGCCGCTGGTCGCCCGACGAGGCCCAGGCCCTCTTCCGCTACGAGAGTTTCGACAACTTCCTCATGAGCTACTGCTTCACCAAGTACCTCTTCCACGAACCCGACGACCTGCGTCTGCTCCTGGCCCACGTCCTGGACGGGCTGCGGGCCCAGAACATCGCCTACGCCGAGATCACCGTCGCCGCGGTGGCCTTCTGGCAGTCGGGCATCCCCTACGAGGACATCAAGGCCTGTCTTGAGGAGGCGGCGGCTGCTACGGCCCCCCGAGTGCAGTGGATCCTCGACCTGTGCCGCGACTACACGCCCGAGGGCTGCATGGCCACTCTGCGCGAGATGATCGAGCTGCGGTGCTCCGGCCTCGTCGGCATCACCCTCGGCGGCAGCGAGCACCTCTTCCCTCCCTCCGACTTCACCGAGGTCTACTCCGTCGCGCGCGAGCACGGCCTGCGCCTGACGGTCCACGCCGGCGAAGCCCTCGGCCCCGAGAGCGTGTGGGACGCGATCCGCCTGCTCGGCGTCGAGAGGCTAGGCCACGGGGTGCGCGCCATCGAGGACCCGGCCCTCGTCGAGTACCTGGCCGAGCATCGCATCCCCCTCGAGGTATGCCCGACCAGCAATCTGCGCACGGGGATCTACCCGTCCTACGAGGCGCACCCGCTCAAGGCCCTCCATGACGCGGGCGTGCCGGTGACGATCAACTCCGACGATCCCACCTTCTTCGACACGACCCTCGCCCAGGAGTATGTCCACGCGTACAGCCTGGGCCTCGCGCCCCAAGACCTGTTCCAGATCCT
Organism: uncultured Armatimonadia bacterium; assembly: GCA_964608495.1. Classification (GTDB taxonomy): domain Bacteria; phylum Armatimonadota; class Zipacnadia; order Zipacnadales; family FEN-943; genus JAKORR01. The sequence continues at coordinate 10,650 of CAZSOQ010000117.1, read as the reverse complement.
TAGCAACGGGTTCCGGTATGCCTTCCTGCCGCGGCAGGTGGCCGAGAGCCACCTCAGCCGGCTCCGGGAGGCCTGGGCGGGCCTGGGCCTGGGTTGACACCGCCGGCCGCGTGTGCCAAACTTATGTTCAGCACGACACAGCACGGCCATGCCGGAAGGGAGTGCGGCGTGAGCAATCGCCGGGCGCGTTACGAGTTGATCCCCCTGCTCCTGCAGGCCGCCGGTCCGCTCACCCTCGCCGACCTGATCGCCCGCTCCGGCCTCCGCGACGACGACGCCCTCGCGGCCCTGTCCGAGCTTGCGCGCGAGGAGCTGGTCTTCGCGGGCACGCTGGACCCAGCCCTTCCCTCGCCCCAGTACCGCTGGGCCGCGGCCCTCGAGCGCGAGGTCCAGGAGGGGGCGGCCCGGGCCCGCCGGCAGCTCCGCGTGCTGGTCAGTGCCACCGCTCCCCCTCGTGACGCCGACCTCGACCCCGAGAGCCCGCCCGCCGTCGCCTGGTGCGACTACCTTCTCGACGGATACGTCCCACCGCCCGGCAAGCGCATCCTGGTCTTCCTCCAGTGCTCCGTGCGGCGGCCCTTCTACTCCTCGCCCTCCCACGGGTCCCTGCGCCGTGCCGTCAGTGTCGCCACCGGCTACGACCCTGCCCACGACTTCCCGCGCTGCCCGGTCCACGTCGTCGTCCTCGCCAGCAAGATCGGCCCGGTGCCCTACGAGCTCCAGGAGCTATACCCCGCCAGCGTCCGCGGCGGCGGCGTCAACCACTTCGGCCGCGACCACTAGGCCCGCGTGAAGCCGGTCCTGGCCGACCGCCTGGCGCGCTATGTCACGACCCATCGCGCCAGCTACGACCACATCGCGACCTTCACGGGGGGCAACTACGGCGACGTGCTGCGCGCGGCCCGCGACGTGACGGGCCTGGACTTCCCCGTCTTCCCCACTGCGAAGGGCCCCCGGGTCGTGCGCCTGGGCGACTCGGTCCCGCGCACGTACTGGGAGAAGCACTGGATCCAGCTATGTCTGCAGATCATCGCATGGCTCGACCCCGCGCGCCAGGCTCAGGCCCGCGCGCGGCTCGAGGCCCTGGACGTCGAGTACGAGCCCGGCGCGCCTTGAGGCCCAGCCGCTGTCTCCGGACACTGCTCGGACCCCGGCCGCAGGCCAGGGCCTTCTCCGGCGAGGCTCCGCCGAGGGGGTGAGCGACAGTCGCATGGGCTGGCAGAGGAACAGGAGGATGGTCGCTGAGGGGTACAGCGACCTGGCCTACCTGCCGCGGGACAGGCACGGCTGGGACTGCACCCTTGCCGCGGTGGCCTACGGCTGCCGCCGGCTGATCGAGGCCGGGCCGCCCGACCTGGCCGCCTGGGCCGCCCGCCACGGCCTGCCCGCCAGCGAGCGCTACCACGGACTCGGCCCCCACGCCCTCGTCCTCTGGCACGGCACCAGCCGCGAGCGGGCCGACAGGATCGCCGAGCATGGCCTGTTCCACAAGCGCGGCCTGTGGACCACCCTCAACCCCATGATCGCCCACGGCTTCTGCCGGAGCCGCTCCGAGCGATTCGGCACGGAGGGGGCCGTGGTCTGCCTCGTCCTCGACAGCCGCGACCACGAGGAGGGGCACGACTACGAGACCGAGGGGGCGGGGGACGTGATGCGCTTCCACCGGGGCCTGCCACCGGAGGTCGTCGAGTACGCCCTGGTCCACGACGAGGCCCGCTTTGCAGCTCCTTCTCGCGCTCGCGATCCCTCGCCCTGGCCTCGGGCCCGGTCCAGGAAGCGCTCCGGCCAGTGGATCCCGGTCCAGCAGCCACCGGTCAGGTACTCCGACTCCCTCACCTACTCGTCGGTCGAGGACTTCGTCGCCCTGTGTGTGGATCGCCTCCTGCGCGAGCTCACCCGCGTCACGGCCCTGGAAGTGTTCTCCACCGTCTACGCCCTGGTCGAGCCCTGGGCTGGTCTCCCTCACGAGACGGTCTTCGGCGCTCTGGAGCAGGCCTGCGGCCCACCACTCGAGAAGGCTCGAGTGCGCACCTACCGCGCTCGGGCCTCGTGACCTGCTCCGACAGGGTCCGCCCCCACAGACCCGGCGCCGCTGCAGGGCCACCGCGCCGGACGGCGAAGCTCCTTCGACGCCCGCCCGGGCCGCCCAGGCCCGCGCGCAGGGCCCCTGGGGAGGCGCGTCCACAATGCTATCGCTTCTTCTGCTCGCGGCCAGTGTCGCGGCGCCCCCCGCCGACCCCTCGTGGATCTGGATCGAGGGCGAGGGCCCGCCCCACTGGGCCCCCGCCGAGCCTCGTTTCTTCCGTCGTGCCTTCGATGTCCCGGCTGTACCTCGCCGCGCCGTGCTGCTCATCACCGCCGACGACGAGTTCGAGGCCTTCCTCAATGGCGCCCGCGTCGGCTCCGGCGACTCCTGGCAGTGGGTCTACCGCTTCGACGTGGGCCCGCTGCTTCGGCAGGGCAGGAACGTCCTCGCGGTCCGCGTGCGCAGCACCTTGCCCGGGCCTGGCGGCCTCGTCCTCCGCCTCAAGGGTCTTCCCACGGACCTCGTGTCCGACGCCGAGTTCCGCGTGACCCGCGACCAGCCGCCCGACGGCTGGCAGCAGCCCGACTTCGACGACTCGGCATGGCAGCAGGCCTTCGTCCTTGGGCCCCTCGGGATGCCGCCCTGGGGCGGGGCTCTGGGCGCCCAGTTGGGGGGGGCCACCGTGATCGAGCAGATCGTCGCTACCTATCGCCCCGACGACCCTGTCCTGGCGGTTCCCATGCCTCGTGGTCGCCTGGGCTCTTCCCGCACCGTCACTCTCGCCCAAGGCGACCCTCCGACCGTACCCCTCCGCCTCGAGTCCGTGCCCGACGACGCTTACGCCCTCGAGCTCCTCGACCACGCCCTCACGGCCCTCGGTTGCTCCTTCGCCACCGCCGCAGCGGCGCAGCCGGGCCTTGCTCTGGCCCTGGACCCGGCCGCCGGTCTGCCCGCGCAGGGCTATCGGCTCTCCATCGCCCAGCCCACCGGCGCCCGCCTGGAAGCCTCCGATCCGGTCGGCCTGGCCTACGGCGTCGCCACGCTGATCCAGCTTCTCCGCGTCCGCGAAGGTCGGCTCGAGGCGCCGCCCGCGGATCTGCGGGACTTCCCCACCTGCGAGGTGCGCGGCCCGGTGACGGTGCCTGCGTCGGCCGACTGGCTCGACTTCTGCGCCTTCTTCAAGATGAACACCTGGTTCCCCGGCGCGTCCGGCAGGGAGCGGCTCGCCCGCGAAGCCGAGCGCCGCGGCATCCATCTCGTGCTCGCCCGGCACCTCCCCGACGAGTTCGACTTCCAGAGCGACGAGCAGCTCGACGAGCTGGTCCGCTGGGCCCTAGACGCCGCCCAGCAGGGCTTCCGGTGGGTGACGGTCAATGCCGACGACCGGCCCAACGAGGTTTTCACCGACGCCGACCGCGAGCGGTTCGGCCCCGGCTACGCGGGCCTGGGCAAGGCCCACGCCCACTTCATCAACCGCCTCAAGCCTCGCCTGGAGGGCAAGATCGAGCTTGTCTTCTGCCCGCGCGTCTACTACGAGGTGGACGCCGACGACCACAGTCCGGTCGCCGAGGACCAGCGCACCTACCTGGCCAACCTGTCGGCCGGCCTGCGGGAGCCCCTGACGTGCTGGATCACCCAAGTCACGCCCGAGTTCCTGCACGAGTCGGCCCAGCGCTTCCGCACCCTTCCGCTCGCCTGGCACAACTTCTTCCCCGGCGACACCACCGACTGGAAGGTCTACTTCGAGGCCTATCCGGTGGTCACCGACCCGGGGTCGGCCCGAGGCTTCTGCGTGCTGGGCAACACGCGTGAACCGGAGCTGTGGCGCCCCAACTATGTGACCTTCGCGGCCAACACGTGGAACCCCGACGACCCCATCGGCCTCCGCGAAGCCTTCACAGCCCTCTACGGCGTCCGCGCCGCCGCTATCCTGACCCAGTACGCCGTCCTCGCCGGTGGCCACGACCGCCCCATCGGCGTCATGGCCGACTTCTGGCAGCAGCCCGAGGAGGTGGCCGCCCGCTTCCTGGCCTCGGGCTGGGCCGGCGTTCTGCCGAAGGCCCAACCCAGCCGGGAGCTTCTCGATCGCTGCCTGTCCCTCTCCGCTTCGGCGGCGCGGGCGGCTGAGCTGCCCCTGGCCGAGGCGGGCGTCCCCGCCGCCATGGCGGAGCGCCTGCGTGTTGAGGCCCGCCGCACCCATCTGGCCTTCGCCCTGTGGGCGCACCGGCTTGCATCAGCCCTCCAGGTACCCGGTCCAGACACACCCGCGGAAACTCTCCGCCAAGAGCTGCGCGATTTGCTCGATAATCTCGACCTCGGCGCTGGCGCCAGCGATGCCCTTCTCGCTCAGCCGCCGCCTCCCTGAGGCCCGCCTGCCCGAGCCGTGATCCAGGTCCCCGCGCTCCTGCCGTCTCAGCAGGCTGGGCCTACGAGCCCCCTCCGGCCAGAGGCGGGGCCTTTCCCCTCATACCCCTTGACATCGAACATTAGTTCCGATATACTCACCGAACTCCTCACGCCGGGGTGAAGGCACCAACTACCGGACCAATCCGCCCGCCACGCGGGGCCCCGATGCGTGCTGAGGACAGCGATCTGGGTCCTGGACGCCCCGATGAGGCAGCCCGCGATAGGCGCGGGCAAGGAGGCGCAGCGATGACGGCGGAGCCGTGGATGGCCGCGATGAGAGGCGATCCGGTGCCGTGGCTGTTGGAGGACGACAACCCGCCGGTGCGGTACCTGACGCTCACGCAGGTGCTCGGCCGACCGGCGGAAGACCCCGAAGTCGTCGAGGCCCGGCGCGCGATCTGGGGCTACGGGCCCGTGCAGCGCCTCCTCGCGGCCCTGGAAGCGGGGCCGCGGGACCTGGACGTGCTGGCGCGGTTCGGCGTGCCCGGCGATCACCCGGCCCTTCGCCAGGCCTGCGAGCGATGGCTCGGCACGGCGGTGTGGCGCCCGGCCCGGGCGAGGGCGCGGCGGGCCGAGCCCCCCGCAATCTGCTATCTGGGGCAGTTGGTCGGTGGGCTGGTGCGCTACTGCGACCTGGACGACCCCCGGCTTCAGGCCTGGGTGGCGGCACTGGCGCGCAGCCAGCGGTTCGATGACGGCAACCGCCCAGGCGGCGACGCACGGTATGGCGCACGGAGCTGCCTGGGGAAGCATAGCTGCTTCTCGGGATGCGCGCGGGCGCTGTGGGCGCTGGCGGGGGTACCGGAGGAGCGGCGCACGGCCGAGGTGCGCCAGGCCCTGCGGCGGGGCGCGGATTTCCTGCTCGCCCACCGCCTGTATCGCGCGAATCATCACGGATACAGACCCATCAAGGCCGCCTGGACCAGGCTTCACCTGCCCTTCGCCCTCGGCTGGCGGACGGATGTGGTGGACCTGCTGGACGTGGCGACGATGCTGGGCCTGGGAGCCGACCCGAGGGCGGCCCACGCTGTCGAGTACCTGGTCGGCAAGCAGAACGAGCGGGGGCGCTGGGTGATCGACGAGCGCGTCGGGAACTACCCGGGGCTGCTGGCGAGCGTGGTGGGCGATGTGGAGGAGCCGCGCCGCGAGAGCAAGTGGGTCACCCTGACGGCCCTGAGGCTGCTGAGGTCCTGCGCGGGGCTGGTGGAGCGGGTCGCCCGAGGCGAGACCATCGAGCAGCCGCCGCCGGCTCCGCGGCCCACCTTCGCGGGGTACGGGGCGCCCTACGAGGCCGAGGACGAGGCGGCGGTCAGGGCCGAGTGGGGGGAGCTGGGGATGGCGGAGGTCCTCGAGGCCCTGCTTGCCTTCGCTGGCCGGGAGGGGCTTGGGGTGGGCTGGCACTGGGGGCTGTCCATGGGCCCGGAGACCTGCCCGGAGTGGTGCGCGGCATCGGCGCGCTGGGTCCCGGCGAGGAGCATGAGGGACCGTTGGGCGGTGGCGCGCGTGTTCTTCCTGGCGCGGCGCGGCAGGTTCACCGCCAAGGGCCTGGCGGAGCGGCTAGGGATGCCGCTGAGCGACACATATCCGGGCAAGCGGAAGCCGGGGAACTGGCTGGACGCGACGCTCTGGCGCGTGCGCGTGGACGAATGGAGCGATGAGTATGATGAGGTGGCGGTGACGTTGCGGGAGGGCGACGAGATCGGGCGGCTGAGGGGCGTGTTCATCGAGGCGCTGGAGGACCTGAGGGAGGTGGGATGATGCGCCGAGAGGACCCCATCGCCTACCGCGGGAACTACGGCGGACGCCCCGCCGGGCTCGGGAAAGGGCGGCCCTGGTCGTGCCGGCCCACAAGCGGCGCCTGTCCTCGCCCGAGGCAAGGCGGTGGGCTCGCTGCCGGACCCGCCTAGGGAGACAGGTGGCCGGTAGACAGAGACCCCAATCGAAGAGGGCCCGGCGAGGGCGCGGAGGCGCCGGCGATGAGGCGCTCGACGGTTTCCTGCCCTGCGTATCGGGCTGGTTCCGCGAGACCTTCGGGGCCCCGTCGCCGCCGCAGGTGATGGCCTGGCCCGCAATACGTCGCGGAGAGAGCACGCTGCTGCTCGCCCCGACGGGCTCGGGCAAGACCCTGGCGGCCTTCCTGTGCGCGATAGACGACCTGTGCCGCAGGGGCCTGCGGGGCGGTCTCGCCGACGGCGTCCACGTCCTGTACATCACGCCGCTGAAGGCCCTGGGCAACGATATCCACCGCAACCTTCTCGAGCCGCTGGCGGGGATTCGAGCGCGGGCGCGGGACGACCTGCCCGAGATCCGCGTGGCGGTGCGGACGGGCGACACTCCCCAGAGCGAGCGGGCGCAGATGGTGCGCCGGCCGCCCCACATCCTCATCACGACGCCCGAATCGCTGTACCTGCTGCTGGGGAGCCAGCGCTTCGCCTGGGCGCTCGAGACGGTGCGGACAGTGATCGTGGACGAGGTGCACTCGCTGTGTGACAACAAGCGGGGCGTGCACCTCGCGGTGAGCCTGGAGCGCCTGGAGGAGCGGGTCCGGGGGCCGCTACAGCGCGTGGGCTGTTCGGCGACGCTCAGCCCGATCGAGGAGATCGCGGCCTTCCTGGTGGGTAGCGACGACCGGGGGCGGACGCGCCCGTGTCGGGTCCTGAACGCCGGGATGCGCAAGGACCTGGACGTGCGGGTCCGGGCGCCCTTGCCGGACTTCCTCGAGGCCGGCAACACGGCGCTTTGGGCGAGCGCCTACGAGGTGCTGCTGGACGAGATCGCGCGCCACGATACGACGCTCGTCTTCTGCAACAGCCGCTACAAGGCGGAGCGGACGGCGCTGCGGCTGGGGGAGCTGGCGGGCGAGGGGGTGCGCGTGGGCGTGCATCATGGCTCGATGTCGAAGGAGACGCGCCTGGAGGCCGAGGAGGCCCTGAAGGCGGGGCGGCTGGACGCCCTGGTGGCGACGGCGTCGCTCGAGCTGGGGATAGACATCGGGTCGGTGGACCTGGTGTACCAGCTCGAGTCGCCCCGGTCGGTGGCGACGGGGCTGCAGCGGGTCGGACGCGCGGGGCACTTGCTGGACGCGACGAGCGAGGGCCGGGTGCTTATCTTCGACCGCGACGAGCTGGTGGAGGCCGGCGCGATCTGCCGCGCGATGGTGGCCGGCGAGGTGGACGACGTCCACCTCCCGCGCGGGTGCCTGGACGTGCTGGCCCAGCAGGTCGCCGGCGCCGTGGCTTTCCGGGACCGACAGGCCGACGAGCTCTTCGCCCTGCTGCGCCGCGCCTGCCCCTATCGGGAGCTGTCGCGGCAGGCCTTCGACTCGGTCCTGGCGATGCTCGACGGCGAGCACGCCTTCGATATGATCCGGCCGCCCCGGGCCCTCATCCTGTGGGACCGCACGTCGGGGCGTCTCTCCGCGGCCCGGGGCACGGCCGCCCTCTGCGCCCAGTGCGTGGGCACCATCCCCGAGAGCTCCGAGTACCAGGTGGTCATCGCGGGCGGCAACAAGCGCGTGGGCACGGTCGAGTCGGGCTTCGTGGACGACTGCCTGCGCATGGGCGACGTGTTCGTGCTGGGCAGCACGCCGTGGCGGGTCGTCGGTGTCCAGCGCGGCCAACTGCTCGTCCAGGAGGCGCCGGGCTCGACGCCGACGGTGCCCTGGTGGCACGGGCCCGTGGGGTCTCGCACGCCCGAGGTCGGGCGGCGCGTCGGACTCTTGCGGCGCGAGACAGCCGCGCGGCTGGGCGACGGCGACGCGCTCCAGTGGCTCCAGCGCGAGTACCACCTGTGCCCCCATGCGGCGGCGGCTCTCGTGGACTACGTGCGCGAGCAGAAGTCCGCCGCGGGGATCGTTCCCGACCACGAGGACCTGCTAGTCGAGACCTGGCGCGACGAGCTGGGCCGGGCCAACGTCATCATCCACAGCCCCTTCGGTGAACGCATCAACCGCACCTGGGGCGTGGCGCTGGCCACGGCCGCCCGGGCGCACCCCGGCCAGGCCTGGAGCGTCACGGCCTCCAACGACGTGATCCTGCTGACGCTGCCCGAGCAGGACCCACCGCCGCTCAAGCCCGTGGAAGCGGGAGCTGCTGGCGGGAGCCTCGCCGACAAGCCTGGCTGACCTGGTCCGCGAGGCCGCCGGCACGGCTGCGGGCGTCGGGAGCGCCTTCCGCAACGCCGCGGTATGCGCTCTGCAGGTGCTGCGGGCGTGGCAGGGCAAGCACGTCCCGCCGTGGCTGCAGACCTATCGCGCCCAGGAGCTGCACGACGCGGCGGCGCAGTGGCCGGACTACCCGGTGATCGCCGAGGTGATGCGCGAGTATCTCGAGGACCAGCTCGACGTGGCCGGCACGGCCGCGCTGCTGGCGAGGATCGAGGCGGGAGACGCCAGGCTCGTGTTCCGGGAGGTAGAGGCGCCGTCGCCCTTCGCCCATTCGCTGCTGATCCAGGACCGGTACCGTCAGGACCAAGAGATGGGCCGCGAACGCCGTGCGCATCTGCTGCGGCTCCACCGGCAGGTGCTGCAGGAGGTGCTGAGCCAGGAGCAGATGGCGGGCCTACTGGACGCTCGAGCCATCGAGCGCCTCGAGCTGCGGCTGGCCCACCGGTCGGAGGCCAGTCGGGCGCGACGGGTGGGAGCTGGCCTGGAGCGATCACGGCCCGAGCGCGCGGTATCGCGGATCGGGCGGGCTCGGCTGGCACATGACCGGGGGCAGCGTCTACCTGTGGGTGCGCACCGCTGTCTTCCGCGGCGAGGGCCGGCGGCATGGGGTCCGCTGGTGGCGGCGGGTCTCGAAGCCCCAGGATGTGGGCGAAAATTTCGTGGCAGAGCTGAGGAGCAGGCTCCGGACGGTCGAGGAGATGACGGACCGATTCCTGCCGGCGGATGGGCGGGGCGAGGCGTGCTAGACGCGGACGCGACCGCGCCACCTGCACGGCGGCAAGGAGACGAGCGGCCATGACGCTGATGCAGGAACTGAGAGCATACGCGAAAGCCAGGGGCCTGGACCTGGTGGGGTGTGCCTCGGCTGAGCCCTTCCTGAGGGGCGCGCAGGGAGAGAGAGTTGACCCGCGAGAGACTCTGGCGGAGGCGCGGTCGGTGGTCGTGGCCGCCTGCTACGTCTACGGCTTCGAGCGGCCGGAGCCGTCCGCCCCCGGAGCCCCGCGGGGCCGTTTCGGGCCCTGGACCCGGGCGTCCAAGCCCGCGGCCGCGCATGGGGCCGCGACGGTCAGCGCCTTCCTGGAACAGCACGGGTTCCGGGCCGCCCCGGGGATGCACCTGCCGCTGAAGATGGCCGCGGTGCGGTCGGGAATAGCGCAGTATGGCAAGAACTGCATCGTCCACGCCGACGGATATGGCTCGTACCTCGAGCTGTCGGCCGTGGTGACGGACGCGGACTTGGGCGCGGAGGACAGGCCCATCGAGACCTCCGACTGCGGGGATTGCGTGGCGTGTCTGGAGGCCTGTCCGACGGGGGCGCTGCGGGAGCCCTACGGGCTGGAGATGGGCCGGCGCATCTGCGCGTGGCTCTGGGGGAGGCCCATCCCGCGCGAGGACCGAGGGAAGCCGGGCAACCTGGTGCATCGCTGCCACTACTGTCAGGAAGTATGCCCGAAGAACCAGGCTCTGACACCGCGCCCGAGCTGGCCCTTCGAGCTGGACGGGCCTACCGACACGCCCGAGCTCATTCCTTTGCTCGTCGGGAGCGAGAAGGAGCAGGCCGCGGCTCTGCCGGGCTTCGTGATGAGCGCGGGCAGTGCCACGATCCGGCGGAACGTAGCGATGGCGCTGGGGAACTGCGGGGACCGCGCGGCCGTGCCGGCGCTGGCGAAGGCCCTGGGGGTCGAGGACGCACCGGTGCGGGCGATGGCGGCGTGGGCGGTAGGGCGACTGGGCGGCGAGGAGGCGCGAGAGGCTCTGACTCGCGCCCTCGCCGGGGAACAGGACCGGCGGGTACGCGGGGAGATCGAGGCGGCGCTGGCGGACGCGCTCGAGGCGTGATCGGCAGCCCTGGGCAGCAAGCGGGGCTGGAGTCCCGTCGTACAGCAAGGCAGCTCGCGTTCCCGTGTAGGGCGAGGCTTCAGCCTCGCCTCCCTGCCTGCCAGCGAAGACGGCTGCCACAGAGGCCCGAGAGTGCTTGCGGCTCGGCACGAAGCCTGGAAGCGACGGCCGGCAACACTAGCGGCACCCGGCCCGCCGCGCGCGTCGAGGCTAG
>CAZSOQ010000116.1:0-16528 GCA_964608495.1 uncultured Armatimonadia bacterium | reverse complement strand
ACTTCTACGGCGAGGCCCAGGCCGACCCACAGGGCACAGGGGGCGATGGCGAGAGCGCGGAAGTGCTGATCCAGGCCGGCGAACACGGCCGCGAAGCACCAGACGACGGCCGTGGCGGCCCAGGGACCGTAGACGCGGGACGCCGCGAGAGCGCCCAGGCCGAGCCCCAGGAGCGCCGCGGCGGATGCCTGCACGCGTCCGACCAGCACGCTGGGGCCGAAGAGGGCCTGGGCCTCGCCGTAGAAGTAGTACACGAGCGGCGGCAGCTTGGTGTGGAAGTCCTGGAAGAGATGCCAGCCGCGGGCGCACACGGCCCAGCCCTCGTACAGGTAGCCGCCCTCGTCGTAGACGGTCTCGGCGAAGAGGCACGTCAGCACCGCTTCGCCGAGGACGACGAGGCAGCCGAGGACGAGCAGCAGGACCGCCACCGAGCCGGCTCGGGAGCCCGGGGCGGCAGGTTCGGGAGACTTAGCGGCCTGGGCCATGGCTGTGCGTATCACTATACCCCGGCTTGCGCCCAGAAGGGTACAACCCCGAGGCGCCCGAAGGGTACAGCCGCGCGGCCCTGATGTAGGAGCCGGCTGTGCCGGCGACCCGCAGTGCCATGCCGTGTCGCCAGCAATAGCTGGCTCCTACGCGACGGCGGGCGCGCCGTCTCTCCCCTATCGCCGCCAGTCCTGCGGGCGGAAGCCGCTGAGCCGGTCGGCGCCCGGGGCGTAGGTGCAGGTGACGATGTGGAAGTCGCGCACCCGGTCGGGTGGAAGGCTCACCTGCACGACACAGCCGGGGCCGCGAGTGATCCGGTAGCCGTTGGTGCTCGAGGGCCGCAGGGGGCGCCCGTCGAGCAGCAGGTGGGTGATCCGGCAGTCGCGGTACGGAATCAGCAGGCGGATGGCCAGGCCGTGGCGGGGGATCCGGTCGCCGGCGGCGGCGCCGAGACGCTCGCGCTCGTCGGCCGCGGCGTGGGGGCCCAGGGGGGCGGAAACCTCGAGGCGCTCGGCGCGCGTCATCTTCACCCACCGCGCAATGGCCGCCGCGTCGAAGCGCGGCTCCTCGGCCAAGCGCGCGAGCACGGGTCCCAGACGCGGGTCGGCGAGGTAGCGTCCGGCGGCGGCAGGCGTGAGGGCCACCACCGCCGCCAGCGTCCCGCGGGGCTCAGGGTAGGCGGCGCCGCAGGCATAGCCGGCCAGGCCCTGCCAGAGCTCCACGCGGCTGGCGCGGCGCTGGGCGGCGGTCGCGCCCCAGGCGGCCATCTGCATGGACAGCCGGGCGTGGACGTGGTCCACGGGCAGGCCCCGGTACCACTGGTAGCGCCACCGGCGCAGGCCCGCCTCCAGCAGACCGCACAGGCGCAGGACGATGCTGTCGTCGAACCCGGCCTCGAAGGTGAAGCTGAGGGAATGGTAGCGGTGGTAAGAGAAGCAGGTATCGTTGATGACGCCGCGGCGCAGGTAGTAGTGGTGCTCGCCCCCGGGCACCGGCCCCGAGGCCAGGACCTGGCCCGCGTCCTGCTCGCCGCGCGTGATCAGGAAGCCCGCGCGCTCGGCGAAGTCGTCCATGAGCCGCGGCAGGTCGTGCTCGTAGGAGCGGCTCAGGGCAGTGACCCACGAGATGCCCGTGCTCTCCCACATCGTCGCGTCCTCGTACCACAGGCCGTGCACGTCCACGTGAGCCTCGGGGCGCAGGCGCTCCAGCACGCCGTGCAGGGCCACCGCCTCGGGGTTGTCGGCCGGGTCGGCCGGTCCGTCGAGGGTCCAGGCGAGGTAAGGGCCGGGGCGCTGGTAGTAGCCCGAGGGCGGGTCCTCACGCCTGAGCTCCTCGTAGCCGTCGGGGTCGCAGCAGGGCAGGACGCCGATGACATAGCGGCGGCGGTAGCGGCGCGCGTCGGGGTCGTCGCCGAGCAGCCAGCGCAGCAGGTGCAGCAGGCCCGTGCAGGAGTTGAGCTCACAGCCCGCGTGGGTGGCGCTGAAGAGGACGTGCTGCTTGTCGTCGTCCGGGACTGAGGCATCGGTGACGTAGGCCGCCAGGATGGGCCGGCCGTCCACGGACTCGCCCGCCGTCTCGACGCGCAGAGCCTCCGGCGCCTCGCGAGCCCAGCGCTCCAGACCGCGCTGGATCCGGCGGACCGTGGGGTGGGGGAGCAGTCGGTAGTGGGGCTTCTTCATCGTGCTGTGACCTCGGGTACGCCGGCGGGCGGACCGCGCCGTGGGCTAGTCGGGCCCGGCCCGCGTGGGCGCTGGAGCCGGCGTCGGGGCCGGGGCCTGCTTGTCGTGCAGATCGCGCCGAAGGAATAGCCCCTGGCCCAGGTGCACGTAGCCCCGGCGGAAGTCCTGCCTGCGCAGGAGAAGCTGGTCGAGCGGGTGGTCGGCGACGAAGGCGCCCTCCCGGCCGCCGATGTGGGTCTCGATGAGGGCGGGGCGCCGCGCGAGCACCATGTCTACGACGCCGGCGCGGACCGGGATGTCACTCTTGCCCTGGTAGGTGCTGTCGAAGGGCAGAGAGACGACGGGATGGCACAGGACCTCGGGCGACACGAGGCCGATCATGTCCAGCGTGCGGGCGCGGGTCAGGTAGGGCACCAGGCCGGCGTCGTGGACGGCGATCAGGTCGCCGGGGCCGACATAGCGGGCGGCCAGGCGGGCCGTGTCCACGGGCGAGCCGCCGTGAGCGCGGTGGTAGTGGGAGAACATGCCCACGTGTAGCAGCGCGACGAAGACGAGCCAGGCGACGGCCCAGCGCGCCCAGCGGCGTGCCTGGTGGGCCTGGGGCGCGGCGTGGGCGGCTTGCCAGAGAGTGCCGAGCGCGCCCACGGATGCGCCGGCCCATAGGGCGGCGACGGGCACGAGGAAGCGGTACTCGGGCATCCAGTCGCCCACCTTGGCGACCCAAACAAGGTACAGGGCCAGCGGAGCGACGAACTCCCAGGCGCGGCGGGCCAGGTAGAGACCGGGCCAGACGAGCAAGGGCAGAGCCGCCCAGAAGATCAGCCCCCAGTGGGCCGAGAGAAAGTCCTCGACGTACATGACGCCGCCGGGCCGGATCGGGGGCCAGAGCCCGCCGCGGCGCTTGATGTAGAAGGTGTTGGGCAGCACCTGGCCGTAGTAGGCGATCTTCCAGACCAGCCAGGGCGCCAGAGGCACAAGGTAGGCAAGGGCATAGGCCGCGCTGGCCCGGGCGGCTGCTCGGCCCTCGCACACCAGGCGCAGCACGAGCGATCCCAGCCAGAACAGCGGCGCCTCGGGGCGCGTGAGAGTGGCCACGGCCATCAGGCCCCCGGCGGCGACACCGGACCGGGCGCCGCGGGCGCTGAGCCAGACGAGCAGGCCCGCCGTCAGCAGCAGTGCAAAGAGGCTGGTCTCGAGACCGCTGATGGACCAGTAGGCCAGGGGCGGCCAGGCGGCCAGCGCCAGCGCGCCGAGCAGGCAGGCCCGCCCCCTCAGCCGCGTCGTGCGGGCCACGGCCGCCGGTCCGAGCAGTACGACGAGCAGGCCGCAGAGGGTGCCCAGGACCTTCGTGGCGACCTCGGGCGAGGCCACGCCCAGCTTCATGGCACCCGCGACCAGCAGCACCCACAGGAAGTTCGAGTATCCCTCCACGCGCTCCCCCTCGTTGAACACGAGGCCGTGGCCCTCGACGAGGTTGTGCGCGTAGCGGTAGCTGATGTAGGCATCGTCCACGGTGAACTCGCGGTGCCAGTAGCACTGGGCCAGGAAGAGCAGGCCACAGGCCGTGAGGACAAGCACCGCGAGGGCCGAGGAGGACGGCCCGGGCCGACTAGCGTTGTGTGCGGATTCGCTCATCGCCGAAGGTCACCAGCCTGCAGGGCCCGCGCGCCCCGCGGCCTTCGCCGCCGTCGGCCTCAGTCTGCGCCCGTGGCCACCAGGTAGAAGTGCCGGCCCACAGGCTGGACGGTGTCGCGAAGCACGCCGTCCGTGATCTCGACCCGCCGGTCCTCGAAGAGCACCGTCGCCTTGGTCGCGCCGCGAAGCGCGGGCACGGTCACCGCGAAGGGCACCGCCGCGGCGCCCTCCTGTCCCCCGAGCGCCACGATCACCAGCACCCTCTCCCCCACCTTCCTGGCCCGGACAGCAAAGGTCGCGTCCTCCGCGTCCGACGCGAGCGTGGCCTCGATCTCGTCGCCCTCCGCCGTCAGCAGCGGCTCGATCTCGTGGATCTCGGCCACCGCCGTGGTCAGGCCCTCCCAGGCCTGGGGCACGTCCGAGGCCGTGAGCCAGCTCCGCCGCTTGTCGCCGTACCACCACCAGGACAGGCCGCTGCTGCGAAGAGCCAGGGCCATGGCGACGTCGGCGCGGAACTTCGCCAGCGTCGGCGTGAAGGCCGCGTCGTCCGCGGGCTGGCCGCGCCTGGTGGCGTCGCTCTGCTTGCGGTCGTTGCAGGTGAGGATGGCCGCGAGCGCGCCCCCGGGCAGGTCCTCCCGGTGGCTCATCATGCGCGAGCGGACGTAGTCCGTGCCGCCGTAGACCTGCGTCCAGTGCACGTCATAGCATCGCGGGTACCGGGGCACCGAGTTGTCCATCGCGAAGGTGACGATCACCGGATGGTACGGGTCCAGGCCGTGGACGAGCTCGTAGACCTCGCGCAGGCGCAGGGGCGACACGTACTGATGCCCCAGGTCCGGCTCGTCGAACAGGTACCAGGCGAGCAGCGCGGGATGGTCGCGCAGCGCGCCCAGCCGCCGCACGACGTGCTCCCAGTTGCCCTGCACCAGGCCGCGCGACGAGTAGTTCCCGCGGTCGAAGCCCAGGAACACCCTCAGCCCGTTGCGCTGGGCCGCATCCAGGTACTCGCGGGCCTTCTCGTCGTCCTGGCTGCCCTCGAAGGTGTACATGTGCACGAGGTTGAAGCCGGCCTGCTTCACGCGCGGCATCTCCTCGGGCGGCACCTGGTACATGCCCAGCGGCAGGAAGGCGCTCGTGCCGTCGAAGATGCCCTGCTCCTGCGTCCATCGCAGGCGCTTCGGCGGCGCCGGCGCGCAGAGCAGCCAGCCCGTCGCCTCGGTCTCGTTGCCCTGGCGATCGGCAAGCGCCACCGTGAGGCGCGATCCCCCGCGCGGCCAGGCCTCTCGTGGCGTGAGGATCAGCTCTCCCCCATCTTCCCTCACCGTGACCGCCCGCGCCTCGCCGTCCACCTCCACGCGCAGCGTGCCCAGGTCCAGGCCGCTGGGGTCGCCAGCCTTCACGCGCACCGCTCCGCGTGGGTCGGTGAGCCCCGCCGGCTCCAGCGTCACGTCGGGGCCCGTGGTGTCGGCGTCCCGGGGAGCTGTCTGCGTGAAGGTCCACTCGACGGACGGCTCGGCTCCCCCGGCCGTGACCCGCCAGCGGTACGTGCCGGGCGGCAGAGGTTCGGGAAGGCGCACGTGATCCTCCGTCACCGTCAGGCGGACCTGCGCGGCGTCACCGGTGCACTCCAGCTCGTAGTCGGCCGAGTACGGGTCCGGCCGCCAGCGGAAGGTCGGGCGGTTGTCGCGGAAACTGGCGCCGTCCAGGGGCGACAGCACCACCGTGTGCCTGGTCAGCTCGGTGAGCTTGATGTCGTCGAACCAGGCCGTGCCCGTGGCGCGCAGGCCGAGGAAGATGACCGCGTACCCCGCGTCTTCCGGCGCGACCAGCTCCACGCACGCGATGCTCCGCCAGGCCGGCACCGTGCCCCAGAGGCTCTCCGAGTAGTCGCCCGCCTGCAGCCACTTGCTCTCGCGGTCCGCCCACTCGTGGATCAGCACCGCCCCCACCGAGGGCATCCGCATACCCTCCGCGGCCGTGACGTCCTGGCAGCGGATCTTGCCGGTCAGCCTGTAGTGCCGGCCGGGCTTGACGGGCACCTGCTGCGTGATGTACACGCTCGGCTCCGAGGCGGAGGCGACCTCGAGGCGGGCACAGCGCTCGCCGGACGCCGGGGCCGTGGTGTCGCAGCGGGCGTTCGCCCCGTGGGACCAGCCGGCGAGCTCATCGTCGTCCTCGAAGCCCGCGTTGCGCACGGGCGCCTCGGCCAGCGTGGTCAGGCGCTGGCTGAAGATGAGCTTGCGCGAGTGGGCCTCCTCAGGCGCGAGAGGCACGACCTCCACCTCGATGGCCGGCGAGGCCTTGAGCACCTGCTCTCCCGTGGACCGCAGGCAGCCCACCATGCGTACCACGGGCGTGGCGTCGTCGCGGCGGTCCTGCAGCAGCCAGGTAGCGGAGTCAGGGTCGGGGCGCAGCACCAGGTCGGAATCCACGCCCTCGATCCGGACGGGCTCGCGGGGGATCATCTGGTCCAGGCGCCTATCCGCGGCGACGTGCCGCGCCACCGGCCCGACCGCGAGCGACAGGTCCCCCAGGGGAAGCCCGGCCGTCTCGCCGGGCACCGGGACGTTCATCTCGAAGGGCCCGGCGGCGCTCATCTCCAGGTCCACCGACCACCGCAGCACGTTGCCGGCGATCGTCAGCCGGGCCGAAGCCCTGCCGGCGTCGGTCTCGGCCTCGAAGACCAGCGTCGGCACGCCCCCCACCTGTGAGGACGATACCCGGGAGCCGTGGAGCGAGAACTGGCTGCCCCGGTAGTCGGGCGTGAACAGCGCCACGCTCAGCATGCCCAGCACCGGCAGCTCCCCGTAGGACACGCCCTGCACGCCGTTGCCATCGTAGCGCACGGCCCAGGGCCCCGCGCTAAGCTCCTCGCCGCGACAGGGCACTGCCAGCAGCATCGTCGCTAGACACGTCGCGAGCCACTTCACGGTTTTCCCCTCCTCGTCTGAAGAGGCCGGACCCAGGGCCGGGTGCGTGACCGGGCGCGCAGGGCCCGCGCCCTCTCCCCCATCGCCCTCGCGCCTTGCGAGGGCGATGACGCGCAGGCCTAGAGAACGCCGGCGGCCTGCTTTATCCGGCGGGTGAGCTCGTCCTCGTCCGGGATGTCGGTCCAGTCCCACTCGAGGGCCATCAGCAGCTCGAGCGCGGCGCGGATGAGGGTATTCTTGGTGATGCGCTCGTGGCGGCGGTTGCGCCCGCGCATGATGCGACGCTCCATGGCTTCGAGGAACTCGACCTGGCTCTCGGAGAGGCGGGCGGTCACGGGTATCAAGGTTGCGAACTTCGCAACTGGCGTACCCTCTAACTCACGAACCGCGCTCGGCGCGGCCGCTATCTCCTTTCCCCCACTGCCTTCCTCTTCCCCCTCGTCCTCCCGCTCCACTTCCTCCTCGCCCCGTCCTCGCACACTCCCCTCGCCGATCCAGCTCAAGGGATCCCGGCCCATGCCTCGCTTTCTCACCGCTGGTTGCCTCCTCCAGTCGGCCCTGCGCCGACCCAGTCTAGCTCCTCTCCCTCCGGCCCTGCCGCCGTTCCTGCGCGGTCACCTCGCGCGCCAACGCCCGGTAGTCCTCGGCTCCCCGGCTGCCCGTGTCGTAGATCGTGATCGGCACGCCCCGACTGGGAGCCTCGGCCAGCCGGATGTTCTCCCGGATGACCGTCCGGAAGACCCGACGCCCGAAGTGCTCGCGCAGCGCCTCGACCACCTCCCCGCACAGCACTCTGCGCGCCTTGAACATGCACACGATAACCCCCGTGATCTCCAGCTCCGGGTTCAGCCGATCGCGCACCACGGCCAGCGTCTCCAGAAGCTGCCCCAGGGCCCGCAGCGCCAGCCACTCAGCCTGGACGGGTATGAAGACCTCCCCGGCCGCGGCCAGGGCGTTCACGGTAAGCAGGCCCAGCGACGGCGAGCAATCCACCAGGAGGTAGTCATACTCGCGCGGGAGAGCGGCCAGGGCCTTGCGCAGAACGAGCTCGCGACCTACCTCCTGGGCGAGCTCGACCTCCGCGGCGGCCAACTCCAGACCGCTGGGCAGCAGGTCCACACCGGGGCACACATCCTCGCGCAGCACGTCGGCAGGGGGCGCGCCCGCCATGAGCACGTCATAGACGCCGCGACCGTCCGGGTCCACGCCTAGGTGGGCGGTGAGATGGCTCTGCGGGTCCAGGTCCACCAGCAGGACGCGGCGCTTGCGCTCGCCGAGCGCCGCGCTGAGGTTCGCAGCCGTGGTGGTCTTGCCCGTCCCGCCCTTTTGGTTCGTAAGTGCTATAGTACGCATCTTGGCCACCACCCCACTACAGCAGTAGACGAGTCAGTTAGTAGAGCCCTATATGAGTGGCGTGCTCAGGAGGTAGCGTACTTCGGAAGTACGGGATTCGTCAAGCGGGGAGCGCCGGGGCCGCAAGCAAGACCGGCCTGCACGGCTCGTCACCAGAGACGCCGGCCCGCGGCCCGAAGGTGGGGGAGACCAAGCCGCGCGGGGGGTCGGCAGTACCCTAGTACGTAAGCGCGGGACTTGCGAAGTGCAGCAGTAGGAGACCTCGCGACTGCGATAGTGCCGAGGCTCGCGCCGGGGCCTTGACAAGGCCCTGCCGGAGACCTACATTGCACCTCACAGCAGGAATCCCCCCGAGGGCGAGGAAGGACTCCGCGGGAGGGGTCCCCCGGGGGCGAAGAGCTAGACGGGGCCTAGGGAGTCGGGGCCGACCGCAGAGCGGGCTTTTGATAGGACGTCCTGCGGGCACGACGGGTCCGGGCAAGCCCGCAGGGGGTGGGACGCGGGGGCAGGTCTCATCACCAGCGGCAAGCGGCACTGGACACGGCAAAAGAAGCAGCAAGAGATCCAGGAGGGTAGCGCTGGACCGTGAACTTGCAGAAGATCTACAAGCGCGACGGACGGCTGGTACCTTTTGACGCGGAAAAGATCGCAGCAGCCATCTTCAAGGCTGCAGTGGCAGTGGGCGGCAGGGACTACCAGACGGCCCGGCGACTCGCCGGCCAGGTTGTCGAGGAACTGCGTTCCCTCCCCGGCGATGACTACCCCACCGTAGAGCAGGTCCAGGACGCCGTCGAGCGCGTGCTCGTCGAGCATGGCCACGCCAAGACGGCCAAGGCCTACATCATCTACCGCGAGAAGCGCGCCGTCAGCCGCGACGCCCGAGGGCTTCTGCGACAGGCCCACGAGCTCATTGACGAGTATCTCGACCGCTCCGACTGGCGCGTGAACGAGAACTCCAACATGAGCTACTCGCTCCAGGGCCTGAACCAGCACCTCTCCGCCGGAGTGGTCGCCCGCTACTGGCTGAACGCGCTCTACCCCTCGGAGGTCCGCGACGCCCACTCCAACGGCGATTTCCACATCCATGACCTGGGCGTGCTCGGGCCCTACTGCTGCGGCTGGGACCTGTATGATCTGCTGGCCCGCGGCTTCGGGGGAGTGGCGGGCAAGGTGGAGAGCCGGGCGCCGCGCCACCTGCGCACCGCCCTGGGTCAGGTCGTCAACTTCTTCTATACGCTCCAGGGCGAGGCGGCCGGCGCCCAGGCCTTCAGCAACTTCGACACCCTTCTGGCGCCCTTCGTCCACGAGGACCGGCTGAGCTACGCTGAGGTCAAGCAGTGCATGCAGGAGTTCGTCTTCAACCTCAACGTGCCCACCCGCGTCGGTTTCCAGACGCCCTTCACGAACCTGACCATGGACCTGACGCCGTCGCCCGTGCTCACCGACCAGGCGGTCATCATCGGCGGCGAGCTCCGCGACAGCGTCTACGGCGACTACCAGCACGAGATGGACGTGGTCAACCGCGCCTTCGCCGAGGTGATGCTCGAAGGCGACGCGGGGGGCCGCGTTTTCACCTTCCCCATACCCACCTACAACATCACGGCGGACTTCGACTGGGACCATGCCCAGATCGAGGCCATCTGGCTGATGACCGCCAAGTACGGGATCCCCTACTTCGCCAACTTCATCAACTCCGACCTCAGCCCCGAGGACACTCGCTCGATGTGCTGCCGCCTGCGCCTGGACAACAGGGAGCTGCGGCGGCGTGGGGGAGGGCTGTTCGGGGCCAGCCCGCTTACCGGCTCGATCGGCGTGGTCACGATCAACATGCCCCGTCTGGGCTACGTGTCCATGCATGAGGACGAGCTCTTCGAGCGCTTCGGGCGGCTGGTCGGGATCGCCGCCAAGAGTCTGAGGATCAAGCGCAAGGTCCTCGAGGGGCTGACCGAGCAGGGGCTGTACCCCTATTCGGCCCGCTACCTGGAGGGGGTGAAGGAGAGTTCCGGGCAGTCCTGGGGCAACCACTTCAACACCATCGGCGTCGTCGGCCTGAACGAGCTCTGCCTGAACTTCCTCGGCCAGGACATCTCGTCGAGCGACGGGCGCGACCTGGCCCTGCGGCTGCTCGCGGCCGCCCGCGCGCAGCTTGCCGAGCTGCAGGCCGAGTCGGACCAGCTCTTCAACCTGGAGGCCACGCCGGCCGAGAGCGCGGCCTATCGCCTGGCTCGCCTGGATGCCCACCGCTACCCGGGCCTCATCGCCTCCGGCACGCCCGACCGGCCCTACTACACCAACTCGAGC
Organism: uncultured Armatimonadia bacterium; assembly: GCA_964608495.1. Classification (GTDB taxonomy): domain Bacteria; phylum Armatimonadota; class Zipacnadia; order Zipacnadales; family FEN-943; genus JAKORR01. The sequence continues at coordinate 6,144 of CAZSOQ010000116.1, read as the reverse complement.
CATCTGCCCGTGCACTTCCACGGCGACGTCTGGCAGGTGCTGGAGCACCAGGATGACCTGCAGTCCGCCTACACCGGCGGCACCGTGCTGCACCTGTTCCTGGGCGAGCGCCTGACGGATGGGGAACAGGCGAAGGCCCTCGTGCGGCGCATCGCCCAGAGCTACCGGCTCCCCTACTTCACGCTCACGCCGACCTTCAGTGTCTGCCCGGTGCACGGGTACGTGGCCGGCGAGCACTACGTCTGCCCCGAGGAGCACGACGAGGCGGACATCACCCGCTACGGCATCGAGACCCACCCGCTCACGGGTGCGACGCTCCCGCGCAGGGGCGTGGGCTGCGAGGTCTACTCGCGGGTCGTCGGCTACCTGCGGCCGGTGGCCCAGTGGAACGACGGCAAGCAGGCGGAGTTCCTGCAGCGCCGGGCCGTGCCGCTGGAGGAGCTGGCCGCCGCGGTAGGGGAGAGGCAGGCGGAGGAGCAGACCGCGGAGACGAGAAGTTAGCCACTTATGAACTTCGGCAGTCAGGACCCCGGTGCCGATCCGTCTCCGGCGCCCGGCGGGGTCGGAGTGCTGGCGGGACTCGTGCCCACCTCGCTGGTGGACTTCCCGGGCCGCGTAGCCGCTACCCTCTTCCTCGGCGGGTGCAACTTCCGCTGCCCCTTCTGCCAGAATCCGCAGCTTGTAGTAGGCCCCTGGCACGAGCTCATGCCCCTGCCGGAGCTGACCTCCTGGCTGGCTGAGAGGCACAAGCTGCTGGAGGGTGTGTGCATCAGTGGGGGAGAGCCGTGCCTCGATGTAGAGGTCTTAGCGCGAATAGCTTCCCTGGCCCATGCACAAGATTTGGCCGTCAAGGTTGATACCAACGGCTCCAAGCCGGAAGCTATTTCTAGGTTAATAGCCGCAAACTTGGTAGACTATGTAGCCCTCGACATCAAGGCCTCGCCCCAGCGCTACTCCACTGCGACGGGCGTTCCCACCGACCTCGATGCCATCGCCGAGACCGTCCGTATCCTGCGCGAGGCCCATCTCCCGCAGGAACTGCGCACGACCATCGTCCCACGACTCCACGCCCCCGAGGACCTTCGGGCGATAGGGGAGTGGGTCGGCGGCGACAGCCCTTACTACGTGCAGCCCTTCCGGCCCGGCACGACCCTGGACCCCGCCTGGGCGACGGAGCCCGAGCCATCCCGGGAGCTGCTCGAGGAGTTGGCGCGGGTCGTCGAGCCTTACTTCGCCGGGGTCGCCGTCCGCGCCTAACGCGCCGGCAACGTGCGAGGAGGGCGGTGCTGGCCACGGCACGCCGTGGTCGGCCCTACCCGCCGGGGCCCTTGACGTACGGCCCCGTGATCTCGTCCCACAGCCTCGTCCGTTCGGCATGGAAGCCTTCGGACCACGGCAGGACCGACTCCGCCGGGTAGGCCGCGATCATGTCCACGCACTCGCCCACGCCCATCCCCGCGGCCGCCGCGAACCCCTCAGCCGTGCCCTCGTACCTCACGCGCCCCGGCGCCCGCGAGTCGTAGTACCCGAAGTTCACGAAGCTCGACAGCTTCTTGCCGTGCTTGGCGGCGAAGTACCGGAACTCGCGCCAGACCTCGGCCCGCGCGTCGGTGCAGTACTCGCAGACGATGTAGGTGACCTCGGGCAGCGCACACAGCCGGTCCAGGTCGCAGGCCCATTCGGGCCCGACCCACTGCTTGTTCTGGAACCAGATCGCGCCCCGGTACCGCGGGTTGCTCGCGTTGGCGTCGGCGACGGCCCGCGCCTGCGTCTGGATCATGCGGGCATAGAGGGTTGCGAGCCAGTCCTGCCACTGCCGCCAGTCCTGCACCGTCGCGCTGCCGTCGGTGCGGTCCGTCGGCTTGCACCAGGCTTTGGCGGGCAGCCGGGTGTCGCTGCGGCCGGTGAAGGCCCGCCAGCTCGCCAGCGCGCTCGGGCTGGACAGGGGCACGCGGTGCCAGGGCTGCAGCCGCCAGGTAGGCTCGTTGAAGAACAGGAAGTCCACGTCGCGCAGGAGCGACGCCACATCCCGCCAGGCCCGGTAGGCATACTGCGCGGCCTCGTCCTGGGACCAGTCGAAGAACCGCGGGTCCTTCACGAACTCCCCGCGGTCGGGGTCGAGGTACTCGCCCTGGAACTGCGGCACCAGCGCCGTCTCCCACTCCGAGCACCCAGGAGCCGCCCACGACAGCGACAGCGCCGCCAGCACGCCGTGTCTGTGAGCCGCGTCCACCCACTCCTGGGCCTCTCGCGCCAGGGCCCGCGCGTGCTCGCGCAGCTTCGGCTCCTCGTCCCAGCGCGCGTACCACCAGTTGCTCCAGGCGATGAACAGCTCCACCGCCTCGAAGTGCTTGCCCACCTCCGCCATGAGCCGGTTCTTCTCCTCGGTGGGCACAGGCGTGGGGGGCTTGTCGTAGGCGCGCACGGCCGGCGTGCACTGCAGCAGGCGTAGCACCTCGTCCGGTCGGCGGCGCTCAGGCAGGTCGGCGGTCAGCCAGGGCCGCGGCCGGGGAGGGATGGGCTCGACGGCCACGGGCCCCGGCTCCCGCACGAGCTCGCCCAGGTCCACGGTCACCTCCGCCCGGATCGTCTTGCCGGGCCGCAGGAACAGGTTCATCCTCTGCTCCCAGCCGCCGTTCCACAGCTCGACGCTCTGAAGGTCCCCGGCCAGGCGATAGGTGACGCGGGCGTCGCCGAAGGGCAGCGCGACGGCCGCGGGCGTGGCGCTGATGTTGGGCTGTCCGCCGAAGGGGGTGCTCACGACCTCGCCGTCGGTCTTCGTCACCTGCACGGCCAGGCCCGGCTCGTGGACGTTCTCCGGCCGTCGCGGTCCGAGGACCTGGTCGCGCGGCACGACGAACTGCAGCCTGTGGCCGCCCCCGATGATGGGTGCCGTGGGCGACGCTAGCTCCTGCAGCTCGTAGCGCAGGACCACGCGCGCGGGCTCGAAGACCAGTTCCTGCCGCCAGGCCCACCGGCCCGCGCCGCCGGTCTCCGAGGCCACGCCCGACAGCGCCAGCCGCACCTGGCCGGCCTGGCGGCTCACGGCCGGGGCCTCACAGTCGCTGATCGCGGTGCTCGCGAGGGTCTTCCATCCCGTCGTGAGGACGACGCCCGAGACCGCGGGCCTGGGGTCCGAGTGGCTGTCGCCCAGCAGCCAGAGGTCCTTGTGCCAGAGCACGTCCAGCCCCGCTGGCGTCACCTCGGCCTCGACGGGCCCGGCCGTGACGCGGTAGCGGGTCTCACTGATCGCCGGCGCCTGGGTCCACGCCGGTGCCGCCGCCAGGAGCATCGCCAGGGCTACCGTCTTCGTGTACAGGCGCATCGGCATCCTCCTGCTGTGCCACGCCGGCCTGGACCTCCTGCTCCCCCGGGCACTCGATCCCTGCCCCCGTGCCCCGGCCCATCATCTGCTCGATTCGGTCCAGCCGGCCGTAGACGATCATGGCATCGCCCACGAGGAGCAGGTGGTTCGGCCCCGGCGAGGGGATCACCTCGTGCCCGCGCTCGATGGTGAGCACCGTAATGCCCTGGTCGCGCAGGCGCGACTGGCCCAGGGCCTTGCCCACGCAGGTCATCCCCTCGTGCGCCCTCACGCGGAACACGCCCCACTGCTCCTGCTGCCGCAGCAGCTCCTCGAAGTTCACGGTCTCGATCTCCACGTACCCCGCCAGCCGGCCACGGATCTGGTGGTAGACCCAGCGGCTGATGCGCGGGGAGATCACTATCCGGTACAGCAGGTAGAGCAGGATGACCACGGCCGCGAGCTGCAGCACGGGCAGCAGGACCGTCCCGCGCGTCTGCAGCGTTTGCACCATACCGGCGATGACCGTGACGATCCCGGCGTTCCCCGCGACCATCAGGATCTGCAGGATGCGTCGCCGTCGCGGGTCGCTTACCACCAGCTCGGCTTCCTGAGTCGTGAAGCCCGTGCCGGTGAAGGCGCTGATGGCCTGGAAGCCCGCGGCCGCCCGGTCCAGGCCCGTAAGCTCCAGCGCCACGGCCCCGATGCGCACGGCAACAAAGGAGATGAGCACCGTCATCAGGATGACCAGTACACCAATCAAGGGCCTGTCCTCCTCCTCACCAGTCGGCCGGGCTTTCCGCGCCCCGGCCGTCCATCAGTACCAGCCGTACTCGTCCCGCGCCTCCACCAGGGCCAGCAGGTTCTCCGGCGGCACGTCCGCCTGCACGTTGTGAACGGGGTTCAGCACATACCCGCCCCCGGGCCCCAGGTCCTCGATCCGTCGCCGCACCTCGTCCCGCACTTCCTGAGGCGTCCCGTGGGGCAGGACGTGCTGGGTGTCCACGCCGCCCCAGAAGCTGAGGCGGTCCCCGAACTCGCGCTTCAGCCGCGCCGTGTCCGACATGTGGCTGGCCGACACTTGCACGGGGTTCAGGATGTCTATCGGCGTCTCGACCAGGTGGGGGAGAAACTCGTAGCAGTCCCCGCAGCAGTGGAAGAAGATCCTTGCCCCCGGCGCCCACCGCCTCACCGATCCGTGGTACTCGCACAACCGCGGATGGAAGCACCGCAGGTAGAGCTCCTGGCTCACCTGGGGCCCTCGCTGCTGGCCCAGGTCATCGCCCAGGTAGAACACGTCCACTTTGTCCCCGACGGTCTCCAGCACCGCCTGGGCGTAGGCGAGCTTCAGCTCCAGGACCTTGTCCAGGATGGCCTCGGTCACGGCGAGGTTGGCGATCAGGTTGATATAGCCGTCCTCGTAGCCCTGCAGCCACAGCAGCAGCTCGAGGAAGCCCGCCCCGAATCCCCGCGTCACCACGGCATACCCGCTGGCGTCGAGCTCGTCCACGGCGCTTCGCAGCAGGTCCCGATCCAGCCCGGCGACCGGGTCGGGCCACTGGTGCGCCTCTACTTCGGCCACCGTCTGCACACCCCGCAGCGGGTGCTCGCACAGGTCGAAGTAGAGCCCGTCGTCCAGGGGCATCCGTCGCGTCAGACCCCATTCGTCCTGGAAGTAGACGTACCGATCGTCCTGCCAGGGGTTGTCCAGAGTGCGATAGGGGAGACGCAGGAGCGTGCTCCGGCAGTCGGCGCCCAGCGCCTCGAGCACCTTCTCGTCCGGGGCTGCGAGCTGCTGAACGGGGTCCACCAGCTTGGGTTCCGGCACGTCCAGGCCCAGGGCCTCGACAAGAGCGCGGTAGGCCCGCACGTGGATACCGGTAACGGGGGTGGTGCCCAGGTCGAAGGGCACCCGGTCGGGTTCCTGGTGGGACAGAGCTATTCGGACGCGCTCGCGGCTGGTCATCGCCATCTCCTCCAGCCCCTATTGTAGCGGGTCAGCGACAAGTGCGCAGGCGACGGCCGAAACCACCAGTTGCCCAGGTTCATGCACGGGCGGCCTCGGCGTCTCGCTGTTCCCTGGTTTGGTGGAGGGCCCGAGGACGAAGGGTGGTTGTTGACGCGCCTCTGGTTCTGTGACATCATGATGCATCAACTGTCAGCATGATGGAGAGACACCATGGTCCGTACCCAGGTCCAGTTGACCGACGAACAGGCTCGCGCGATCAAACGTCTGGCCGCCGAGCGCCGTGTCTCCATGGCCGAGTTGATCCGCGAGTGCGTGGACGCCTTCTTGCGCTCAACGCAGGCCACTCCCGAGGCGGAGCTGCGGGCCCGGGCGCTTCGGGCCGCGGGAGCCCTCCGCGGGCCGTCCGACCTGGCCCGCCGCCACGATGACCACGCTGCTGAGGCCTTCGGCCGATGAGCCTGTTCGTTGACACCTCCGCCCTGCTGGCCGTGATGGTCGCCGCCGACGAGTGCCACGCGCCGGCCTGCTTGGTCTGGCGCGACCTGATGGCCGGGGACGAGCCCCTTCTCACCACCAACTACGTCCTGCTCGAGTCCTGCGCCGTCCTCCAGCGCAGGATCGGCATGAAGGCCGTCCAGCTCCTGGTTGGCACCCTCGCCCCGGTTCTCCAGGTCCACTGGGTCGAGCCGCACGTGCACGAGGCGGCCGTGGGCGCGCTGCTGGCGGCCAACAGCAGGGACCTTAGCCTCGTGGACTGCGTCAGCTTCGCCGCGATGCGCGAGCTCGGCCTGACGCGGGCCTTCACCTTCGACCAGCACTTCGCGGACCAGGGCTTCGAGATCGTCCCCCCATCTTAGGACCCGTGCCCTCC
>CAZSOQ010000115.1:0-16535 GCA_964608495.1 uncultured Armatimonadia bacterium | reverse complement strand
CGCCACCCCCGCGCCGGGGCGCCTACCGTCCCTCAGCCCCCTTCTTCCACCAGCAGCCGCTTGACCACCTTCCCCGCCGGGTTCCGCGGCAGCCCCTCCCGGAACTCGACCACGTGCGGCCCCTTGTACGGCGGCAGGTGCTGCGCGCAGTGCCGTTTCACGTCGCGCTCCGTCAGCTCCTCGCCCGGGTGCGGCACCACGACGGCCTTCACCAGCTCCCCCAGCGCCGCCCGCACGCCCGTCGCCGGCACCCCCACCACCGCGACCTCGCGCACCTGCTCCATGCGCATTATCACCTGCTCGACCTCGAGCGTGTACACATTCTGCCCGGCCACGATCACCATGTCCTTGCTCCGCCCGTGGACGTAGAAGTAGCCCTCCTCGTCCACGGACGCCAGGTCCCCCGTGTGGAACCAGCCGTCCCGCAGGCTCTCCTCCAGCAGCCCCGGCCGGCGCCAGTACTCGCCGATGATGATGTCCCTTCGGAAGACCAGCTCCCCGACCTCGCCGGGGGGCAGCTCCGCCCCGTCCTCGCCCACCACCAGCGCGTCCACTTCCGGCAGCAGCTTGCCGATGCTCTCGGGCCTCGCATCCGCGTCCGCGTCGGGCAGGACGTGGGTCATGGCGATCGTCTCGGTGAGGCCGAAGAAGTTGTGCAGCCACACGCCCGGCAGCAGCTCCCGCAGGCGGCGGATCGTGCGCACCGGCATGGGCGAGCCGGAGTAGGCGATCAGCCGCAGGCCCGACAGGTCGAAGTCCCCCAGCCGCGGGTGGGTCGTGAGGAAGAAGAACATCGTCGGGACGCCGAAGAAGGTCGTGCAGCGCCACCGGCTCAGCAGCGGCAGCACCGTCCCCATCTCGGCGTCCCGGGCCATCACCAGCGTCGCTCCCAGGTACGCCGCGGCGTTCACCAGCGTATAGCAGGCCGTCGGCACGAAGAAGGGAATCGCGAGCAAGTGCAGGTCCTCGTGCCGAAGGCTCTGTGCGATGATCGCCATCCTGATGTTGAAGCTCAGCTCCTCGTGGGTCATCACGCCGGCCTTGGGCAGGCCCGTCGTGCCCGAGGTGTAGAGGATCACGGCCGGCGAGCCGGGCTCCGCCGCCTCGTCCAGGCCCTTGGCGGGTGCCGCGCCGAGGGCCTCATCCCAGCTCGTGGCTCCCTCGACGGCCCCGTCCAGCGCGAGCACGCCCCGCGCGCCGGCGCCCGCCGCCGCCACGGCAGGCCCCACGCCCTGCCGGCCCGCGTCGTCCATCACGACACAGGCCATGTCCCCCTCGCGCACGACGTGTTCCAGGGCCTCGGCGCCCAGCCTGTAGTTGATGGGCACCACCGCCGCCCCGAGACGCTGGGCCGCCCAGTACGCCACGACCACCTCCGCGCGATTGCGCAGCGCCAGGCCGACGCGCGTGCCTGGTCCTACGCCGTGACGGTCCCGCAAGTGCCCGGCCAGCCGGCCGCTGGCCTCGGCCAGTTCCGCGTAGCTTATGGCCAGGCCCTCGCCGATCACTGCCGCCTTGCGCGGCCACTTGCTCACCGCGTTGGCGAAGTGTTCGACCATCGTCTGCTGTCCTCGCGGCAAGGGGCAGCACCTCCACGGCCGCTCGTCCTCTTGACCCTTCTCCCTTCCGCCTACCCGGGGCATCGGGGAGGAGGTCCTGTTCGAGGGACGAAGGCGCCGACGGAGTACATATTCTTCCCTGGAGGTGCGACTCATGCAACTGGGGTGCAGCAGTCTGCTTTTCGGTGGCGCACCGACCGAACAGGCCGTGCTCTCGACGTGCCAGCTAGGCTTCGACGCGATCGAGCTGTGCTCCATCCCCGGCATGGGCGAGCACCTCTTCCTCGATCAGCCCGACGAGTACTACGACAAGCTCCGGGCTGCCTTGGCCGAGGCCGGCCTCGTCCTCGACGCCGTGGGTGCCAGCACGGCCCTCGTTGACCCAGCCGGCCGCGAACGCTTCACGAAGGCCATCGAGGCCGCCGCCAGGATCGGCGCCCCCTACATCACCAGCGCCGGCGGTGGCACCCTTGGCGACGAGGCGTCCTTCGCCGCCGTCGTCGCGGCCGTCGCCGAGGTCGCCGAAGTCGGCGCTCGCAACGGCATCAAGGTCTCCATCAAGCCCCACGTGGGCTACGCCGTCCACAACGCCGCCACCGCCCTGCGCTTCCTGGGGGAGGTGGACACCGACTGGGTCGGCATCAACTTCGACCCGACCCACGTCTACCGCGAGGGCGACGATCCCGTCGAGGCCCTTCTGGCCCTCAAGGACCATATCTTCACCGCCCGCATCCGCGACACCGGCGCCCGCCCGGGCGAGCGCCCCATCGGCCCCGTCGAGCAGCAGATCCCCGGCAAGGGCACCATGGACGTGGCCGCGATCGCCGAGGCCTACAAGCAGGTCCCGGGACTCGAGATCGTGACCGTCGAGATGGTCGGCACCCGCGAGATGCCCCTCGAGGAGGTACTGCGCGTCTGCCGCGAAACGAAGCAGTTCCTGGACGGCTGCTTCCAGGTCTAGGTCCCGGCCCGCTACGCGCGCGACCCGCGGCGCGCAGCGCCAGGAGCGCCCGCCCCGACATCCCGGGCCGGACCAAGCCAAGGAGGACCCAGCATGTTGCGTGTCGGTGTAGTCGGCATGGGCGGGATAGGGAACCGCCACGCGGCGATCTACCAGAACGACGCCCTGAGCGAGCTGGGCGCCGTCTGTGACATCATCCACGAAAGGGCTGATGCGGCCGCCGAGCGCTTCGGCGTCACCGCCTACTACTCAGCTCCCGAGATGCTGGCCAACGAGGACCTGGACCTCGTGGGCATCTGCACGGCGGGTACCGAGAACGGCGGCGATCACTTCGAGCCCACCGTGCAGGCCTTCGAGGCCGGCAAGATCGTCCTCGGCGAGAAGCCCATCTCCAACGACATCAACGAGGCGCGGCAGATGGTAGCGACGGCCCGGGACAAGGGGCTCCTCTACGGCATCAACCTCAACCATCGCACCCACGCCGTGGCCGCGCTGGCCAGACGATGGGCCGACGAGGGCCGCCTCGGGGAGCTGCTCTTGTGCAACATGGCCCTGTGGATCCGCAACCCCAAGGACGATCCGCAGTACTTCCATATCCGCGCCCTGCATCCCCACTCGATTGACGTGATGCGCTACTTCTGCGGCCCTGTCCGCTGCGTCCAGGCCTTCTTCAGCAAGGGCCCCGGGCGCGCTAGCTGGTCCAACGTCTCCATCAATTTCGAGTTCCACAACGGCATGATCGGCCACCTGGTCGGCAGCTACGACATGGCCGTGATCCATCCCATGGAGCGCTGCGAGGTGGCCGGCAGCCGGGGCCGCTTCGTCATAGACAACGTCTTCGAGGACCTCGTCTTCTACCCCCACGACAGCCACGAGCGCATCCACGTCCACAACTCCATCTTCAACCAGTACACCAGCTTCAGCGACACCTTCGACATGAGAATCCACCGATTCCTCGAGCAGGTTAGCCAGGGCGCGAAGCCCAACGAGATCGAGGCGTCCGGCGCCGACGCCCTGGCCGCCCAGGAGGTCATCGAGGCTGCCATCAAGTCTCACGAGAACGGCAACGTGGCCGTCGAGACGCCCAACCAGTAGCACCGGCCCCGGCCGCCTCGCGTCACCGGGCCGAGAGCTTTGCCGGTGAGAGGGGAGCCGTGACGGTGGGGCAGATGGAGCCCCGTGGCACCGGGAGGGGCTGGGGGAGGTCCCCTTCTTGGAGGGATTTCCCCCAGCAGGCTTCCTCGGCCACGCGCACCGGGCCGATCGCCCTTCCCGGCGAGGTGTGGAACCATGCGCGCGGTAGTGTCCCTGGCGCCACTGGCGCTTCTTCTGGCCCAGGCCGCTCCGGCCGCTCCCAGAGTGGCCGTGGTCTACAGCTCCTGGGACAAGGGCGGCAAGGCCTTCTTCGAGGAGTACGACGCCCACCTGCGGGCCCTGGGCTGGGAGTTCGAGAAGTTCGAGAACGTGGCCATCGCCGACCTCGTCGCCCGGCTCGGCGACTTTGATCTCGTCATCGCCGCCAGCGTCGCCAACTACGAGCACCCGCAGAACATGGCGCCCTACCGCGACCAGTGGCTCGCCTTCCTGGACCGCGGCGGGTGTCTGCTGATCACCGACGCCAGCTACGGCTCGGTCCTGGACCTGTGGGTCAACACCTTCGGCGACGACTTCAGGCTCACCACGACCACCTGCGCCGCCCACCGCGAGGGCACGCCCGAGTCCCGCCGCATCACGGTGGCCGGCCACCCGCTGATGTCCGTGCCCAACGACCTCGGCCCGCTGCTGCGTGGCCGCCCCCTCTGGGCTCACCTCGACTCCTGGTCCGACGCGTGGCAGTCGTTGGTCACCTGCAAGGACGGCAAGAGCCTGCTGCTCGCCCGGCCCGTGGGGAAGGGCCTGGTCGTGGTCACGAGCTACTACTCCTTCCGCGGCGCCACGGAGCCGGCCGCGGTGGCCCTGCTGCGGAACCTCCAGTTCTACCGCGAGTGCCTGAGCCGCGGGCTGGCAGTGGACCGCCTGGCCTTCAGCCCGCTCGCGCCCGGGCCCGGCCACGTGGAGCTGGCTTTGAGCAACCACACGGGCGCGGACCTGGCGCTGCGCACCTGGGTTCAGGTCGAGCCCGAGGGCCAGGCACTCGTCGTCGGGCAGCCCGTCTCGGTGGAGTTGAAGAACGCCGGCGCCGCGTCGGTCAACCTGCCCTTCGCCGTGGGCACGCGCGGCAACAGCGTCCTGCGCGTCGTGGTGGACAACGCTCAGGGCGAGCGCCTGCTGGACCTGCCCCGGCCCGTGGACCTTCCCCCGGCGATCCGCGTCGAGCTCAAGCGCAAGCACCTCTACCCGCGCGACACGCGGCTGGAGGCCAGGGTCCTCCTGCTGCCCGACGCGGGCCTGGACCCCGCCTCGCTGCGGCTCGAGCATCGCGTGGACACGGGCGCGCCCCAGGTCCAGCGGGCGCCCGGCGAGGAGGCGGCGATTGCGCTGCCGCTGGAGGACCTGGGCTTGGGCAAGCACTCGCTGAACCTGCGCCTGCTGGCGGGCGACAAGCCTGTCGGCGAGGCCACGGAGATCTTCCTCAAGCACTCGCAGGGCCGCGTGGGCTTTCGGCCCGATGGCGCCACGCTGCTGGACGGCAAGCCCTTCTTCCCCTTCGGTTTCTACCACGTGTCCTGGCCCTTCACCGCCGAGCAGCGGCTGAAGACCGTGCAGGACCTTGCCGCCGCGGGCTTCAACGTCATCCACTGCGGCATCAAGCGCGGCGAGATGGAGACCTATGGCGCCTTCCTCGACGAGTGCCACCAAGTCGGCGTCCACGTCATCACGGAGTTCGGCGAGCCCATGTTCGACGTCGTCCAGCGCTACGAGGACAAGCCCGCCGTGCTCGGCTGGAACCCGGGCGACGAGCCGGACGGCCAGGGCGTGGACCCGCGCGAGATGTACGCCCGCTACGACCGCTTCAAGGAGCTGGACCCGGAGCACTTGGTCTACACGGTCCTGTGCGTGCCGCCCAGGTACGGCCTGTATGCGCGCGGGACGGAGGTCGTGGCGCCGGATCCCTACCCGATACCCAACGGCCCCGTGACCATCGTTTACGACCTGCTCAAGGCCGCCCACACCGAGGCCGATCGCTACGACACGGTGCTCTGGGGCGTGCTGCAGTGCTTCGGCAACTACGGCGGCTGGACCCGCCCCCCGACGGCCGCCGAGCTGCGGGCCATGACCTACCTCGCCTTGCTGGCGGGCGTGAAGGGCGTCATCTACTACACCTACCAGGACGGCAACTGGCTGGTCACGGCCAACCCCGAGCAGTGGCAAGCGGCCAAAGCCCTCGTTCCGGAGATCACTCGCCTGGCCCCGGCGCTGCTGGACGGCACCTTCGAGCTGCTCGCGGAGAACGACCGGGGGCTCTACGCGGGGTGCTGGACGCACCAGGGGCGCGGGTACGTGGTGGTCGTCAACGGCGGCGCCGAGGCCGCCGACTTCGAGCTGGCGGTCAAGGGCGCCAGGGCCGAGAAGCTCTTCGGTGACGCCGCCGCGCCGGCCCTCGCCGGCGGCAAGCTGAAGGGATCGATCGGCGGCCTTGGAACCCTCGTGGTCCTGGTCAGCGACTGACCCGGGCGCGCGGGCGCCGGTGCCCTCGGCGTTCGGCACGTCGCGGCCGGGCAAGCGACAGATGACGCGACAGCCTGAGCCGGAGGGTTGTCTTCAGGAGGAACACGAATGAAAACGGGAACCGTCGGTATCGGTGTGATCAGCTTCGCCCACGGCCACGTGAGCAGCTATTGCTCTGAGTGGGTCAAGAGGGACGATGTCAAGCTCGTGGCGGCGTGGGACGACAACGCGGAGCGCGGACAGGCGGCTGCGGCTCAGTTCGGCACGGACTTCGAAGCCGACCTCGACGCGCTGCTCTCGAACCCCGCGATAGACCTGATCGCGGTGGCCAGCGAGACGGCCAAGCACGCGGACCACGTGGTCGCGGCCGTCGGTGCGGGCAAGGACGTGCTGCTGCAGAAGCCCATGGCTCTGGCCCTGGCCGACTGCGACCGCATCATCGAGGCCGTGGACAAGGCGGGCGTCTGGTTCGCCATGGCCTATCAGATGCGCTACGACCCGTCGAACCAGAAGATCCGGGAGCTGGTCCAGGACGGCACGCTGGGCCAGATCAGCCTGCTGCGCCGGCGCCACTGCATCCCGGTGCTCTTCAGCGAGGCCTTCATCACCGGCGGGTCCAACTGGCACATCCGGCCGGAGATGAACATGGGCATGTTCATGGACGACGCCTCGCACGCTGCCGACTTCATCTACTGGGTCCTGGGCCGGCCCACTTCCTGTATGGCCGAGATCGTGGCGGCCTACATCAACCCCGTGGTCACGCCCGACGACCAGGGCGTCGCCATCTACCGCTACGAGGACAACAAGCTCGCCGTCCTGACCAACAGCTCCATCACGCGGGCCGGCGAGAACACGACGGAGGTCTATGGCGACCAGGGCGTGCTCATCCAGAACCACGACGACGGCCCCTCGACGGCCCTCAAGCCGCCGGGCGCCATCGCCCTGAAGCTCTTCCTCCAGGAGCAGGCCGACAAGGGCTGGCAGGACCTGGGGATCCCGATCCCCGAGGGGCACGGTGCCCGCATCGCCGCCGTGGCCGGCGGAGCGCTGGCTGAGTACCGCGCGGGCGACATTCGCTGCACGGCCCGTGAGGGCCGCGTGTCCATCGAGATGGTCTTGGCGGCCTACAGGTCGGCGGCGGAAGGTCGCCGGGCAATGCTCGACGGGGCCTAGCGCCGCCCACTCCGGGGCAGGCGGACGCAGGTGGCGTGCTGCCTTGGCCCTGGCCTGTACCGAATCACCTCCGGCGCGTCGCGGGACCGTGGCGCGCCGGCTTCCTGGCGGCGTATGCCCCGGGAGGATGAGCCGGCGTGGAACTGAGCAACCGCGAACGCTACGTGCGGCTGATGCGCGGCCAGACGGTGGAGCGCGCTCCCTTCTTCTGCATCTTCGGGCCCTGGCCCGCGACCATCGAGCGCTGGAAGACCGAGGGCCTGGCCCAGGACGCCACATGGCCGGCCATCATGCAGATCGTCGGCTTCGACAGCCACCGCGGCTACCAGCTCCCGGTCAACGGATTCCTGTGCCCGGGCTTCGAGCCGCGCGTGGTCGAGGAGACCGAGGACGCCGTGGTGATGGTTGACCACTTCGGGATCCTGCAGAAGCAGCGACGCGACCAGGGCTCCATGCCGGCCTTCCTGTCGTTCCCCGTCGCCGCCCGCGAGGACTGGCACGCAATCCGCAACCGGTTCGACCCCGACGCCCCGGGCCGCCTGCCCGCCGAGTGGGAGCGGATCTGCCGGGAGAGCCGCGACAGTGGGGAGCCCGTCTTCGCCGGCGACCTGCCCGTCGGCTTCTTCGGCGGGCCGCGCCAACTCCTCGGCCTTGAACACCTCCTCCTGCTGTTCTACGACGACCCCGCGCTCCTGGTGGACATCCTCGACACGCTGTGCGACTTCTGGGTGGCCCGCTATACGCGCGTGCAGCGCGACGCCCCCTTGGACTACTTCTTCGTGTGGGAGGACATGTGCTTCAAGAACGGCCCGCTCCTGAGCCCGGCGCTGTTCCGCCGGTTCCTGGTGCCGCGGTACAAGCGCCTGACCACCGCCCTGCGCGAGGCTGGCGTGGACATCATCATGGTAGACAGCGACGGCGATGTGCGCCCGTTACTGCCGCTGTGGCTGGAGGGAGGCGTCACGTTGATGTTCCCGTGGGAGACGCAGATGGGCCTGGACATCGCCGAGGTGCGCCGCCGGTACCCCGAGCTGCAGATGGTCGGCGGCCTGAACAAAGCCGTGCTGGCCCACGGGGGTCAGGCCATAGACCGGGAGCTGGCGAAGGTGCCGTACATGCTGGAAAGCGGCCGGTACCTGCCGGCTGTTGACCACTTCGTCCCCCCGGACGTGTCCTGGGACGATTACCGCCACTTCTACGACCGGCTCAGGGATCTCATCTGGCGCTACCCGCCGTGCCCGCCGTGAGGCCGGGGAGCGCAGGCGCGTACACCCGTCCGCGGCGTCACTGCGCTCCCGGCTTTGGCGGCTGCCCGACGGGGATGATGTCCAGCTCGGCGATTGCTGCCCAGGGCCGTCCCGCCACGCCGCGCAGGGCCCGCAGGCGCAGGAACCGTCCGCGGCGCGGCTTGTCGAACTGGACCACCTTCTCGTCCGAGTCGGGTGCGAAGGTTCCCTTCGCCACCGGCTGCCCCCACTGCTTCCCGTCCTCGCTGAGGTAGACCTCGTATTCGGTAAACCAGCCGTTCTGCATGTCCTGGCGCGGCAGGTACCGGAAGCCCGCCATCTCCACCGGGCGCTGCAGGTCAACCTGGATCTCGTGCGGATAGGGCGGCTCAGCGCCTTGCCACTGGGTGTGCCAGAAGGTCTCGGGCAGGCCGTCCAGCGCGTTGGGGGCCACGTTGCCGCTCTGCCGGTCCTCGCTGTCGGCCATCACGACCTTGGCGCCCAGCGTCTGCAGGACGCTCGGTCCGCGCTCGCACAGGAACGACGCCAGCTCGTCGAAGCTCAGCCTCTGTCGGGGCTGGAAGCCCGGCGAGCCGCAGTAGCGGAGGATGCTGTGGAGCAACTGCCTGGCCTCCGGGCGGCGCTCCAGGTCCTGCCAGAGGTTGATCGAGCAGACCATGAGCCGGCCGTCGCCCGCCCGCGCCTCCAGCAGGTTGCCCAGCTTGTGGTTGCGCGTGAAGTTGTCAACGACCTGGACGATGGGGCGGAAGTTCGCGGGCGTGTCGTCCAGGACCATGCTGCGCGAGCGCGTCAGCAGGTCGTACCACTGCCAGTTCGTATAGGCCTCCGTGGGGAAGGCCGCCAGCGCCGGGTGCCTGGGGTCGCACAGGATGCTCATCGTGCCGGCCGCCTGCTGCGGAAACCACGCCGGGCTCCAGAACACGGGCGTGAAGCTCCCGGCGCGCGAGCGCACCAGGGAGCCCACCGACGCCAGCAGCAGCACCTTCCGGCCGGCCTTGAGCCCGTCCAGGGCCTCCGCCGTCGAGCGCGTCACCAGAAGATCGTCCGGCGGCGCAGTGTCCACCTCGGCCGGATAGACCCACAGGTGCCAGTCATTCCTCGCCTCCGTACCCGCCAGGCTCAGCGTGACCGTCAGCCTGCAGGGCGCGGCCGTCTTGCGAAGCCCGAAGGACACGGCCCCAAGCCGGTGCAGGTCGCCCGTGGGCAAGTCGCGCCGCGGAAGCGTGCCCGAGGCCACCTTGCGCCCCGCCTCGTCGGTCACGGTCCACACGGGCTGCGCGCCTGCGAGGTCCGTGGGCCCGAAGTGCGCCACTTCGGCCTCCGCCGTAACCCTCTCGTCGGCCGTGTAGGTGCGCTTGGGCAGGCGCAGCAGCGGCACCGTCGGCCCGCAGTAGCGCCGGTGGGCCTCGGGTGTCGTGACGCCCTTGGGGTCCCAGAAGGCGTCCAGGACCCCCACCAGCGCCGTGCCCTGCCCGGGGAAGTCGTGCAGATCCAGCAACTGGAAGCCGCCGTGGCCCGGCGTGCGAAGCAGGACCTCGATCTCCTCCTTGTACAGCTCCGCCGCGAGCCTGCCGGTCGCCCAGGTGAACTGCTCCGCCTGGTCCAGCAGGTTGTGGGCCTTGAGGCCGTCGCGCACCAGCCCGAAGTTGCGGGCACGCAGCACGCCCGTGTACTTCGCCATCTCGGCCAGCCTGGGGAAGACCGTCCACTGGCCGACCTCGTGTGACACCAGTGGCACCCCGCTGCGTGCGACGGGCTCGCGAAAGTCGGCGCTCGTCGAGGGGCCGTGCAGCCCGCGCACGGCCGCGACGTTGTAGTCGTCCGCGGGCGTGAACGACCACGCCGTGGACGAGGTATATAGGTGCCGTCCGTCGCGCTCCCGGGCCAAGCGCACCACCCGCTCGAGGAAGGCCGTGTCGCCCGACAGCTCGTTTCCCAGGCAGAGCATGCCGAAGGACGGGTGGTTGCCGTAGGCCGCGAGGATGCGCAGCACTTCCTCCTCGATGAAGCGATCGCGCGGCGGGTCCTGGCCCACGTTGCCCACCCACTGCGGCGCCTCCACGTGCAGCAGAAAGCCCATCTCGTCCGCGGCGGCGAAGGCGGCCTCCGGCGGGCACCACGAGTGGAACCGCAGGTGGTTGAGCCCGTAGGACTTGGCGATCCGCATCAGCCGCAGCCACGGCCCCGCGTCCGTCGGCGGGTAGCCGGTGAGTGGAAAGACGCAGCACTCCAGCGTGCCGCGCAGGAAGATGCGCCGGTCGTTGAGCACCATACGCCGGTCGCGCACCTTCAGCTCCCGCAGGCCGAAGGTCGTCGTGAGGCTGTCCGCGACCGGACCAGAGGGCGTGCGCACGGTAAGGGTCGCCCGCACGTCGTAAAGCGCCGGCGAGGACTCATCCCACAGCCGCGCGTCCTTGCCCAGCGTCAGGTCTGCCTCGACCGTCTGCGGGCCGATCAGGGCCTTGCCCTCGCGCCGGCAGCCCGCCACGGGCTTGCCGCCGCCTCGCGGTGTGACCTGCAGCACCAGCTCGAAGCCTTGGCGCGTCTCGCCCTCAAGGGCCGCCGACACGCGCACGCTCTTGCGGCGGATGTCGGGGTACACCTGCACGCTGCCCAGCCACAGACTGGGCGTTGCCCGCAGTTCCACGCGCCCGACGACCCCGTTCCAGTTCGTCTGCGTCTGGTCGGAGGTCGAGTGGGCAGCGCCGCCCATGTTGTACTTGTGGCTGTTGTCAATGCGCAGAGTGAGGCGATGCCGCCCTGGCGCCACGTCCACGCCCAGCTCGTGTACGTGAGGCACGCACAGGCTGTCCTGCATGCCGCGCGGCTTGCCGTCCAGCCAGGCCTGCGTCTCCCAGTGACAGCGCTCGAGGAAGAGGATCACGCGGCGGCCCTGCCATGCGGCCGGTATCTCCACATCGCGCTCGTACCAGGCGGGCCCGACGTACTCGTACAGGCGGCTCAGCCCGTTCAGGTCGGGCGGGCGCGTGTTGGGTGTGCCCTTGTGGTTCTCGTCGGTGGAGCCGGGAAGCCGGACGCTGTCCTTCAGTTCGCGCGCGAACCACTGCTCCTGCAGGCCCATGCCGCCCGGGTCCAGCTCAGACCGCCACGTGCCCGCGAGCGAGATGACGGGCGGCGCTGTCGGGGCGTGGGCGGCCCGGCCGGCCGCGGCCAGGAGCAGACAGCCCAGGGCCGCCGGGACCAGGCGAGCACCCAGGCGCTGAGGCGAAGGTCTGCGCGACACACGGCCGGGATGATGCGGCATCACCCGGATCACCAGCCCTTTGCTGTGGCCCCAAGCTGCCTGCGGGTTCCTCACGAGGGCGGCACAGGCGAGGTCCTTGCCCTGCAAGCCGACGCCTTGCCCGGACCGGCGCGCTTACTCGCTGGTAAGATACGGCGCCAGCCGCGCCAGAGTCTCCGGGTCCAGCTCCGCCTCGATCAGCACGTAGTCCGCCCGATACTCCTCGCTCACCAGCCGCCCGCGCTCGCGCACGAGCTGCAGCAGTTCCAGGCGCCCGTAGGGCAGCCGCGCCGACGTCGGCACCAGCCTCAGCGCCAGGGCCTCGGTGATCTCCCGCCGCAGCGCGTCCAGGCCATCGCCGCGCAGCGCCGAGATGGGCAGCGCCTCGGGATACGCCTCGACGAGCCGCCGGCCGCGTTCCAGCCCCTCGGCCCGGTCCCACTTGTTGAGCACCACGATGGTCGGCAGGTTGGCCGCCTCGATCTCCTCCAGCACGTCCTGCACCGACGCCATCTGCTCCTCGGCGTACTGATCCGCCGCGTCCACCACGTGCACCAGCAGGTCCGCTTGCACGACTTCCTCCAGCGTCGCCCGGAAAGCCGCGATCAGGCTGTGCGGCAGGTCCTGGATGAACCCCACCGTGTCGCCCACCAGGGCCTGGAAGCCGTCGGCGAGGGTCACGCGTCTCACGGTGGGGTCCAGGGTCTCGAAGAGCTGGTCGTCAACGCTGACCTCTTCCGACCCGGCCAGCGCGTTGAGCAGCGTGGACTTCCCGGCGTTGGTGTACCCTACCAGGCTCACCAGGGGCATGCCGCGTCTCTTGCGCTCGGTGCGCTCGGTATCGCGGCGCTGCTTGATCTCCTCCAGCTCCTGCCTCAGCCGCCGAATCCGCCGCTCGATATGGCGCCGCTCGGTGGCCAGTTGCGGCTCGCCGGGGCCACGGATCCCCACGCCCCCTCGCCGGCCGCCACCGATCCGCGACATCATGTGTCCGCGCCCCACGAGCCTGGGCAGCTCGTAGGTCAGCCGCGCCAGCTCCACCTGCAGCTTGCCCTCCCGGCTTCGTGCGTGTTGGCCGAAGATGTCCAGGATCAGCTCCGGGCGGTCCAGCACCTTACACTCCAGCGCGTTCACCAGGTTCCGCTGCTGGACCGGCGTCAGGGGGGCGTTGAAGATCACCACCTCCGCGCCGTGCCGCAGGACCGACACCCGCAGCTCCTCGACCTTGCCGCGCCCGATGAAGGTGGCTCCGTCGGGTCTTCTCCGCGCCTGCACCACCAGACCCACCGGCGACACGCCCGACGTCTGCGCCAGCAGCATCAGCTCGCGCGTGGACCGCCGCCCGGCCCCGCGCAGGGACTGAAGGCCCACCAGTATCGCCCTCTCCGGCTCGGCCCGTGGGCCCTCCTCGGCCTTGTCGCCCTCGAGTCCCGCATCGTCTGCGAGTTCCGGATCGTCTTCGGGTTCCGGTGTCATTGCCTTACCTGCGGCCCCCTGCCATCGGCCAGGTCGTCCGCTCGCGCCTCGGCTGAATTGTACCACACGGCGCCCTTCCGGCCTGCCGCGACGTCCCGGGCGAGCGTGGCAGGAACCGCTCGCGTGGCCGGCGAACTGGCGGCCCGACCCGTGCCGGGTTGCCCGGGCCCTGCGCAGTCCGGGTCGGAGTGGCAGCGGGCCGCCCCGCCGCGGGCCCGTGCACCCTTTGCCTCCGGGAGGGCGACCATCATGCCTCGCGTGTTCGACCACGAGGACCTCAGCCGCGTGAAGGAAGTGCTGGACAGCGGGTACCTGGTAGCCACGGGCGGCACACAGGTCCCGGCCTTCGAGCAGGAGTTCGCCGCCGCGATGGGCTCGCCCCACGCCGTCGCTGTGTGCAACGCCATGGCGGGACTGCACTCGGCCGTGGCGGCGGCGGGCGCGGGCGCCGGCGACGAGGTCATCGTTGACCCCATGGTCACCTTCGCCTCGGTCGCGGCCATGTACCACAACGCCACGCCCATCTACGCCGACGTTGATCTCGACACCCACACGATGAATCCCGCCGCCCTCGCGCGCTGCATCACCGATCGCACCAGGGCCGTCATCGTCACCCAGCTCTGGGGCCTGTGCGCCGACATGGACCCGATCGTCGAGACCGCGCACGAGCACGGCCTGGTCGTCATCGAGGACTGCGCCCACGCCCTCTTCGCCACCTACCACGGCCGCTATGCCGGCACCCTGGGCGACATCGGCGTCTTCTCCTTCCAGCAGTCCAAGCACATGACCACCGGGGACGGCGGTATAGTCCTCTGCCGCACGCCGGAGCTGGAGGAGCGCGTCCGCTCGATGATCCACTTCAGGACCGTTCCGCCGAGCCTGGCCTGGAACTTCCGCATGAACGAGCTCACGGCCGCGGTCGGCCGCGTCCAGTTGACACGGGCGCGGGGGTACGTGCGCGAGTGCCGGCAGGCCGCGTCCTACTACAACCAGGCCGTCGCCGACTGCTCCTGGCTTGTGCCGCAGGCCACGCCCGAGGGCCGCGAGAACGCCTACCACATCTGGACGGCTGTGTTCTACGGCGACCGCGAGGGAATCACCCTCGACGACTTCCAGGCCGCCTGCCGCGACGCGGGCTTCACCCCGAACTTCGGCTACATAGGCAAGCCCGCCTACAGGCAGGACGTGGTGAGCGCGCCCAGGGCCTACGGCCGGGGCTGCCCGACCCGCTGTCCCTTGCGCGACAGCGAGGTATCCTACCCCGTGGGCCTTTGCCCGAACGCCGAGGAGCTGATGCCGCGCCTCATGCTCGTGGGCGCGGGGGGCGACCCACCGGCCCACCAGGCCGCCGCCGAAGGTCTCCGCTCGGCCGTCGAGAAGATCCAGGGCGGCTAGGGCTCCCACGCCGCCCCCATGGCGGAGCCGGCCATCCCGGCGACCGTGTTCCCGTCATCGAGGGAGTTGATCTGAACCAGGGAGCGGAGGCCCAGATTGCCGATCGGCCGGCGCGAGGCACCAGGTCATGGGTCCGGATTGCTCCGGCAGGGATCGCTCCCCTGCCGGACGAAGTAGCCCCATCGGGTAGTCTGAGCCTGGCGGGGGATGCCAGCCGCTGCGGCCTTGGCTCCCCGACCCAGGCACCGGGAGGAGCAGACGATGCTCACCTGCTGCGCGAGACTTTCCCTGCTCGCCGCTCTTGCCGGCCTCGGGGCCTGCCAAGCCCAGTCCCTGCAGGTCGTGGATCAGGGCAAACCCACGGCGCACCTTACCTACGGCGGGAGGCCGCTGTTCGCCTTTGGGCCCATGAACGAGCACCTGGTCTGGCAGGCGAAGCTCGGCTCGGAGCTGTATGATGTGCGCGCCTGGGCCAAGTGGCAGCAGGCCAACGGCATGAACTACGTGCGCTGCTACCCGGCCTCCGGATACGGCTGGACCCGCGAGATCATCCACCATCCCGACTACCTGTTTCCCTTCGAGACCGCCTCGACCGATCCGCTGAAGTTCGACCTGACGCGCTTCAACCCGGAGTACTGGCGCAACTTCCGGGCCGTCGCCCAGACCCTCAGGGACCACGGCATCATCGTGCACCTGCAGGTCTTCCAGCTCTGCTACTTCGAGACGAACCCCGCCGGCGACCGATGGCCCTTCAACTTCTGGAACCCCAGCAACAACGTCAACGACTTCGCGCGGAGCATGCGACCCAACGGCGGCGGCCATCATCCGATAGTCGAGCAGGTCGTCGAGGGCAATCCGGGCCTCCGCAACCAGTATTTCGCCTACCTGGACCACCTGCTCGCTGCCGTCGGCGACCTGGGCAACGTCTTCCTGGACCTGTCGAACGAGATGGGCGACGGCGGCCTGGACCTGGGCCTGACCAGGCGGTGGATAGAGCTGACGCTCGATCACATCCAGGCCTGGGAGAGAACCACGGGCAACGACATCCTCGTGGGCCAGGACATGGCCTGCTTCCCCGACAAGGACTACCTGCTGGGCCATCCGCGCCTGGAGCTGGCCATCATCCACGGCAACCACGTCTGGCGCGACTGGACGTCCTTCACGCGACCGGTCGTGATCGTCAACTCCAACGACGGCCAGGCCCTGCTCTATGCCGCGGGCGACGAGGATCGTTTCCCCCGCTTCCGCAAGCTGCACTGGCGAGCCCTGATGTCCCGTGTCCAGGGCATCGGCGATTACCAGAAGGAGTGGCGAACGAAGCCCGGCAGCTTCCCTCAGTTCGATCGCGACGCCCGTCTGCTCAGGCGGTTCTTCGATTCCCTCGTGGACTTCCCTAACTTGTTGCCTCGGCCCGGGTGTCTTGACTCGGCCCCCGGCGGCGCCAGCTACTGCCTGGCCTCGCGCCGCGAAGCCGTGGTCTACTGCGAATCGGGCCCCAGAACAGCGGGCGTCGAGTACCCGGCGACCGAGCTCAGGCTGAAGGACGTCCCCCTCCGCGGCAGGATAGTCCGCGTCACCATGTACAGCCCCGCCACCGGCCCCCTGCGGGAGAGCGAGGCCGCCCTTCGCAACGGCGCCCTCGACCTCTCCCTTCCGGCCTTCACCGACGACCTCGCCGTGCATCTCGTGGCGCGCTAGCCGAGGTCCGCCGGCCCTCCCCTGCGAAGGACCGCGGCCCCTGGGGTGGAAGCCCCTGGCCCGAGAAGGTCTGGTAAGCTTCGCGGGCCCTTCCCGGGCCCTCACCTGGGAGCGGATGATCCATGACCGAGCTGGCCATCAAGGGCGGACCGCGCACCGTACCCGAGGGCATG
>CAZSOQ010000114.1:0-16702 GCA_964608495.1 uncultured Armatimonadia bacterium | reverse complement strand
TGGGCGGCTCCATGGCCATCGCCGCCGGCGCCGCCCTGGCCTGCGAGAAGCTGGGCAATGGGGGCGTGGTGGTGTGCTTCTTCGGCGACGGCGCCGCCAACAACGGCATCGCCCACGAGGCGATGAACTTCGCCGCCATGGCCCAGTTCAAGCGCGGCTGCCCCATCATATTCCTCATCGAGAGAACAACCAGTACGGGATGACGGGCCAGCAGGTGGGCGAGGTGACGGGCATCCGCCATCTGGCCCGCCGCGGTGCCGGCTACAATGCGGAGAACATGCACGCCGAGGTCGTGAACGGCATGGACGCTGTGGCCGTGCGCGATGCGGTCACGCGGGCCGCCGCACTGTGCCGCGAGGGCGAGGGCCCCGTGCTGCTCGAGTGCCTGACCTACCGCTACATGGGCCACTCCCTCAGCGATGACCGTACAACCTACCGGAGCAAGGAAGAGGAGGAGCTGTGGCTGGCCTGCGACCCTATCGACACCTTCGAGGCCCAGGCCTCCGAGGCCGGCCTGTTCACGCCGCAGGAGGCCGAGGCCCACAGGGCCAAGGCCGCCCAGCGGATGGCGGACGCGACCAACTGGGCCGGCAACGAGGGCACCGACCCTGATCCCGCCACGATCTACGAAGGCCTGATGACCGACGCGACGAGCGAGGGCATCGGGCCGGAGTGGGCCACACCCAGGTCCGCCCTGCTCAGCGAGCCGACGAAGCAGGCGCGCGACGGCAAGGGCCGGATCCTCTACCGCCATGCCGTCGCCGAGGCCCTGATGGAGGAGATGCTCAGGGACCGTCGCGTAGTCCTCTACGGCGAGGACGTGGCCGACTACGGTGGTGCCTTCGGCGCGACCCGCGGCCTCATCGAGGTTTTCGGCCGCGACCGGGTCTTCAACACGGCCATCTCCGAGGCGGGGATCATCGGCACGGGCTGCGGCGCCGCGATGGTGGGCACGAGGCCGGTCGTCGAGATCATGTACATTGACTTCATCCTGATGACCATGGACCAGTTGGGCAACCAGGTGGCGAAGTCGCGGTACATGTTCGGTGGCAAGATGCGCATACCCTTGGTCATCCGCACTAGCATCGGCGGCGGCAGGGGCTACGCGGGCCAGCACTCCCAGTCGCTCGAGGCCGTGGTCTGCATGTTCCCCGGCCTGAAGGTGGTCGCTCCGGCGACGGCCTTCGACGCCAAGGGCCTGCTGAAGGCCGCCATCCGCGACGACAATCCCGTGGTCTTCATCGAGCATCAGCTCGCCTATCTCGAGAAGGACGAGGTGCCCGAGGACGATTACACGCTCCCGATCGGCGTGGCCAAGGTGGCCCGCGAGGGCACGGATGTGACCATCGTCGCCTACAGCTACATGTACCACGTCGCCACGCAGGCGGCCGAGATGGCGGCCGAGGACGGCCTCTCCGTCGAGGTGGTGGACCCGCGCACGCTCGTGCCGCTGGACGTGGACACGCTCGCGGCCTCGGCGCGCAAGACCGGCCGCGTGCTCGTTCTGCAGCAAGCGCCCGAGATGGGGTGCTACGGCGAGCATATCGCCTACGAGCTCCAGCGCCACTGCTGGGGCGCCCTCAAGGCGCCGGTTCGTATCGTCGCCGCCCACAACGTCCCGCCCCCGATGGCGCAGACGCTCGAGACCGAGAACATGCCTTCACCCGAGAAGGTCCTGCGCAACGTGCGCGAGATCCTCGGCAGATAGAGCCGCTCCTCGGTCCATTGTCACGGGTCCTCAGAGGGGCGCTGCCTGAACCCGGGCGGCGCCCTTTCCGCGCCGGGCGGTAGGCGGATGGGCCGTGTGTGGCGCGATCCCGTCTCTTGGGCGCCCGGCAACACGATGGCTGGCGGGTGATTCGCGTGACTATGCTGGCGAACCTGGCCCTTATCGCCCTGGTCGCGGCCCCTGCGGCTCAGGATAGCCCCGCGGCCGCGGGGAGGGACCTGGCCGGCCTGGCCGCCGCCCGGCCTGCCGAGTGGCTGCCGCTGCCGGTGATCCGCCAGATAGCGCCCTCCATCGGCGAGGCGGCCCGCGCGCAGTTCGGCGCCTCCGACGCCGCCGTCAGGGCCCGGGCGGCCTTCATCGCGGGGGAAGCAGGCGACGCGCGCGTTGCTCCCTTTCTCCGACAGCTCCTGGCCGACCCTGAGCGTGCCGTGCGGCTTCAGGCCGGAATCGCCCTGGGCCGCCTGGGTGACGAAGCGGGCAAGCCGGCGGCCCTCGCGGCGCTGACGGGGCCGCCTGCCTGGGTGAGGTACTACGCCGTCTTGGCCCTGTGGACGCTCGGGGCCGACGACCTTCTTTCCTCCCTCGCTCGGATCCCGTACACCCAGCCCGCGCTCGTGGCGACAGCGCTGGAAGCTGCCTCCTCCGGTCCCTCCTGCGGCCGACAGGCGGCTCCGCCCGCCTCCCGCGGCGTGGGGGCCGACGTGGCGGACTGGGAGCAGGCCGTGGACATCGCCTTCCTCTCGCTGGTGGCCGAGAGCGACTGGTGGTGGCACGAGGGCGACCATGACCGGTGCGTGCGCTGCAATGAGGTCCTGGTGTTCCTCGATCCGACGGCCTACGAGGTCTACACCGACAGTGCCTGGCTCTTGTGGAGCAGTGGTCGGCACACGAGGGCGATCGGCACCTACCACCGGTGCATCGAGGGCGCGCCCTGGAGCAATCACGGCCTGTTCTACCTGGGCTACTACTACTACCAGCATGGCCTGCGCGTCGAGGCCGAGCCTTACCTGCGGCGGGCGACCGAGGTGGACCCCACGGACGACCTCGCCCGCCGGGCCTACGCGCACTGCCTGGAGAAGCTGGAGCGGCCGAGGGACGCCCTGGCGCAATGGGAGGCGGTGCTGAAGCTCAAGCCCGGCGACGGCAGCGTGCTGCCGAACCTGGAACGCCTTCGTTCGCTGACCCAGCGACAGACGCAGGAGTGAGAGAGCCGAGCGTCTGGTTCGGCCGCGAGGCAAACCTTTGCGCTGCTTGGTCGTCTTGTAGAGGGCAGAGGTGATGCTAATGTCCGCGGCCTTGCTCCTATCCAGCCTGGCGCTTATCGGTCCCGGCATCGGTGCGCCGGCCCGGGGGTTCGCAGCGGCGAACCTGCCGGCGGCGCGCACCTGGACCCTCGCTCAGGACGTGGTGCTTCTCACCCAGCTCGAGCCGCTCAGACTGTCCGAGGAACAGGTGGGGCAGTTGCTGGCCCTCTACGCCGAGTGGCAGAACACGGCCGACGACGAGCGGGCCACTCTAGAGCGCCTGCAGAACCTGCGCCAGCGGCTGTTGAAGGGGGAAGAGGTAAGCCCGGTGGAGCTCCGTACGGCTATGTCCATGGTACGGGACGGCCGCCGCCGCGGGCTCGGCGCGGAGGACGGCCCCCGGCTCGACAGGGCGATGGGCGTACTCAGGGACTGGCAGAAGGCCGTACTGGCGGGCGGTCTGCTGCGGTTCGGCGTGAACGCTGGCCGCCTCCGGGCTGCGGAAGACCCCGCGGTGGAGGTCCTGGTCGCGATAGCCAACACGCCCGACGAGCGGTGGGAGGCGGAGAAGCAGGGGATGGTCCAGCGTGTCGCCGGGGCGGCGGCCGAGGGGCGCGTCGAGAACACGGCCGCCACCGTGGCGGAGTTCCTGGATCGGGTTCACCACATGGACGAGAACCAGGTGCGGGCCAAGGCCGACGAGCTGGTGCAGGAGGCCGAGGCCCTGGCCGTGACGCCTGTGCCGGTGCTGCTGCTGCTCCAGGCTCCGAAGGAGGCCGAGGTTCGCGAGCGGGCCAGGCGGCTCTTCCTCGACCCCGCCATGCCCGGCCTGCTGACAGAGATGGCCGAGGCCAGGGGCTGGAAGGTCGCCGACTAGCGGCGGCCGGCAGGGCGCCGGGCGCCGGCGCGGCGGACCGGCCGGGCGAGGTGTGCCGGGCGGGAGGATTTGCCCTCGTGTGGCGGAATGCGCTATAACCACCTTCTGTGCTCTCGGGGGGCCCACCGGCGTGGGGAGTGTCGTGCGAGCACACGGGGGACCCGCCGCATGAAGATGCGAGAAGTCGAGGAGCTGGCGGCTTACCGCACCCTTCTGGAGGAACCCAAGGACTACGAGTCCGGCTTCAGTTGGCGGACCGTGGTCGGCGCGATCTTCGTTGGCTTCGTGATGATGCCCGGCTCCATCTACCTGGGGTTAGTCGTTGGGGAGTCGATGGGGCCGGCCGCCGAGTGGACCACCATCATCCTCTTTGCCGAAGTGGCCCGCCGCTCCTTCCAGGTGCTCTCCCGCCAGGAGATCTACGTTCTCTACTACATGGCGGGCGGCCTGGCCAGCACCATAGGCGGCGTGCTACAGCTCTCCGGCGGCGTGTTCGCCGAGCTGATCTGGCGGCAGTTCCTGCGCGCCAGCGCGCCCGCCGGGCTCGGGGATCAGGTCCCGAACTGGGTGGCTCCCCCCAGCGGCTCCTGGGCGGTGCGCCACCGCACCTTCGCCCACCCTGACTGGTACGCGGCCATCGGCGTGGTCATCGCCACCTACGTGCTGAGCCGCGTGGCGTGGTTCACCTTCGGCTACGTCCTGTTCCGCCTGACCTCGGATGGCGAGAAGCTGCCCTTCCCGCTGGCCCCCGTCACGGCCCAGGGCGCCACGGCGCTGGCCGAGGCCTCGAGCAAGCAGGAGGGTTGGCGCTGGCGCATCTTCTCCGTCGGCAGCATGATGGGTATCGCCTTCGGGCTCATCTACGTGGCTATTCCGACCCTGACGAGCGTGTTGCTGCTCAAGCCCCTGCAGATCCTCCCCATCCCGTGGATAGACTTCACGCAGGGAACCGAGCGCTTCCTGCCCGGAGCCGCGACCGGCGTCGGCACGAACCTGGCCAGCGTCATCATCGGCTTCGTGCTCCCTTTCTGGGTGGTGGCGGGCAGCTTCCTCGCGGCCATGGCGACGCTGATCATCAACCCCATCGCCCAGGTGATGGGATACATGCCCACCTGGCGGCCCGGCATGGAGGCCACGCGTACCTCCTGGGCGGCGTCCATTGACATCTGGCTGTCCTTCAGCATCGGCACGGCTGTGGCCGTCGCCGTGCCCGGCACCGTCAAGATGTACCTCGGGTCCAGGGCGGCCCGGGCCCAGGGCAAGTCGGCCGGTCTGATGCTGGGCAGACCCCCCGAGGGACGTGGCGACTTCAGGATAGGGGCCATGCTGGGCTTGTGGGCCCTGGCCACCGCGGGCTACGTGATCCTGTGTCGTGTGCTGGTGCCGAACTTCCCGCTCTGGTGGGTGGTCGGCTACGGCTTCCTATGGACGCCGATCCAGTCCTACATCAACGCCCGGATGATGGGCCTGACGGGGCAGTTCGTCGGCTTCCCCATGATCCGCGAGGCGACTTTTATCCTAAGCGGCTACCGGGGCGTGGGCATATGGTTCGCCCCCATCCCCCTGGCCAACTACGGTGCCCAGGCTCAGCGCTTCCGCGAGATCGAGCTGACGGGCACGAAGTTCGGCAGCGTCATCTGGACCGAGCTGGTTATGTTCCCCGTCATGCTGCTATGCAGCTTCCTGTTCTGGGGCTACATCTGGCGGCTCAAGCCCATCCCGTCGGAGGCCTACCCGTACGCCCAGAAGTACTGGGACTTCACGGCTTTGGGGCAGTGGCTGTGGTTCTCGGCCACGACCGAGGGCGGGCACCGCGAGCTGTTCCTGCGGGCCATCAAGCCCACGCTGATGGTGGGCGGACTCGTGTTTGGGCTGGGCTCCTACGTCCTGCTGGACCTGCTGCGGATGCCCGTGCTGCTGATCTATGGGTTCATCCGTGGGGTGGGCATGCTGCCCCACTTCGTCATCCCGCAGTTCGCGGGCGCCCTGCTCAGCCAGTCTTACCTTAGGCACCGGTTCGGGGAGCAGCAGTGGCGCCAGTGGACGCCCGTGCTGTACGCGGGGTTCGCCTGTGGCATGGGTCTGGTGGGCATGCTCGCCATCGCCTTCTCGCTGGTGTCGCAGAGCATTTCGCAGTTGCCCTTCTGACCGATCCTGGCCGCGCGGCGCCCAACCCTCGCCCTGCAACGTGGTATAATCCCAAGGTACCCGGGTGGCGGAATTGGCAGACGCACGGGACTTAAAATCCTGGGGACTTCACGTCCGTGCGGGTTCGAGTCCCGCCCCGGGTACCAGTTCCCCCTCCAGGTCCTCGGGGCGCGCAGGCCCGCCACCATCGGACTGACAGCCGGGGCCGCTCCCTCGAGCGGCTCGCGTTCTTCGCGGGAAGGGGGCACCGGCTTGGGCGCCGAGGCTCCGATCGCCGAGCAGTACACAGACGAGTTCCCAGTGCGGCGGAACTGCGTGTTCCTCAATCACGCGGCCGTGGCACCCCTGCCACGGCGGACTGCCCGGCGGATCCAGCAGCTATCGGAGGAGATGGCCCAGTGGGGAGCCGCGCACTGGTCGCGCTGGGCCCACGGCCTGGAGACCGTCCGGGCGCGGGCCGCGGCCCTACTGCACTGCCCCAGCGAGGACATCGCCCTCGTCAAGAACACGTCCCACGGGCTCCTGATCGCGGCCCAGTCCATACCGTGGCGCGATGGCGACAACGTCGTAGCCCCCGGGCACGAGTTCCCCGCCAATATCTACCCGTGGATGATGCTGCGCGACCGGGGCGTGTCGCTGCGGCTGGTCGGGGCCTCGGACACAGGACCCGTGACCGCGGACAGTCTGCTGGAGGCCTGCGACGAGCACACCCGAGCGGTCACGGTGAGTTGGGTGCAGTTCTCGACGGGGTACCGCGTGGACCTGGCGGGCCTGGCCGAGGCGTGCCGGCGTCGCGGGATCTACCTTGTGGTGGACGCTATCCAGGGACTGGGAGCCGTGCCCTGGCCCTTGACCGAGGGCCTCGCGGACTTCGTGGCGGCGGACGGCCACAAGTGGATGCTCGGCGTCGAGGGCTGCGGGGTCCTGTACGTGAACCCGGCGATACTGGGGGATCTGGCACCGGCCAACCTCGGCTGGCAGAGCATGGCGGACCCCGAGGACTACCTGCGGTACTCCTGGCGCCCCCTGCCGTCCGCCCGGCGTTTCGAGGAGGGCTCCTGCAACATGCTCGGCGCCCATGCCCTCGCGGAGTCGCTCGGCCTCCTGCTCGAGGTCGGCATCCCTCAGGTCTGGGAGGCGATCCAGTCCCTAACCGAGCGGCTTGAGGAAGGTATGGCGGGGCCGGGCTGTCGGCTTCGCGGTGGGCGCAGGCCCGAAGAGCGTTCCGGCATCTGCTGCTTCGACCTGCCCGCCCTTGCGCCCGAGGAAGCCGCCGCTCGTCTGGCGGAGCGCAGGATCTTCGTCTCAGCAAGGGCCGGGGGCCTGCGCCTCTCGCCGCACTTCTACAACACAGCGGACGAGATAGACCTCTTCGTGGAGGCGTTGGGCGAGTTGCTGCGCGGGGGATAGCCATGGACGCCAGCGCTCGGTGTTTCTACGACCGGGAATACGCTCTGCTCTATCGCGACCGGGTCGCTGAGGTGCCCCAGCAGATGGCGTTCCTGGAGCGACACGCAGGGGCGGCCAAGGGGGCGCGGGTGCTGGACTTGGGTTGCGGATACGGACGCCATGCCGTGGCGCTGGCCGCGCGAGGCTGCCTCGTCGTTGGCGTGGACTACAGCCTGCCGCTGCTCTGCAAGGCGCGACAGCGGGCCGCGCACCAGGCGGCAGGCCGCGGGCTGCAGCTCGTCTGCGCGGACATGACGGCGCTGCCGCTGCGGCGCGAGCCCACCTTCGATCTGGCCTTGCTGCTCTTCGTAACGCTGGGCCAACTGCCCGCCGACGCGGGACAGGCTCTGCTGGGCGAGGTCCGGGCCCGCCTGAAGACGGGCGGCCGCTTGGTGGTGGACGTGTTGAGCGCGGACTGGCACCGGACGTGGGCGCCCGAGAAGACCGAGTGGCATCCGGTGGGGGCGCCCGAGGTACTTGTGCGGGATGTGCAGCGCTCGGCCCCGGACGGTTCCGTGCTCATCCGGCGGACCGTGCTGCGAGGGGGCCGGGAGGAGCAGTACACGCTCAGCCAGCGCCTGTTCACGCCCGAAGGCCTGTCGGGTCTGCTGCGCAAGGCGGGGTACGAGAAGGTGAGGCTCTTCGGTGACTGGCAGGACAGAGGTCCCGAGGCGTGCTGTCACATCGTGGCTGTTGCCACGGCCTGACGCACAGGCGATCAGAAGCCGGCGCTGTCCGCCTCCGCCAGGCCTACGGCCCGTCCCTCGCGCGCTGAGAGATAGGCCGCCTTGACGATCTGCAGCACCTCGTACCCTCGTCGCGCCGGTATGGGTGACGGCCGTCCGGAGCGTAGGCAGGACAGGAAGTCGTCCACCATGGCGGTCACCCCCCACGAGCCCTGCCACGGCAGCGCGGCGGTCTCCCCGGCGAAACAGCGGTGTCGCGGCTCCGGCCCCAGCGCGCGCAGCGTTCCCCTCTCGCCCATGACGTCGAGGTGGAAGTAGCAGTCGGGATGCGGCCGCGTGGTAGTCCTCCCGGTTAGGACGTGGGCCAGGGCGCCGTCGGCGAAGCGCAGAGTCACCTGGCTCAGGTCCTCCAGACCCGCCTCGGCGTAGTCGTCATAGAAGAGGGCCCCCTGGCTGGCCGAGACGCGCTCGGGCGGGGCGCCGAAGACCTCCAGGACCACGTCCAGGGCGTAGACGCCGAAGCAGGTCAGCTCGCCGCCGCCCACACGGCGCGCATACTCGGCCGTGGCCCTGAAGCCGGCCAGCGGCCCGCCACTGACCAGGTAGACGAAGCTCGCCGTCAGCGGCCGGCCGATCGTGCCTCCCCTCAGCTCGGCCAGAAGGTGCTGCACGGCCGGAAGGTAACGCACGTTGTAGGTAACGAGCATCTCGACGGAGGCAGCCTCGCAGGCCTGCACGGCTTGGCGGGCGCCGTCGAGGTCGGCCGCCAGGTACTTGTCGCGGATCATCGGCTTGCCGGCCCTCGCCACCTCCTCGGTGACAAGGGGCGCGGTGAGGGGGTCGGCCATGAGGCTGATGAGGTGGACGTCCGGCCTCGCCACCAGCTCACGCCAGTCGTCCATGAACTCGGCGCCGAACCGCGCGGCCCACTCGCGCGCGCAGCCGACCGGGTCCTTGCCCTCGAGCATGACGGTCGAGGGATCCGGCTGCTGGGCCACGGCTACGATCCGGCAGTCGGGGCGTGGCGCCAGCCACACCTCATAGCTGTGCTGGCCGCGCACGCCGACCCCGACCACACCGACTCCGGCTGTCTCGGGCAGTCCCTGGACTCGCGTTGCCATCGGGCGTCACTCGTTCTCGGCCGGGTTCGCGGAGCCGGCACCCGTGAGGCAGGCTCAGTCCGGCTCGGGAGTCGTCAGCTCGACGCGCCGGCCCTCGCGGGCCGACTGCAGACAGGCAAGACAGGCCTCGAGGATCCGCACCGACCAGTCCATCGAGACCTCGGGCTCGGTGTCCTCTGCCACGGCCCGGGCGAAGTGGGCGATCTCGGCGGCGAAGCCCTCCGCCGAGCCGGTGGGGGGCCACGAGCTGGGCCACGAGTACCCGCCGTCCCAGCGCTCGACCAGTGCGGCCTCCGCGCCCTCCGAGGCCAGGGTGCCCTCGGTGCCCACGACGAGGCATCCGATCTCCTGCCGGCAGCCGCGCGGCTGGGTGATGGCCAGGTTGGCCTCCAGGTGGCCCAGGGCTCCGTTCTCAAAGCCCACCTGGATCGTCCAATAGTTCGGGCCCGGCAGCCGGTCGTCGCCCGGGTAGTGCTCCAGCCCCTCGGCCGACACCCAGACGGGCCTCGCCCCCACCAACCAGGAGACGGTGTCGAAGTAGTGCATCCCGTTGTGCACGATCTGGCCGAGGCTCTCGGGCCGTCGGTAGAAGCTGCCTGCCGGGTAGGAGTAGAAGGCGCCCCGAAGGACGTAGCGGGCCAAGGCCGGCCGGCCTATCTTGCCCTCGGCGATGGCCTGACGCAGCGAGCGCCAGCGCGGCTGGAATCTCATCACCTGCGCGACCATGGCCTTCACCCCCGCTTCCCGGAAGGCTTGGCGCATGGCGAGGGCGTCTTCGATGGACAGAGCCAGGGGCTTCTCGCAGAGGACGTGCTTGCCGAGGCGGGCGGCGGCCATGGCCTGCTCGGCGTGAGCGAAGTCGGGGGAGCAGATATCCACGATGTGCACATCGTCGCGGGTCAGAGCTGCGTCCAGGTCGGTGTAGGTCGCGCAGCCGTACTCGCGGCGGACGGCGTCCAGCGCCTGTTCGTCCACATCCGCGACGCCCACCAGCCGCACCTGAGGCAGTGAGCTGATCGCCGGCAGGTGGCTGCCTCGACCGACGCCTCCCGCGCCGCCCACGACCAGCACGCCAAGGGGGGGAGCTGACATCCTGCTCGCCTCTCCGACTACTCCCGCAGGAAGCGTGGATCCTCGTGCAGGGCGTAGATGCCTCGCCCGTTGTCGAGGGTTATGGGCACGGCGCCCACGGTCTTGGCGTAGAAGTCCACTGGCCCGGCCCCGCCGATGATGGCGTACGCGTAACCCAGTTCCTGCATGGAGTGCAGGGAGGCCAGCAGCAGGGCCGTGCCCACACCCTTGCCCCGGTACGCTTCGGCGACCCCCGTCGGGCCGAAGAAGTCACGGCGCGTGCACTCGTATGCCGCGAAGCCGATCACCTGACCGCCGTGGGTCGCGATGAAGGCCGAGATGGGTTTGTTGAACATCGCCACCGTGGCTTCGTCAGCCCAGGAGCGCGAGAAGGTCTTCTCGATGAACTCCCTCAGGTCCGTCAGCTCCCATGGATTGGGCCGCCTGAGGTGGATCTTCTCCTCGCGGAGCTTGGCCAGCAGATCGTCCACTCGCGGCAGATGCAGCAGTGACACGAGCATATCGGGCATATGCGATCCCTCCAGGCCGCCCAAGACGGCTCCTGATCGGTTCGCCCTCGCCTGAGCCGATCGCGAGCGCCCGGCGGGAGCCGGCTCTCGCCGTCAGACTAGCGAATGACGAACTGCTCGATGACTGTGCCGTCGGTCCGAAGGGCACGCACGGCGACCGCGGTCGGCGTCACCAGAACGTGCAGGAAGTGCAGGCAGGACTCCCCCTTCACGCTGTAGGGATTGGGCTTCACGCCCAGCGGGTACAGGGGCCCTCCGCCGCCACCCGTCACCAGGTAATGGATGCCCTTCCTCAGGCTGTGCTCGTAGCAGTGGTTGTGGCCGCTGAACACACAAGTGGCGCCGTACTTGTCGAGGATGGGCACCCAACGCTCTTGGATCGAGGTGCTGCCGCCGTGCGGGCCGGAGGAGAAGGGGGGCCTATGCCACACCGCAAACCGCCACCTGATGCGGTGTTCCCCGGCAGCGACGAGTTGCTGTTCAAGATAGCGTGCCTGAGCGTCGAGCGGCGCTTCGCTGTTGAGGATCACAAACAGCGCGTTGGCGAAGGGGAAGCAGTACCAGGCCTTGGCGTGCGGCCCGCCGCCCGGGGGCACCGGGAAGGTGTTGTAGTACAGGTCGCTCTCGTGCTCGTGGTTCCCCAGCGTCGGGTAAAAGGGAATGGTGCCCACCAGGGCCCGCTCGATGCCGAAGAACATGTCCCAGTCCTCGGGCTTGTTCCCGTCGGCCACCAGGTCTCCGGCGTGGAGCACCAGCCAGGGCCTCGGCGTGACGCGCATGATAGCGCCAAGGACCTCGCGATGCTTGTCGTGCCGGGACTGCGTATCGCCAAGGGTGACGAAGGACCACTGAGCCAGGTCCACCGGCGGCGTGCGGAAGACGAATCTGTCGCTCTGGGCGCGCTCGGCGCCGGCGAAGGCCTCGACGTAGTACTCGTGCTCCGAGTTGGCCGCCAGGCCCTCCAACGCCACCGAATGATAGAGACCCGTCGCGGGACTGCGGTACTGCTTGCCGTCGCAGGTCAGGCGCGACCGCGCCGGCTGAGTGGTGGTCCAGGCCACGACCGCACGCGTCGGCTCCATGTCGCTGAGTACAGGGCCCCACCTCACTGCCAGGGCCCACGCGACCGGGGCAGAAGCCGATAGGGCCAGGAGCATCCCCAGCACCAGGGAGAAAGGCGCGCTCAGTCTGCGATGGGCCATGCCTGTCACCTCTATACGCTGCCGGGTAATGATAGCCGGCCCGCGCGCCATGGACAATCGCGAGGACCGGCCGTGCCCGTCGCCGCGAGGGCCGTCCTGCCGGACCTCCCGACCTGTGCCATGGGCAGGTTGACCAAGCTGGCGGGGGCGGCTATACTTCGCGGTGAGCTGCGGGGTAGTGCAAGGGTAGCACGACTGGCTCTGGACCAGTTAGTGAAGGTTCGAATCCTTCCCCCGCAGCCATCCTCTTGGCCGGCCCGGGCCGGGCCCTCAGTGGCTGTCTACCGGCTCCCGGCCTGCCCCTGTTGACACGCCTTCCGGCTCCCTGGGGGCTCTGGTGCGCCAGCACCCCTCCTCGGGCACACACAGACACACGACCCAGGCCCCCGCGAGGACGAAGCAGTGGGCAAACCCGGCCTCCGTGCCTCGGCGCTACGGCGGCCGTGGGCGCTACTTCCCCGTTGGCACGCCCCTAGCGTAGGACCGGTTGGCCTTCACGAGTCGCACCTGGATCGGCGCGGTGAGCTTGGGCGAGGCCTCCGGCACCTCGACGATGATGCCCTTCACGATCGCCATCAGGCTACTGTGGGGAATGTCGAGGACGTGAGCGGGAGTCACCTCAACCGTGTCGCCCGCAACGACGTACCCAAACCGTCGCTCGAGCGTGTGGACATCACCCGGCGTGATCTCGTAGCGCTCGCGATGGCAGGACGCATCGGCTCGCACCAACACCGGGCGGCCGACCTGCTCCCGCTCGATGGCGTCAACCAGTTCGCCGTGGGGCCCGATGAGCGACAGGGCGACCTGCGGCTCGGTAGTCACGGCGAAGGCGGCGGCCTTGGAGTCCTGGGCGAGCCGCCGCAGGTCCGTGATGATGCGCGTCGCCACCGTGGTGGCATTGAGCACTCGGCCCGTCCCCTGGCACCAGGGGCACTGGTCCTGCAGCACGTGGCTGATGGAGACGTCGGTGCGCTTGCGGGTCATCTCCAGCAGCCCCAGCCGCGTGATGTGCATGATCCGCGTGCGCATGCGGTCGGCCGCGACGGCGGTGCGCATCGCCTCCATGACGCGCTCGCGGTGCTCCCGCTTGTCCATGTCGATGAAGTCTATGACGATGATGCCGCCGATGTCGCGAAGCCTGAGCTGCCGGGCGATCTCGTCGGCGGCCTCCAGATTGGTGCGCAGGACCGTGTCGGCCAGGGACCCCGTGCCCGTGAAGCGCCCGGTATTCACGTCAATCGTGGTCAGCGCCTCCGTCTCCTCCACCGTGATGTGCCCACCCTTGGGCAGCCACACGCGCGGGCGCAGGGCCCGGTCCAGCTCCCGCTCGATGCCGTAGCGCACGAAGACGGGCTCGGCGGCATCGTACAGCTCCACGCGGCTGGCCAGGTCCGGGGCCATGTGCGACAGCAGGCGCAGGACGCGGTCGTAGGTCGGCTTGTGGTCCACGACCATCTTGCGGACCCGCTGGTCCACCACGTCGCGCAGGATCTCGAAGACCAGGCTCAGGTCCTCGTAGAGCATGGCGGGGGCCTTGCTCTGGCTTGCCCGTCGCTCGATCATCCCCCAGGTGCGCATGAGGAAGCGGATGTCGCCCTGGAGCTCGCCGACACCGGCCCCCTGGGCGCGCGTTCTGACTATCATGCCCCAGCCCTTGGGCTTGAGGCGCTGGGCCAGTTCGCGCAGGCGCTGGCGCTCGGCATCGTCCTCCAGCTTCTTGGAGATGCCGATGGTGCCGTGGCCGTCTCGGATGAGGACCAGAAAACGCCCGGGGAGGGAGATACGGACGGTCGCCCGGGCGCCCTTGCTCTCGATGGGGCCCTTGGTGACCTGGACGATCAACTCCTCACCCTCGTGCACCACGTCCGAGATCTTGGGCAGCCTGCCATTTCGTCGCTTCAGGGGATCCACGGAGAGGGCATCGGCCACATGGAGGAAGACGTTGCGCTCCATGCCGCAGTCCACGAAGGCGGCATCCAGTCCGGGGACCACGTTCTCGACGACGCCCTTGTAGACATTCCCGACGACCGCCTGTTCGCGCTCCACCAGGAGCTCCACGGGCCGGTCGTCTTCGAGGATCGCCACCCGCGTCTCCCACGGGTCAACGCTGACCACTATCACCGATTGGGTCTCGGCTGTGGGCGGCGTTTCCTCGCGCGGCCGGCGCTTGCGCGGCCGGCGGCGCGATCGGCTCTTCCGCTTCTCCGCTACCTGCTCCGTTCGTTCCGGGCCGTCGCCAGGTGTTCGTCTATCTTGTCTTGCGCTCGTTTGAACTGCACCTCACAGAGCTTCGCGTAGAGTCCGCCCGCGGTCGCCAACTCAGCGTGCTGGCCGCGCTCCACGACACGTCCCTCGTCCAGTACAACTATCTCGTCGGCGTTCATCACTGTGGACAGCCGATGCGCGATGATGAAAGTCGTCCTATCGCGCATGAGCCGCTCCAGGGCCTCCTGAATCAGCGCCTCCGACTCGGAGTCCAGCTCCGCCGTCGCCTCGTCCAAGATCAGGATCCGCGGATCGCGTAGCAGAGCTCGAGCGATGGCCACGCGTTGGCGCTGTCCCCCCGAGAGCCGCGTGCCTCGCTCCCCGACGACCGTCTCGTAGCCGTCCGGGAAGTCCATGATGAAGTCATGGGCGTTGGCCGCGATGGCGGCCCTGACCACTTCCTCGTCGGTGGCCTCCGGACGACCGTAACGCACATTGTCGCGGATCGTGCCCGAGAACAGGAAACTCTCCTGCAGCACCATGCCGATGTTTCGCCTCAGGAACTGCAGCGGAATATCGCGCACGTCCGTGCCGTCTATGAGCACTCGGCCCTCAACGGCGTCGTAGAACCGCGGGACAAGATGCACCAGCGTCGTCTTGCCCGAGCCGGAAGGGCCGACCAGGGCAAGCATCTTCCCCTGCTCGGCCTGCAAGCTGATGTCCTCCAGCACCCACTCGCCCGGCTCGTAGGCAAAGCTGACGTGGTCGAGCTCCACCCTGCCCTCCAGGGCGGTGAGCCGGGCGGGCTCCTTCGCGTCGGCGATGTCCGGCACGGTGTCCAGTGTCTCGAAGATCCGCTCCACGGCGGCCATCACCCAGTTCAGCGTGTCGTTGACGGTGACCAGAGCGATGACGGGGCCGTAGAGCATCCCCAACCACTGGTTGAAGGCTATCAGGTCGCCCAGCGTCATGGTGCCGGCGCGCAGCATCTTCATGCCGCCGAAGTACACGACCGCCACGGAGGCCAAGGCGGTCAGTAACGACGAGATCACGCTCAGCAGCGTCCGGAGGCGGGCCAGGCGGATCTGTAGCTCGATGCTGTTGCGCAACTCCTGGACGAACCGACGGGCCTCGTGCTGCTCGCGGGCGAAGGCCTTCACGACGCGGATGCCCGAGATGGACTCGGACAGGATTCCGTATACCTCCGAGTACTGGTCGCGGGCTTCGGAAGCGGCGCGACGAATCGGCCTCTGGAAGAAGAGGAAGTTGGCCACGTACACGGGCAGGATCGAGCAGGCGATCAGGGCTAGGCCCGGGGACCGGATGAAGAGCAGAATCATGACCCCGACGAGCGTGACGCTGTTGGACAGCATGTCCACGAGCCCGCCGCTCAGTGCGTACTGCACGGCGTCAACATCGTAAAGGACCCGGGACATGACGCGGCCGTGGCTGTGGCTCTCGAACCAGCGCATGGACAGCTTCTGGACGTGCCGGAAGAGCTGGGACCGCAAGTCGAAGATCGCCCGGTTCCCGACGAAGGCCAGTATCATGGCACGGCTGTAGCCGATGATGGCATGGCTGATATGCAGCCCCAGCATCGCGCCGACCAGAGCGAGGAAGAGGGTCATAGCCTGAGCCATCCTGCCGCTCCTCTGGTCGGCGGTGAGCTCATGCCAGCCCCCGAAGTTGTCTATCAACAGCTTCGAGATGTACGGGCTGACCATCCCTAGGCCTGTGCCCGCGAAGACCAGCAGCAAGGCAAGAAAAATCCGCCACTTATAGCGGCGGGCAAAGGTCATCAGTCGCAGTAGAAGTGCCATGAACCCCTCTACCGGCCCCTAGCCGGCCACGCCGAATGTGCTTCGGATCGAGCTTCGTCAGCCCTGCGATTATACCCCCAGTCTGGGAATCCCGAAAGAGCACCGCCATACAGAAGTCGACTCGGCCCGTCCGCGGCGTCCGGTGACCGCCCGGGCGGGTCGGGGCCTGGGAGGAGCAGAGGAAGGTGGTCGCAAGGCCGCCGCCCCCGGCGGCGTGCTGGTGGCCCGGCGCTGCCTGCTGAGCAGGGCGGTGCTATAATGAGCCGTGAGTGCCCGCGGCTCCTGCCCCGCCGCCTGCCTGCACTCGAAGGCCACGTATCACAGGGATCAGCGACGGCTATGAGCAGATTCGAGGTGGTTTCTGAGTTCGAGCCCAAGGGCGACCAGCCCGCCGCGATCGAGGCGCTCGCCGAGGGCATCGCTTCGGGCATGCGTCACCAGGTGCTGCTCGGCGTTACCGGCTCGGGCAAGACCTACGTCATCGCCAAGGCCATCGAGCTCGTGCAGCGTCCCACGCTCGTCATAGCCCACAACAAGACACTGGCCGCCCAGTTGGCGGCGGAGTTCCGCGAGTTCTTTCCCCACAACGCCGTCGAGTACTTCGTGAGCTACTACGACTA
>CAZSOQ010000113.1:0-16729 GCA_964608495.1 uncultured Armatimonadia bacterium | reverse complement strand
AGCCTGACAGGCCCGCCCGGTGCACGGCCCCGGCAGCCACTCAGCCCACCCTTTCCCTGGGGCGTCGCAAGCGCAGGCGAGGGATGAGACGCGGCGCTGCTACCGCGGCCGGTCCTAGCGACCTCGCTCCGCTCGCCACTGCTGCAGCGCCGCCAGGGCCGGTGGGGTCGCGATCTTGTCCAGCGCGACTGCCGCGACCTGGCGGACCGCCGTGCTCTCATCGTGAAGCAGCTCGATGAGGGCGGGAACGGCGGTGGCGTCGCAGATCCGGCCGAGGGCATCCGCGGCGGCCCGGCGGACGTTGAGGTCCTTGTCCCGCAGGCGGTCGACCAGGAAGGGCACCGCCCGGGTGTCCTCGGCTTCGCCGAGGGCCCACGCGGCCGCCGTCCGCGTCTCGGCGTCGGCGTCCTGCAGCCGTGCGATAAGCGACGGTACGGCGGGCGCGCCGATGTCGCCCAGCGCCGATGCCGCGGCCCTCTGCACCGCACCGTCCTCGTCACGCAGCCGCTCTATGAGCGCATGGACCGCGGACATGTCGCGGATCCTACCCAACAGCGTGGCCGCGATCGCGCGCGTGCGCGCCGCGCCGCTTCGCAGTTCCTCGATGAGAGCAGGGACGGCCTGCGCCCCGATCGCCACCAGGTCCCTGCTGGCCGCGTCGCGCACCCCCGGGTCTAAGCTGCCCAGCCGCGCAATCAGCCCCTTGATCTTCTTCTGCCTCACCCACGCCAGCAACACAGCCACCGGCCATCCCTCCTTCGGCTTGCTTCCTGCCCTGGACCCCGCCTGTCCCTGCCCGGGAGGCCTTGCCGCCTCCCGGAGCGGCCGTG
Source organism: uncultured Armatimonadia bacterium (assembly GCA_964608495.1). Classification (GTDB taxonomy): domain Bacteria; phylum Armatimonadota; class Zipacnadia; order Zipacnadales; family FEN-943; genus JAKORR01. Next base: position 15,899 of record CAZSOQ010000113.1, on the reverse strand, counting down.
GTGTCTGCCGGGGCCGAGGGGGCTCACCGCAGCCCCGCTGGGCCCGGCTCGCAGCCTGACTGACGCCTGCTGTGAGCTCCGCGCCGGCTGGTGGTTTGGCCGTCCGGCGCCGGACCGGCGGCGCTGCTTCGCTGTCGCGAGTCGCGGTCGGGGAGGGTGAAAAGCCGCGCCGAGGATCGCCCCGGTAGCCGCGTGCGGGTGGGCGGAGAGCGTCCCGGAGTCGCCCATCGGGCACGGGCATGCCTTCGAGGAGAGTCCCTGTGTCAAGAGGATCGGGAGCGTCTTCCCGGCTGAGGTCCGTTGCCGCCCGAGCCAGGTGGCCGTGGGGCTGCGTGGGTCAGAGATGAGGGAGCCGATAGGGGTCTGGCGAGCGCGCCCCACCCCCCCTTGGCCGGACACTGAGTGCCTGGCCATCGAGAACCGCACCCGCAGCGGAAGCACGCACTCCCAGCTCGCCTGCCGCATCTTTCGCTGCCCTCACCAAGACCTACGCCGCGACTATTGTACGCTTAGAGACGCTTTGTGTGCCACTGGGTTCCCGGTCGTGGCCACCCGCCTCCGGGCATTGAGGGCGACCCGACACGCAGCAGCAACGCCGTCTTCACCGACACCCGCGAGCTGGCGGCGGTCGCGTCGTTCCGCGGCGGTGAGCGCCCGGCCTCGCGAGGCCCGAGACCGGGCCTACGGCCATGGTGGCGACTGCTTGCCCTGGGACCTGGCGCCCGGTATCGTGGGCGCGCCATCCCACGGGACCGTCCGGGGGGGTCCGCCGCCTCGCGCCCGGAAGGCCCGTACCGAGGGGGGGAGTGCTCCCGTGCCATCCCGAAGCCGGCCTTGGGCCACTTGCGGGCGATTGCTCGCCGCCGCCGTTCTCGCGGGCCTGGGGCACTGTCACGTTCTGGCAGGGACTATGGCCATTGATATCGGCGACCCGTCGGACGCGTACTTCGTCGTTGATGGGTTCTACGGTTGCGAAGGGCCCTACCCGGGCAACGGCAGCGTCTTCGAGGGCCGGTTCCGGTGGGCCAAATCGCCCTTCGTGATCCGACTGCCGGTGTTCCCCGGCGTGGACAACACGGTGATCGTGACGGCTCGCATCGCCCCGGGGGACGGCCAGCGCCTCACCTTCAGCCTCGATGGGAGCACCGTGGGCGACTTCGGCTTCCGGGCCGATGACACCTACGAGGTGCTGCTGCCCGCCGACGCCGTGGGTGATCGCCGGTGGGTCGTGCTCAAGGGCGAGGTGGCGCAGCGCCACGGGGCATCGCCCAACGACGACCGGACTCTCTACGCCGCCCTGGGGCAGTTGGAGGTGCGGGGAGAGGGTGACGAACGCCTCATCGCTCCCGTCGAGTGGAAGCGCCCCCTCAGCGAGGACCTGTCCACTTCCGCGGCCTGGCAGCGGGGCGGCGAGATCATCGCCCGTCGCGCCGAGTTCCTCGAGCCCGGCCTGCCGGAGGGGGTCGAGCTTGCCTCGATCCAGGCCCTGTCGTGCTTTGCCTACGCGGGAGGCGCGTGGCGCGAGTACCCGGTGCAGGTTCTGGAGCTCAACCGCTGGGGCCAGGTCCCGCCGGAGAATCCCGGCGTGCTCGACTGGTTCGACGAGCTGGTGTTCCCCTGCCCGCAGGCCGCCGGAGAGCCGCCGGCCGGCTCGGAGCCGCGGGCCGGCTCGGAGCCACCGGGCGAGTGGGACGGCTTCATCGGGATAACCGTTCGCGACAGCCTCTGGGAGCGTGAGCTGCACGGCCCGAGGGTCTACTACCGCCTCGGGTCGGGGCTCGAGCCCGTCAGGCCGACTGGTCCGCTGTCGCTGGCCCGAAGCGAGGGGCGCATCGCCTTCAGGTACGGCGGGGATGACGTCGTCGAGCTGGCGACGGCCGAGGGCTTCGCGGCGCGGCGTCTGGCGATCGCGGGCGGCCCCGAGCTCGGGGGCACGTGGCGCTGGTTCCCGGCGGTCTTCACGGACGGGGGCGCCACGTGGGAGCCGGCGAGCGTCACGGACTTCTCGGCCGTGGCCCCAGCCGGCCACCAGGTCGTCGTCTCCGTCGAGGGGAAGCTCTCGGCTCAGGGCAACGATCTCACCTGCCTGGGGCTGCTGCGAGTGTTCGCCTGGCCCGAGGCGACAGTGATCCAGGTCCAGGACAGCGCTCAGGCAGGGAAGCTGGCGACCGCCGACCATGCGATGGCGTCCCTATCGCTGCCGGGCGACGACTGGGTGGCCTACGACCGCGTACACCGGGCGCCGGGGTTCCCCGGTATTGTGCCTCTGGCGACCACGACCCATCGCTGGCGGTCGCTGCAGAAGGTGTCTGGGGGGCCGGTCGGCACGCTCGCGTGCGCCGAGAGCTATGCGACGGCCTTCGCCCCCGAGCACGTCGCCGAGATGGACCACCTCGTGAGCTTCGCCGATGCCGGCGGCGTTCACCTGGGACTGCGCGCCCGTCCCGACGCGCCCGTCGAGAACTGGCGCCAGCACAACCACTACTACCTCTTCCTCACCCGCACCCCGCAGGACGCCGAGACCGTCTTCAAGCGCCTCGTGGTCAACCCGCTCATCGTCACCGCCCGGCCGCGCCGCTCGCCACCAGTGGCGCGCCTGTACCAGTGCGCCGCGGCCTGGGCGGGCATGGTGTGCGGGGAGCTTATCGGCCCGGGAACCTGCGCCTTCGGCGTGGGTCTCGGGGGCGAGCCGCAGGGCAATACCACGGCCCCGCCGCTGCTCGAGCTGGTCACCCTGTACGAGAAGACCCGCGATCCCCTCTTCCTCGACAAGGCCCGGCAGGCGGCGGACTACGTGATCGGCCATCAGGACCCCGACGGCTACCTCCCCGTGCACCCCGAGTCCACCGATGATGCCATGACTCTGCCCCACGTCGCCTACACGGTCCTGGGCCTGGCCGCCCTCAACCGGCACGTCCCCAACAGCGCGTACCTCGAAGCCATCCGCAAGGTCACGGACTGGATCCGCGAGCATCGCTGCGAGAAACCTTCGGGCAAGTGGATCTACTGGACCTACCACCGCAAGCCGGAGGGCTGGTGGCCCGAGAAGGCGGACTGGCTCGTGCAGAACTTCTACTGGTGCACGGTCTACCTGCGCCTGTACCAGCTCACCGGCGACGAGGAGTACCGCAGGCGCGCCGAGCAGATCCTCGACACCATGGACCAGCACCCCATCCGCGGCAAGACCTTCCCCACCATGGGCGGCGACCGCGATGAGTTCATCAACTGCATCGTGCCCATGAAGCCCCTGGGCGAGGGCCGTGGCGGCTCGTCCATCTGCTACTCCGACCAGACCCGCAGCTACCCCGCCTACCTCACCGTGGCGGAGGTGCTCCCCGACAGCGAGCGCTGGCCGAGGGACAAGGTCTGGGGCTCCTACGTCCTGCCCATGCTCGACTTCTACCACTCGACGCGCCCGCCGTGCGTCTGGCACCACTTCTCGCACGAGTTCATGAGCGCCGGCAAGGGCGACCGATGGGAGTCGGAGGGCTTCTCGGTCGGGCAGCCCGACAACATCACCCCCGCGGCGGAGGGCGCGATGAAGCTGGCCGTGATGACGGGCGCGCCGCGCGAGCAGACACGCCAGGACTTCCTGGACTACTTCGGCGAGCTCAGCCAGCACGGGGGCCTGAAGTCGCGCTGGTCGAACAAGGACAACGGCAGCGGCAGGCAGTGGGGCTTCGGCGCCTCTGTGTCGCTTCCCGAGACCTGGATGGTGCTCGGCTACGCCGCGACCAGGGGGTACCTTACGCGCGAGGAGTATGACCTTTACTCCTGGAAGCTCCTGTCCCTACTGGACAACCACTTTGTGTCACCCACCCCGACGACCGCGGGCTGGCTGGAGAGCCTGAACTACAGGAGCGGCGACAGCCCGTCGAAGGTCATCAAGGCCACGGGTATCGGCGGCGGCGACGCCGTGAGCCACTACTTCAGCTTCCTGCACTGTGTCCTGGACGGCCTGCTGACCGTCGAATCCTCCTCGCTGGACGGGGCGAGCCTTCAGGTCCGCGCCGCCAACACCACGCCCTGGCAGCCCGCCTGGGCGGAGCGCGCGGCCCTCGTCCCGCTACCGAGCGCCCTGCCCGACGGCGCCCGGGCCGCCCTGGACGTGGACGGCAAGCCCTGGCGCGTCACAGGCCTTCGGGCCGTCAGCATCGCGGGGAACCCCTTCGCGCTTGTGACGGCCGCGAATCCTGAGGGAGACGCAGGGTAGGAAGCCAAGCCGGGCGTGGAAGGGAGCGGGCCGGATGCCCGGAGTTGGCCTGCAGCCAACTCCATCCATGCCGCCCCTCCATCAACCCCGGGAGCTACCAGCCTCCTCGTTTCGCGATGGCCTTCTCCATCCGTCTGTCCATCGTGAGAACTCTGGATGCTCGCCCGCGGGGGGCTTGACAGGCAAGATGGTTTGTAGTACAAACTGGTTTGCATAAACCCGGACAGCCGAAGTCGGAGTGCGAAGGAGAGAGCCAAGATGGCCAGCGAACCCGAGGACCTGAATCCTGACCAGCTCGACGCCCTGAAGGAGATGCCGGAGTGGGCTCGCCGCTACGCCCAGAACCGGACTCTTCCGGTCGTCGTGGGCCTGGTGGCCTTCCTGCTCGGCTTCGGCGTGTTCGCGGGCCTGTCCTACCTGGTGGTTTTCGCCTACCTGGGGGGCTGGGCTGGCTCGCGGCCGCCTCGGCCATCGCGGTAGCGGCCTTCACCGCCTGGTGGGTGTGGTTCAGCCTGGTTGGTGCTAATCGTCTCCTGCCCGCGATCGCTGCCTGGCTGTACCGCGGGGAGGGATCGGCGTCGCTTGGCCCGGACACCTGCCACGCGCCGGCCCTCAAGTGGGCCGCCGCCTTTCTCATGGCCGGCGTCACGATCCATGTGGCCCTCGGCTTCCTGGGCCTGCTGCCCCTGAGGCTGATGCAGCCGGTCTCGCTGCTCTACGTCGGGCCCTTCTTGTTGATAGCGGGCCTAACCCAGCGCGTCGAGGGCAGTCCCTTCATGCTCCTGTGGCCCGTGCTGTACACCATTCACGCCGGGCTGGTGCTGGGGGGCGCGCCCATCCAGTTCGGCAAGGGCTACGAAGCTCTCAACATGCTGGTGCCTGTCGTCGGCTACGGCCTGCTCGCCGCTCTGGCCGGGCATGTCTACAGCCGCTTTGCCCTGCGGCGGCTGCGGGCGCTGGCTGCCCGGGCCGCGCACACCTCACGTCGCCCGGCGGGGGAGGGGTAGCGCGCATGGCCGAGCTCGATCCGTACGTACACGAGCCGGTGCGGTTGAGGGCGATGATGGTGCTCTCGGGCGTGGCGAGGGCCGACTTCGACTTCCTGCGCACGACCCTGGGTCTGACGAAGGGCAACCTGTCCTGGCACATGGCCAAGCTGGAGCAGGCCGGGTACGTCGCGATCCGCAAGAGCTTCCGGGGCAAGATTCCCCATACGGAGTACTCGCTGACCGACGCCGGGCGCCGGGCGCTGGCCGACTACTGGGCCGCTCTGGACGAGATCCGGCGTCTGGCGTGAGCCTCCCGGGTCGCCGGCCCCTCGGGGGAGCCCAGGCGACGGGCTAAGGCGTGAAGGTCCCTCGGGGCGCGCGTCGAAGTAACGCGGGCACTCCGGCCCCCTTCCGATGGTGGAATCGCCCCGAATGGCAGAGGAGACGAGCCTTGAGGAAGTCGAAACCGGCGCACCAGTCGGCGCCCCGGACGCCGAGCGTGTGCGATTCGTGGCCATGCTCGTCCTGGCCTTGCTTCTCGCCTGGCTCGCCGGCTATTGGGTCCGCCAGGCCGAGATCATATCGCTGGCCTGCCAGATAACAGAGGCCGTCCCCTCGATACCCGGCCTGGGCGCCCTGCTCCTGCTCCTTGCCCTCAACCCCCTCCTCGCCCGCATCTGCCGGCGCTTCCGGCTCTCGAGCGGCGAGATCGTCGTCGTCTACCTCTTCGTCACCGTTGCCACCACGATGTTCGGCTGCGGCATCGTGCGGTTCCTCATCGCCTGCCTCAGCGCGCCCTCCTACTTCTCCACGCCTGCCGCGCCCCTGGCGGAGCTGGCCCCCAACATCCCCTCATGGCTGGCTCCGTCCGACCTGTCCGTGCACCGCTGGCTCTACGAATCCTCGCCCGCGGGCACGGTGCCCTGGGACGCATGGCTGATCCCGGTGGTCTCCTGGACGGGCTTCTTCCTTCTCTTCGGGGCGACGCTGATGTGCCTGATGCTTCTGTACTCCGAGACGTGGATCGAGCACGAGCGCCTGGTCTTCCCCGTCGTCCGGCTGCCCATCGAGGTCCTCAGCCAGGGCACGACCGTGTCCTTCTTCCGCGCGCCCGCGACCTGGATCGGCATGGGGCTCGCGGCGGTGCTCAACGCCATCAACATGGTCCGCGGCGTGTGGTTCGGCGGCCCCTCGGGTGGCATGAACGTTGACCTGGGCAAGCAGCTCGTGGACTACCCCTGGCGCGCCCTGCGGCCCCTGACGGCCCATATCCGCCCCGAGCTGATCGGCCTGGGCTATCTCGTGTCCACGGAGCTCTCCTTCTCGATCTGGTTCTTCTACGTCTTCCACAAGCTGCAGGCCCTCGGCTTCAGCATGGCCGGCTACCGTCTGTCGGGGCTTCCCTTCGAGCAGGAGCAGGGCATCGGCGCCTATCTGGTCATCGCCGTCGTCCTCCTCTGGAAGGGCCGTGGGGCCCTGACCCGCGCGTGGCACGGCTGGCTTGGCACCGCGCCCGCCGACGGCCGTCCCACCCACCGCTGGGCCCTGGTCGGCGTGCTTGCGGGCATATTCGGCCTGATGGCCTTCCTCGTGACCGCGGGCGTCAAGCCGTGGCTAGCCGCCCTCTACCTGGGCCTTCTGCTCATGGTCGCCATCGTCTACGCCCGCATCCGCGCCGAGACCGGCGTCCCTCTCGTCTGGGCTTTCCCCTACGGTCAGCAGCACAAGGTCGTGTGGAACTTCCTCGGCCAGAAGCCCGTCGTGGGCCTGGGCCCCAGCTACGCCTCGCCCACGATGTTCGCGCTGCTCGCCTTCATGTCCCGCGGCTACTTCCCCACCGTCTCCGGCTACCAGATCGAGGGCATCCGGCTGGGCGGGCAGACCGGCGTCAACTGGCGTCAGATCACGGTCACCATGCTCGTCGCCATCGCCTTCGGCGCCGCTTCCGCCCTCATCTTCCACCTGCAGCCCTACTACCACGAGGGCGGCATCGGCCTGCGCGGGGGGATCTGGGGCTCGGGCATCGCGCAGCAGGAGTACACCAACGTCCTCCGCGGCATCGCGTTCCCCGGCCCGCCCGACGTCCCCCGCATCATCGCCACCTCGGCCGGCGGTCTGCTCATCGCCCTTTTGTCCGCCGCCCGCTCCTACTGGTTCGGCTTCCCCTTCCACCCCATCGGGTACGGCGTCGCCTGCGCCTACGGCAGCCTCGTCTGGGCCCCCTTCCTCATCGTCTGGATCGTCAAGACCGTCCTGCTCCGCTACGGCGGCAGCCAATCCTACCTGCGCGCCCTGCCAGGATTCCTGGGCTTCGCCCTCGGCCATTTCATCACGGCTGGCCTGATCTGGGGATCTCTCGCGTCCGTCCTGGGCGGGCCCTTCCTCCGCTGGGGCGTCTGGTTCGGCTAACCGCCGTCGGCTTCACGCTGCCGCCGCCCGCACTTTCCCGGTCCTCTGCCGCGAACTTACGGCCTGCCGGCGGCCCCCTTACGACGGTGTCGGAACGGAGGTGTGCCGATGAGAACGGGTCTGACGGTGGTCGTCTTGCTGGCTGTATCCGTGGTACTCCTGGTGGTCGTGCCGCCCATCCGGGAGGGTCTCCTGGCGGTACGGCCCGCCTCCCTGGGCCATGCGTGGCCCATGGGCACGTCCATCGAGCGCGCGGTGCGGCGCGAGCCCGAGGACGCCCTGCTCTGGCTTGCCCTCGCGGAGGCCGCCGCCGATCTATCCCGCACCGCCGAGATGGCCCGGGCCGAGCCGAGCGCCTTCCCACCGGTCACGCCGCCCGCCACACCGCCTGCTGAGGCCTACCAGAGGGCTCTGGACCTCGCGGCCGACTCCCCCGTCGTCCTCCTGCGCTACGGCATGTACTGCCTGGCTCAGGCCGGCGACTTCGCGCGCGAGGAGGAGCTTCGCGGCCAGAACCCGGCCCAGCCCTTGCCCCTTCGCTCGCCCGAGGAGAAGGCCAGCCTGCGCCAGGCGGAGGGGCTCTTCGCGCGGTGTGCCCAGCTCATGCCCGGCAACGCCGGGCCCGACTACTTCCTGGCCTGGGCGCGCCTGGCCGAGCGCCGTGACGACGAGGCCCTGGGCCTGCTGCGCGGCGCCCTCGCCAAGAGCACGTGGGACCTGGGTGACCGGGCGGCCGCCGAGGCTATCCTCCGGCTCGTTGACAAGGCCGGCATGCCCGCTGGCACGCGCGCCCTCTACGCGCGCTGTGCCGGGTGCGACAACAGAATGCCCATCCACGCCAGACTCCGCAGCCTGGCGCGTGTCCTCGTCGGCCTTGGTGACGGCTTCCGTGCCGCCGGCCGTCATGGCGACGCGATCCTGTGCTACGAGTCCGGCGTCCACATCGGTCACCTGGTCAGGGACCAGGCGTATGACATGATTGACGGGCTGGTGGGGGTAGCCGTGTCGGCGATCTCGGGCGGCTCGCTGCTCCCGGCGCGAGAGGCCCAGCAGATCAATGCCACGAGCAAGAGCCAGGAGCAACGGGTCGAGCGGACGACCCAGGCCAAGATAGCCGCCTTCGCCGACTACCTCCGGCATCACGGTCGCGCAGACCTGGCCTCCTTCTACGAACGTGACATGCAGGAGGCGCTGAGGTGGAAGCAGGACGCCCGCGCGGCCACGCGGGATACGCTGCCGCGCACCATGCGGCTCGTCTCGGGCGGAGGCGTGCTCAACGCCGGGGCCGTCTGGCTGATGGCCGCCGCCTTTGCCGTTTTTGCCCTGTGGGTGGGCCTGATCTCGCTGGCGTTGCGCTACTGGCGCGAGCCTCGCACCCCGCTGCGCTTCAGTCAGCTCCAGTGGATCGTGCTGCTCCTCGTGGCTGTCGTCCCGGCCCAGGTGGCGGCTCTTGCCTGGGGTGTGTCGGGTTTTGACAGGCCCGCCGAGCGCTGGCCCTCTTCGCTCGGGACGATGTGGGTGGCCCTGGCGCTGGGCCTTCTCCTGTGGCTCGTGGGGGCCGTGCACCTGTCGCTGCGGGCGCGGGCGAGGCTGAGTCCCGGCGAGCAGCGGGGCAGCGGCAGAACCTGCCTCGCGGGCCTGCGGGCGCTGCTGGCCCCGACGCTAGCGGCCCTGGTGCTGCTGTGTGTGGTCTCGTTCTGGCCTCTCCGAGCCGGAGCGCAGCGCGTCGAGCAGCGTGACCGGGAGCTGATAGTCCAGGGCGAGGCGAGGTACTACGGCTTGGGAAGCGGCCATCCCGGTCCCGTCGGCCCCCCGCCGGGGCGGTAGTGCGGCAGGCGTCCCACAGGGGCAAGCCGCGCCGCGGTGACCTCCCTCTAGGCCCGCCCCGGCGTAGGGATGCCGGCCTTCCCCGGCGAACCGCTGCCGCAAGGGAGTGATCATCATGCCATCGCAGGACGGCCGTCCCCGTCCCACGCCCGGCCAGCTCGCGTGGCAGGACCTCGAGTTCGGCATGTTCTGCCACTTCGGCCCCAATACGTTTCTCGATCAGGAATGGGGCAAGGGCACTGAGGATCCCGCTGTCGTGAATCCCGTGGCTCTTGACCCGCGCCAGTGGGCGCAGGCAGCCAAGGCCGCCGGGATGCGCTACCTCGTCTTCACCGCCAAGCACCACGACGGCTTCTGCCTGTGGCCCACCGACACCACGGGTCACAGCGTCAAGGCCGGCCCGCTGCCGGCCGACAAGCGCGACGTGGTGGGGCTGGTCGCCGAGGCCTGCCAGGCCGAGGGGCTCAAGCTGGGCCTGTACTGCTCGCCCTGGGACCGGCACGAGCCCTGCTATGACGACTTCGCCGCCTACGATGAGCTCTACTGCCGCCAGTGGCGCGAGCTGCTTACTCGCTATGGCCCCCTCGTCTGCGTGTGGCTGGACGGCGCCGGCTCCGAGGGCCACGTCTACAACTGGGAGAAGATAATCGGCACGATCCGTGAACTTCAGCCCGACACGATGATCTTCAACATGGGGTCGCCGGACTATCGCTGGGTCGGCAACGAGGACGGTCTGGCGACCGACCCCTGCTGGAATGTGGTGAACCTTGAGGACTTCAGCCACGAGCACCTGCTGGCCGAGTTCCGTGAGAGCTTCCCCCACTGGCTGCCGGCCGAGTGCGACGCCCGGATCCGTGCCAACTGGTTCTGGAACACTCACGATCTGCCCAGCCTGAAGAGCGTGGAGCGACTGGCGGACATGTACTACTGCTCAGTCGGGCGCGGCTGCAACCTGCTGCTCAACGTGGGGCCGGACAACCGCGGGCTCCTGCCCGAGACCGACGTGGACCGCCTGGTCGAGACGGCCGCCGAGCTGCGCCGCCGCTTCGGCCGGCCCTTGGGCGAGGCGCGCGGGCCGTCGGCCTCGCTCCAGATCAACTTCGACGCCCCGACGCTCGTCAACCATACGGTCTGCTGCGAGGACATCGCGGAGGGCGAGCGCGTGCGCAGGTACACGATCCAGGTGCTCACCAGGGGGCGCTGGGAGGGCGTGGCCGTGGGCACCGCCATCGGCCACAAGAAGATAGACGGCTTCGCGACGGTCCTGGCCGACGCCGTCCGAGTGCATGTCGCCTCGGCCGAGGGCGAGGCGCGCCTTAAGAGCCTTCAGGCCTTCCACTGATGAGCCGGGGGACACGCCCAGCCGGGGTGCGTGGCCCGGCCCGTGTCGCGGGATGTGATGCCTTACGCCAAGCCGCGGTAGAATCCGCTTTCTCCTGCCAATGGCGGCCATCGCCGGCTGCGTGGGCCTGTTCGTGCCCACGGCCGGAGCGCTGGCAGCCCCGCCGGGCGCCGCTCCGTGCCTACTGCCCCTGTCGCTGCTGAGCCAGCCCGAGGCCCTCCCCCTGGATCAGGCTCCCCAGGCGTTGGCGGCGGAGCTGGCGAGGATCCGGGCCGCGGGCGAGCCCACGAGCCTGGTGGAAGTGGCACCGCCAGAGGTGCCCGACACCGAGAACGCGGCGGTGCTTTACCAGCTAGCCTTCGACTCGCTCAGCCTCTCGGACGCCGACGGCGACGCCCTGGTCGCCCTGCTGCGGCACGCCGCGGAGCCCGAGGCCGGGCCTCCTCCGGCGGTGCCCCTGGCCGACATTGTCGAGCGGAACACGGGCTGTCTTGCTCTGCTCGAGGCCGCGGCGGCTCTGGAGGAGTGCCGCTTCGCCCTGGACTGGCAGGCCGGCCTGGAGATGCGGCTCGCCCATCTGGCCCAACTGCGCCAGTGCGCCCGGCTCACGGCCGCCAAGGCCATCCACCACTCGCTGCGCTCCGAGCCGGTCCAGGCCCTGGACGCCGAGCGGGCCGGCCTCGCCATCGTCCGCGCCCTCGCCGATGAGCCCATCCTGGTCTCGCAGCTCGTGCGGTACGCCATCGTCTCCCATCTCGGCGTGGCGCTGCGCCAGGTTCTCTACGAGCAAGCCCCGCCCACCGAGGATTGCCGCAAGCTCTACGACCTCCTGGGGAGCCTGGCCTTCGCCCAGCCGCTCGCGCGGGCGCTGTGGACGGAGCGGGCCTTGTGGATCGGCGAGGCGGAGCGACTGAAAGCCCAGCCGCCCGAGGCCCTGAAGGAGCTCGACGCGATGGGGAACGGTGCGCCGGTGAAGCTATCGGAGCGCTACTCGGGCGAGGAAGGGCGCCTGCGGATGGACGCGGATGAGCTGACGGCCCTGCGCCTGGCCGCCGACGCCATCGAGACGGTGGGCCTGCCCTGGCCCGAGGCGGCCGAGAAGGCCCGGGGCTTTGAGGAGCGGCTCCGTGCCCTCGCGGAGGAGAAGTCTCCCGTGGCTTCCATCTTCCCGCCGATGAGCAGGATTCTGGCGCAGCGGGCTGCGACCGAGACGGAAGTGGCCCTGGCTCGGACGGTCCTGGCGCTGAAGGCCTACAAGAACGACCACGGGGACTACCCCGAGTCCCTCGAAGCCCTGCGCCAGGCTCTGGCGTGGGATGTGCCGCTGGACCCTTGTAGCGGCCGTGACCTGCGCTACGCCCGTCGCGACGAGGGCTTCCTGCTGTACAGCCTTGGGCCGAACCTGAAGGACGACGGCGGCGTGGCCGCGCCCGACGGCCAGGAGCAAGATATCCTCTGGCGCTGCGTGCGATGACTGCGCTAGGCGGGCGGTCCGGCCGCGCGGACGGCGAAGCCCGTCGCCGGCCATGGCTGAAGGAGGGAAGCGAGCGATGCGTACCGGCACGAGGCGGGTCGTGGTCCTTGTGGGCTGCGGGCTGTTCTTCCTCGTCTGCCTTGGGGCGCTGGGCTTGTGGCTGCTGGCGCGCCACGTGTCCGCCAAGCCCCTGAGGAGCCTCATGAGCAGTGCCCGGGAGCTCACGCGGGTATCGGCCGACGAGGCCCGCGCCCAGGTGGATGCCGAGCTGCGCAGGATCGAGCAGACGGGCGCGCCCATCGCCTGGCGGGCCGTCATCCCTCCTGACGTGCCCGACGCCGAGAACGCCGCCCTCCTCTACCAGCAGGCCTTCGACAAGATCATCCTGTCGCCCGAGGACGAGGAGCTGCTCTCTAACTTCCTGAGCGCGATCAGGGAGCCGCCGCGGGGAAAGGTGCCGCCCCCGGGGGCCTTGCAGGCGCTCGTCGCCAGGAAGGCCGAGGCGATCGCCCTCCTGGAGGCCGCGGCCCAGCGTCCGCGGTGCCGCTTCCCTGTGGACTACTCCGACCCGGTGACCGCGCTCTTCCCTCACCTTTCCCAGATGCGCAAGTGTGCGCGCCTGCTGAGCGTCAGGATGTTCGTCCAGGCCCAGCGAGGCGAGATGAGTGCGGCGCTGGACACCATGGGGACCAGCCTGGGCCTCTGCCGCGCCCTGGCGGCCGAGCCGCTCCTGATCGGCGCGCTCGTGCGCTATGCCGTCCTGGGCCTAGGCCTGGACGGCCTGCGGGCCTCGCTCCGGGACCGAGCCGCCCCCACCGAGGCCTGCAGGCGACTGGCCCGAGAGCTGAGCGACCTCGACGTCAACAGCAGCTTCCGCCGCGGCCTGTGGACCGAGCGCACCATGGGAATCTGGCTCTTCAACGCCATGCGCCAGGACCCCAAACGCGCCGGGGGGTACTTCACGGACGGCACCGAGACCGAGGGCACCGACATGGAGCGCTTCTACAGGTCGGGTCTGGGACAGAAGGTCCTCTACCTGGACGAGGCAGCCTACCTGCGGCTCATGTCCCAGCTCATCGCGGCGTCCGCCCTCCCGTGGCGGGAACAGTCCGAGGCCGGCGCATCGCTGGAGGCGCAGGTCGAGCAGCTTCCCATGCACTGCGTGATGACCCGCATCCTGGTCTTCTCCGGGGCCGGCCGCAAACGCGACGAGAGGGTCGCGCAGCTTGGCCTCGCCCAGGCCGCCCTGGGGCTGAAGGCCTACAGGAGCGCACACGGGGCCTACCCCGACACGCTCGACGCCCTGCGCCAGGGCCTGAGCTGGCCTCTTCGCCAGGACCCCTTCACGGGCGCGGACCTGGTCTACCGGCGCGAGGGCGAAGGCTTCCTGCTCTACAGCATCGGCTGGGACCTGAAGGACGACAAGGGCTTGCCCGTCGGGCGCCCACTGGAGGGCCGGCCGGGCGGCTATGACTGCGAGCACGGCGACATCGTCTGGCGCTGCACGCGCTGACGGTTGGCGCGAGACCGACGGGGCCGCGAGCGCGGCGTGCCGACCGCGGACGGACGGGGTCAGTCGTCGCCACCGATCATGCACGTGGCCGCGTGCTTGAGGCCGTCGTGGGTGTCGTCTATCCACCGCAGCAGGCGCCGCCGCCCCTCGCGCAGCACCGCCTGCTTCCCGGGATCGTCCGCCAGGTTCCTCAGCTCGTGGGGGTCGGCCTCGAGGTCGTACAGCTCGTCGAGGGACGAGGCGTTGAACACGTACTTGTAGCTGTCCCACCGCACCATGCGCTGGGAGAACAGGTACCTGTGGCCGTGGTACTCGGCCATGATGTCGTCCCGCCAGTCCGGGCGTTCCCCACCGGCCAGGGGCAGCAGGCTGCGGGCCTGGTAGTCCTCGGGCACGTCCACCCCGGCTAGATCCAGCGCCGTCGCCGCCAGGTCCATGTTACTCACGAATTCCTCGCGCACCGTCCCGGGCACCGTTACCCCGGGAATCCGCACGACCAGTGGGATATGGTAGAGCTCCTCGTACATGAAGGAGCCCTTGTCGTGGAACTTCCCGTGGCTGCCGTTCATGTCCCCGTGGTCGGTGCTGAAGAGAACCGCGGTCGAGTCGGCCGGGCCGGCGTCGCCCAGGCCCTGCAGAACGCGACCGATCTGGGAGTCCAGGAAGGTCATCTGGGCGAAGTGACGCGCGATCAGCTCCCGCCAGACGTCGTCGGAGAGCTCCAGCGCGCGGTGGAAGCTCTCGCGAAAGCGCTTCTGGTGCGGTGGCTTGCCCACGAGGGTGTCGCGGAAGTTCGGCCACAGCTCGATGTCGCGCGGGTCGTAACGCTCGAAGAACTCGGGCGGCGGCATGTAGGGATGGTGAGGAAGCCAGTAGGACAGGAAGATCATCCACGGGCGCCCCGTGCGCTCCCGGTCCTCCTGGAAGCGGCGCATCATGTCCAGGGCGTATTCGCTGAGGAAGTGGGTGGCGGAGGCGCGCACGTCGCCCACCAGCTCGCCCGCGAGGGGACTTCGCTGAGGCGTGCCGTCGAAGATCAGCCCGCGCCGCTCCGGCCTCTCCAGGCCCGTGCGGTCCAGGTAGTCCCGGTACTCCCGCGTGGCGTAGGGGTTGCCGTAGTTGGGCACGTCCATGCCCTCGAAGCCGTAGGTGCTGGGAACCTTGGCCTCGCCGCAGTGCCACTTGCCCACATAGCCGCACCGGTAGCCCGCGCGCCCCAGCGGCTGGCTGATCAGCTCGACGCTGTCGGGCAGGTCGCGGGTCGCCCACTGCATCATGTCATTGTTGTTCCACATGCGGTGGGTGTGCGGGTACTTGCCGGTGAGCATGGAGGCGCGGGCCGGCGAGCAGAGCGCGCAGACCGAATAGGCTCTGTCGAAGCGCGTGGCCGAGCGGGCGAAGTCGTCCAGGCACGGCGTCTGGCAGGCCGTTCGCCCATAGAGGCTCATCGTATCGAGCCGCTGCTGGTCGGTCATGATGTAGAGGATGTTCGGGCGGCTGTCGCCTGAGCTGTCGGGCATGTCGGTGTCTCCTTGACGTGCTGGCTGGGATGATACGGCAGAGGAGGAAGGCGGGAAAGCGGCACGACGCGGCTCGTGACTCCCGCTCGGAGCGTCGGTGAGCGACTCCCGCGCGCCCTGCCGTCGCTCCACCCGCGCGGTGGCCGGGCTACTCGCGCTCGAAGGGGAAGTCCTCCAGCAGCCCGCAGCGCGATGTGTCTATCGGCTCGAAGCCCAGCTTCAGGGCCGGCGAGTCGGGGCGCAGCCGGTAGTCGTGGTTCGCGGCGTCCACGAACAGAGGGTCGGCCACCACGGACTCGCGGTCGAAGCCCATCTCGCGCCACTGATCGAGCGACAGCTCCTCGACGGCCCCGCCGCGCCTGAGGCGCACGGTGTAGCGGTCGCCGGCCTGCCAGAACACGTTCTGGTCACACCGGGTCAGGCGGTCGTCGGCCCAGTTCCGGAACTCCCACAGGCTGCTCCCCTCGCCCGTGAGGTAGACGATGTTGTGGTGCCAGGTGTGGAAGGCGCAGCGCAGATTGGCCATCTCGAGGGTCGAGATGGCGGCGCCCGTCCTCGCCTCGCCCACCAGGATGTTGTTGGCTATCACATTGTGTATGCCCTTGGCGAAGA
>CAZSOQ010000112.1:0-16864 GCA_964608495.1 uncultured Armatimonadia bacterium | reverse complement strand
GGTAGAACTTGATCTCCCCCTCGCCCCACCAGCCGTCGGAGAACTGCGTCCAGGCCAGGAAGGTGCCCACGTAGTGGCCGCGGCCCTTGATGCCGTCGAGGATCACGTGCTCGGGGTACTCACGGGTCGTCAGCGACCGCCGCCACTGGGCGTGGAAGTGAGCCGCGTTGGCTGGGATGGCCGTGAGGGCGTAGGTGATCTGGTAGAAGAAGCCGCCGATGGGCTCCCAGCGCTGGTTCTCGACGGTCACGCGCGCCCGCTTGGCGAAGGGCATGGGCCAGTAGGAGTTGAAGCCGCCGGAGGGGTTGACGCAGATGGGCACCGAGGTGACGTTGTAGCGCTTGCCGTGGCCGTTGCAGAAGAAGTCGCCGAGGGGCACCTCGACGGAGGGCGTGTCCTCGTCGTCCCAGTAGAAGCGCAGGACGGTGTCGCGATAGGCGTTGGGGTGCACGGTGATCCAGATGTGCTGAAGGATGCCCGGGCCCTCGATGTCGGCGAGGGTCGTGGTGCTGCCCGGGTCGAGGGTGATGCAGGGTCGCACTTTCCAGCCCTGGCCGAGCTCGCCGGCGGCCCCGGCGGGGTCGGGGACGGCCTGGGCGCCCGCGCCTCGCTCCCCCGTGGGGTTCTCGGCCGAGATCGAGCGGGTCTCGGCGTCGGCTATCAGGGGCAGATTGCCCAGACCCATGCAGAAGCCAACCGGATAGTCCATGAGCAGAGCCTCCCGTGGTTCGCGGAAGGGTCGGGGGCCGGTGGGAAGGCCCGGCCGGCCCGGCGTGGCGGCGGAGCCCGGTCCGCGACGCTGCCGGCCACGCGCGAGGCGCAGGTTCGCCGCGAGGCCGCGGGCGTCCTCCTCCTCAAGCGGGAGATCGCGGCAGGGGCGGCGCTGGCGCGGTGGCGGGATTTGCCGCATAATGCGGATTCGCTTGCCGGGAGCGGCCACGATGGCGGAGCAGGTCGGAACAGTATGCGAGGCGGTGACGGCCGAGGCGCTGGCACGCCTGGCGTCTATGTACCTGCGCGCGCGGGTGATGGTGGAGGGGCACTTCTCGGGGCAACACCGCAGCCGGCTGCGTGGGGCGAGCGTCGAGTTCGCGGACCACCGCGAGTACTCGCCCGGCGACGACACGCGCCACCTCGACTGGCGGCTCTACGCGCGGTCGGAGCGGCACTTCGTCAAGGAATTCGACGCCGAGACGAACCTGTCGGTGTACCTGCTGCTGGACATCAGCGGCTCGATGGACTACCCGGAGCGCGGTGTCAGCAAGCTGGCCTACGGGACGTACCTGACGGCCGGGCTGGCCTACCTGGCCTGGCGGCAGCGGGACGCGCCGGGGCTGGGGTTGATAGACACGGAGCTGCGCGAGATGCTGCCGCCGCGGTCGCAGCGCGCGCACCTGAGCCGCATCATGGACAGCCTGGAGGCAGTGCGGCCGGGCGCCGAGACGGACCTGCCCCGGGGGCTGGGGGAGGTGGTGGCGGCGATGGGACGCCGGGGGCTGGTGGTGCTCATCTCGGACCTGTGGGCCGAGCCCGAGCCCGTGATGCGGGGCCTGCGCTTCCTGCGGCGACACGGGCACGACGTGGTGGTCCTGCACGTGCTGCACCCGGACGAGCTGACCTTCCCCTTCCGGGGCCCGTGGGCCTTCATCGAGCCGGAGACGCAGGGCCGCGTGCCCGCGGACGCGAGCGCCGTCCGCCGGGCGTACCACGAGGCGCTGGCGGCCCACCTGACTCAGCTTCGGCAGGGCCTGCGCGCCCACGACCTGGACTACCAGCTCTGCGACACGGCGCAGCCCTTCGACGTCGCCTTGGCCACGGTCATCGCCAGGAGGTCGCGGCTGCGTTGAGTACCCAGCCAGTGCAGGCGAGCACTGAGTCCGCCGTGGGGCGCGCAGTGACGCCGCGAGCCATCCTGGCCTCGCTGGTCACGATCGTGGCGGTGGTGTTCTGGATCCACTGGGCGGAGATCGTCCTCGGCAGCCGAAGAGGTCACACGGCCCTGGCCAACACCTCGATACCCGTGGGTACCTTCGGGGCGCTGCTGGTGCTGACCGCCGCGAGCGCGCTGCTCAACCGGCTGCGGCGAGGATGGGGCCTGAGCCAGCCGGAGCTGCTCACGTGCTACGCGATGACGGCTGTCTCGACGGTACTGGCGTCGTCGGGGGCCATCCACTTCCTGGTGCCGGGCGTGGCGGCGGCCTTCTACTTCGCCTCGCCCGCCAACAAGTGGGAGCTGTTCCAGCCCTACGTGCCAAACTGGTTCGCGCCCCACGACTTCGAGCAACTGCGCCCCTTCTTCGAGGGCGGCAGCCCGATCGTGTGGCAGGCGTGGCTCGTGCCCACCATCGTCTGGACGTCCTTTGTCTTCGTCTATGCCCTGGCCACCTTGTGCATATCGGCGATCGTGCGAGCGCAATGGGTCGAGCACGAACGTCTCACCTTCCCCACCGTGGCCATTCCGCTGAACATCACCGACGCGACCGGCGGCTTCTGGCGCAGCCGGGTCGCGTGGATCGGGATGGCGCTACCCTTCGCCATCGGGACGCTCAACACGGTGCACGTGAACTACCCCTCGGTGCCCAGGATCGAGGTAAGAAACATCGAGCTGTCCCAGCACTTCCGGGAGCGTCCCTGGAGCGCCATCGGGGGGCTGCGGCTGTCGTTCTACCCCTTCGTGGTCGGGATCGCCTTCCTGCTGAGCTCGGAGGTGACCTTCAGCTCCTGGTTCTTCTTCCTGGTGGAGAAGGCGGAGCGGGTTGTGGGGGCGTCGCTGGGGCTGGACGAATGGGGCCGCAGCGGGGCCAGCAAGTGGCCCTTCGAGAGCCACCAGGGCGCGGGGGCCTTCATCGCCCTCACGGCCCTGGCCCTGTACATCGGGCGCCGACAGCTCGCCCGCGGGCTCACCGCCGTGTGGACCGGGCGCGTGGGCGAGGAAGTGCCGCGATGGGCACTGGCCTTGCTGTTGGTGTGCGTGGCGGCCCTGCTGGCCTTCTGCAGCGCGGCGGGGATGGGCCTGGTCACGGCCGGCTTCCTGCTGGCCCTGTCCCTGACGTACCTCACGGCGGCGGCGCGGATCCGGTCCGAGACGGGGAACGCCTGGCTCTTCGGGCCGCGAGTGGACCCCCATACGCTACTGGTCACGGCGGCTGGGCCGCGGGCCTTCCCGCCGAAGGACCTCACGGTGATGGCCTACCTGGCCTCGATCTCGAGCTGGGACCTGCGCTGCACGTCCATGCCTCACCAACTGGACGCCTTCAAGCTCGCGGAGCTGGCGAGGGTGGACCTGGGCTCGATGGTCAAGGCGCTGGTGCTGGGGCTGGCGGTGGGGATCCCCGTGGGATGGGTGGGCGCGCTGAAGGTGTGGCACCACGTCGGCGCCCTGGCCAAGGGGGAGCCGTGGCGCGTGACGGAGGGGCGTCGGCCCTTCGAGATGCTCGCCTCGTACCTGGCAGCCCCGCAGCCGGCGGACTACGTGGGCCTGGCCTTCGTCGTGGTAGGCTTCCTCGTGACCGTGGGGCTCTTCGCGCTGCGCACCCAACTGGTGACCTGGCCCTTCCACCCCGTGGGCTACGCCATCGCCAACACGCCGAGCATGCAGAGCCAGTGGTTTCCCTTCTTCCTTGCGTGGCTGGCGAAGACGACGGTACTCAAGTACGGGGGCCCCAAGGCCTACCGGCAGGCGCTGCCCTTCTTCATCGGCATGGTCGTGGGGGACCTGCTGAACGGCGCGCTGTACACACTGATCGCGTGCTTCGTGAGCTCCATGCACGTCTACCCCGTGAACTGGTGAGCAGGGGCGGCCGTCGGGGCGGTGGCGGGAGCTGGGAGCGGTTGCGCGCGCCGCGTGGCCGGGAGGGAGTGAGGAGCGTGCGGCGAAGGAAATAAGGGCCGGAGCTAGGGCAGGGCGCGCCGGCAGGGAGCCTTCGCCGGGGGGCACCTGCTGGGGGGCAAACCTGTGAACCTCGATGGTTCCGACCCAGCACCGAACCGAAGCCGGACCAGGGAGGGGACGAAACTGAAGCCCAAGGTCTACGTCACAAGAGAGATACCGGAGGCGGGTCTGAAGCTACTGCGAGAGAACTGCGACGTCGAGGTGTGGGCCGAGCACCTGCCGCCGCTGTACGAAGTGCTGAGGGAGAAGGTGGCGGAGTGCGAGGGACTGCTGTCGCTGCTGACGGACCATATAGATGCCGCGGTGATGGACGGGGCGCCAGGCCTGAAGGTAATCGCCAACTACGCCGTGGGGTACGACAACATAGACGTGGAGGCGGCCACGGCGCGGGGCATACGGGTGGGCAACACGCCCGGTGTGCTCACCGAGGCCACCGCCGATTTCGCCTTCTGTCTGATGTGCGCGGCCGCGCGACGCGTGGTGGACGCGGCCGTGTACGCACGGGCGGGCAATTGGCTGACCTGGGAGCCCCGCGGTCATCTGGGGCGGGACCTGTGGGGCGCGACGATCGGGATCATCGGCATGGGCCGCATCGGCTACGCCATGGCCTACCGCGCCCACCGCGGCTTCGACATGAGGGTGCTGTACCACGACGTGCGCGAGAACGAGCACGCCGACCGGGACCTGGCGGCACGGCGGGTGGACCTGGATACGCTCCTGGCCGAGTCGGACTTCGTGTCCATACACACGGATCTGAACCCCTCGACGCAGGGCCTCTTCGGGGCCGAGGAGTTCGCGAAGATGAAGCGCAGCGCCGTGCTGATCAACTCGGCGCGGGGGCCGATCGTGCAGACGGAGGCGCTGTACGAGGCGCTGCGGGACGGGGAGATCTGGGCGGCGGCGATGGACGTGACCGACCCCGAGCCGCTGCCGGCCGACCACCCCCTGTACTCGATGCCCAATTGCGTGATCGCGCCGCACATAGCCAGCGGCACGTACACGTCGCGGGACAGGATGGCGGTGATGGCGGCCGAGAACGTGCTGGCGGGGCTGCGCGGGGAGAAGCTGCCGACGCAGGTGAACCCCGAGGTGGAGTAGGCCCGCCGTCTGGAGAGGCCACGGGCAGAGCGACTAAAGGCCCGGAGGCGCCAGGAGCGCCTCCGGGCTTCCTCTTGCGCGAAGTGCCCCAAAGGGCCGGGGCTACCTGCCGGCGCCGGGCGCGCCGCCCGGGACGGCAAGCGTGTAAGTGACGACCTGCTTGCCCTCGAGGCCGGACCAGTCGGCTCCGCAGGGACAAGTGGGGCCGGAGCGGCGGGCCTGGCGGTACACGCGGCGCTTGCCGGAGGTGGAAGACACCTTCACACCCAGCCGGCGGAGCGCGCCGTCCGTGTCGCGGAGCCGCTTCTGCAGCAGGGCCTGATCGGCTTGAGCCGCGGCCTTGAAGGCCTGAAGCTCCTTGATGCCCTCGTCTATCTTGGCTTTGTCGCCGGCGGCCTTGCCCTGCTCGATGAGCAGCCAGCCGAGACCGTAGTGGGCGAGGCTGTTGTTGGGGTCGGCCGCGAGAGCCGAGCGGAACTTGGCCTCGGCACCGGCGTAGTCGCCAGAGTGCTTGAGGGCGATGCCCTCCTTGGCCATGGCAGTGGCGTCGCCGGCCGGCGCTACCTCAGCGCCTGGCGCGGGCGGTGCGCCGGGAGGCCCGCCAGGAGGTCCACCGAGGCCGCCCGAGGGCCCCGCGGAGGGCGGTGCGCCGGGAGGTCCGCCAGAAGGCGCGCGAGGGGGCCCACCAGCAGGTGCGCCGGGAGGTCCGCCGACGCTGGGTCCGCTCGGCATGCTCGGAGGCCCGGCAGGGGGCCCGCCGGCACCGGGTGCGCCGGGTGCGCCCGGAGGTCCGCCCGGGCCGGCCGTTCCGCCCTGGCCCGGAGGCCCGCCAGCCGCCTCCTCGCCACCCTTGCCGCCGCCGAGACAGCCCGCCAGGAGTCCCACAACCAGGAAGGCAATGACTAGTATTGCCGCGGTTTGCCACAGGCGCATGGAACCATCACTCCTCCCTTGTTCACGATGCCGGTCAGGGAAATCCGCTTCACTATAGACCCGGCACACCAGGGCGTCAACGGATGCGCGGGTAGAGGCGCGTCAACGGACCCGGAAGTCGGCGGCCTGCGCCAGCTCGAAGGCCGGCAGCCGGACCTGCACGCGGTAGGTTCCCCGCGGGGCGTTCTGCGGCACGGTCCACGTGAGCTCGCGCTCCCCCGCGGGCAGGGACCTGGGTCCTGAGATCGCCGAGACCAGGGCGCCGTCAGGCCCGCGCACCTCCACCTCGGCCAGGCCCAGGGACCGCTCGTCGTCGGCCCTGATGCGAAGCCGCAGCCTGTCGCCGGGAGCGACCTCCTCGGGCGTATGGAGCCTGACCGCCGACGCCCGCTGCGGCCACAACACGAAGACCGCGCTCTCGCGCGCGTCGAGGGTCACGTCCAGGGCTGCGTCGGCCGCGCCCGTCGCGCACCCCGCCAGTGGCCCGCTGACACGTCTCTCGTCTTCATCTGTCGGCTGCCAGGCGACCTGGGGCGCGAAGCCGAGGCGGCGGACGGTCACGCGGCCGGAGTTGCGGTGCGCCGCATGGTTCACGACCGTGACCACGGCCACCCCGTCGCCTACTCGCAGGCCCGCCTCCATCTGGGCCGCATCGTCCTCGACCGTGACGCCGGGCCGCAGGCCAGCCCCGACGAGAGCGCCGCAGAGGCCGGTGCGCAGGGCGGCGGCCCGCGCGGCATCGTCCCCCTCGACGGCCTCGCGGTAGGCCCCGTCGAAGTCGTCGGGCAACCAGAGGACCTTGCCCTTGCCGCAAGCCGTGAGGGACCAGTCCGCCGGCTCGGCCGGAGCGCCCAGAAGCCCGCGCAGGTCCACGGCGCGGCCGCGCTCGTCGGTCTCGGGCCAGCGGTCGGTCGCCAGCAGCCCGCCTGCCTTCACCCAGTCGGCAAGGGGCCCCGCAGCCCGGGAGTCCAGGATGCGCACGCCGATCATCAGCAGGCCTGAGCTCTCGCCCATCAGCCCCTCGCGCGCCACCGGCTCCTCCAGCAGCAGGTCACACTCGCCGAAGCCCTGCTGCACGGCCGCGAAGAGGTACTGGGGGACATCGTAGCCGTTCTCGATGGCCTGCTGGGCCGAGGGGTAGTAGAGGGCGATCGGCGACGGTGGGCGCTCCGTGCCGGCAAGCAGGGGCGAAAGGCCGCGCATGAGCCGCAGATTGCGCCCCAGGTGGTCCCAGCGCTCGGGGCGCGGGTCGCTGCCCGTGGCGAAGCGCCGGTGGATGAAGCTGTTGAGGTAGTTGGCCCCCTGCGCGATGGCCGTCCAGGCGCACTCGGAGGACGCCTGCGCGGGGTTCTGCTGGAAGGGCCAATTGCGCTCGTCCAGCTCGACGTAGAAGCCCCAGGGCTGGCGATGATGGCGGGCAACGGCGCGCTGGAAGGCGAAGCACGGCCAAGCGAGGAGCATCCTGATGCGCTGGGAGCTCGGGTAGAAGTAGGGGTAGACGTCGAAGTCCGAGCGATCGCAGCCGACCGACCAGTCCAGGGCGTCTTCCTGGCCGCTGAGGGGACGGCCAAAGCCCAGCCCCGGCGACATGTAGGTGAGCAGCAAGTCGAAGGGCCTGGTGTCGGAGACGCCACCGGGGCGGGTCGGTCCGCCGGTGCCGGCCTGCAGGACCAGCTCGTGGCCCAGGCGGAAGCCCTCCTGGACGTAGTAGCCGACGAAATCGGCCAGCGCCCAGCGCAGATAGGGGTCATCGGGGAGCGGGTCGAGCGCCGGCAAGTCCACTCCATAGCGCTTCTTGAACTCCGCGCGGCAGTAGTCGCAGCCGTCAAGGTTGGCGAGACTGGCCACGGGCTCATCGGTCACCTTCGTCGAGATGAGCCGAGGGACGCGCCGACAGATGTCTATCAGCGGGTCGAGCAGCTCACGCAGGGCGGCGGGGTACTCGGGCGAGAGGACGCAGGGCTTGGTGGCCTCGGCGCGGCCCATGAGCTTGAAGCTGCCGTACTCGTAGATCGTCGCCATGCCGAGGCGCTGGGCCTGGGTCTCGAGGTACTGGCGCAGGCTCGTCTGGGTGCCCAGCCGTTCGGCCCTGAAGCTCGCGAGGCCGGGTATCGCGGCGGTGTTGAAGCCGTGATCCCAGGCGTCCCGCACCCAGTCGCGGATCTGGGCCTCGTCCATCACGTGTCCGCCGGCGCCCTCGTCCAGGAAAGTGATCATCGGGAAGAAGTCGGCCGGGTCGAGCCGGTCCACCACGAAGAAGGGCTCCTCGACGGCGGCGAGGGCCTGCCCGGCCGCGTCCCGGGCCTCCGCGCAGAGCCAGTATTCGCCCGGCGTAAGGACGGGCACGACGAACTCGAGGGGCAAGTCGGGCGCGAAGGCCCTGTCACCAAGGGGCACCAGGGGCGTCAGGGGACGCCGGGGCTCCGAGAGCCAGAGATCGAGCGTGGCCCCGTCGAGACCGGCCGGCGCGTCGCCGTCCTTGGGCGGCGAGAAGGCGAGGGAACACTGCGCGAGCTGGGTAGGCGCGAAACAATTCTTATGTCGTAGCCACCGGATTTCTCCCGCCACCGTCGGGGCCGCCGCGAGGACCACCTCGACCGTGTCCACTACTTCCTCGCCCCTGCGCAGCTCCGAGGCGATCCGCACCTCCTGGGGCCGCGGCGAAGTCGGCACGCACAGAGAAAAGGCGCCATCGGCGCGCTCGGTCACCTCCACGGCGGCAGGAGTCGGAGTCTCGCCCTTCGGCAGGTCCCAGGCTTCGGCGCGCACGGAGGGACGCAAGGCCCCCGGCTCGCCGCCGGTCGCCAGGTCCAGCACCAGCTCTTCCCCACCGCGTGGCGTGAGGGTGCTGAGGCCGCGCAGGTTGAGCCAAGCCCCCGGGAGACGTCCCGCGGCCCACAGGACGAGGCGACGCTTCCAGGCCTTCGAGCCGGGTCCCGTGAAGAAGTCCGGGAGGGTCGCCCCATCGCACCAGGCGGCGACGACCGTGGCCCGGCCGCGCTGGTAGGGCCAGGTGACCACCAGCGGCGCGTCCCCGGCTGTGAGGACGACCTGCGCGCCGTCGCGCGGCTCGACGGGATTGGCGTGGCGAACGGGGTTGAGGGCCGCCAGGGGCACACAGGAGGCCAGCGGATGCGCCTCGGCGCCGGGCGCGACAGCCGGCGCCGCCGCGCCCTTGTTCTCCGCCGCGCCCGCCTCGAAGGTGACGGGCAGCACGGAGAAGAGGGGCGACTCCGGGCGCCGCGAGGCATTGAGCGTGTTGGGGCCCCCGAGCCACAACAGATGGGTGCCCGAGGCGACGGCGTCGGCGAGAGCGCACGCGTCCTCCCAGCTCAGCACGAAGGGGTCCACGTCCACGAAGACCGCCAGGTCATAGGCGAGCAGGTCCTCGGGCGCTCGCCTCTCCCACCAGAGCGGGAAGTGCAGGCCCCGGAAGAGCCTCAGGTCCACCGCCGCATCGGGGAGCGCCTCAGCCATCGTCTCCTCGAGACCGTAGAAGCCGGCCGACGCGTGGCGGGCGTAGAGCACGCGCGTGCCGTCGTGCGCGGGCCGCCGGCGCACGGTGGCGGTGTGCGGGACGGGTGGCGTCGCGGTGTCCAGCTCGATGCCGGTCAGGAGCAGACGCAGGTCCACGTTCTGCTCGTCCAGGTCGTCCAGGCGGAAGGTCAGCCACTTGACGGTGTCGAGGACCCAGCCCCAGAGGTTGCGGGCCTGCGAGAGGTCGAGAGGAAGCTCGACGCGAGCCCATTGGCCCAGGACGAGTTCGCGCGCCGGGTGGAAGTCCAGGTCCACGAACTGCTGGGGGCTGGTGCGCAGCCGCACTCGGATGCTGGAGACCGGCACGGCCTGGGCGCCGTCCAGGCGGTACCAGAACCGGACCGTGCGCACGTCGGCGGCGACCACGGGCCGGTCGAGGGTCTTGGTGAGGAACACAACTTCCGAGCGCTCGGGGTCGCGGAAGGCCAGGGGCGCGGAGAGGCAGGCGCCGTGGTCGGGGTCCTGGACGATCTCGAGGCCCTCGGCACCGAAGCCGCCGCGGTAGTACTCGGGGGTGCCGGCGATCTGCCAGCCGCGAGGGGCGTCGCCGGGGAAGTCGTCCACCAGCATGGTGGCCTGACAGAAGGCGGGCAGGACGAGCAGACCCAGGCTCAGCATCGGTCTTCCTCCCGCCGGGCGCGGAGCCCGGTCTGATGCGCGTGTTCCCGGTGCCGGTCCGAGCGACCCCCGAGGCGGGCCCCAGGCCGCGGACCGAGGACCGACGGCACTCAGGGGAACCACTAGGGGCTGACGAAGTACAGCAGGGCGATACCGGCCACGCCGCCCACCATCGTCAGGACGATGGCCAGCCGCATGAGGGCGTACTTGTAGGACGCGACGGTCGCGTGCCGTCCGACGCCGTCGAGCAGCTCGGCAAGGGCCTCCTCCTTGCTGACCTCGGCGAGGCGCTCGGCGTACCGCTCGCAACGGCACTGGCGGAAGTCAAAGAGCGAGGGCGGGCCGGCCGTATCGTCGGTACGCCACACCCGCGGCCACACGCAGGCCAGACAAGCCACAATCCCCCCGCCCAGGGCCACGATGCCGACGATGGCCGCAACGAAGATACCTATGGCGTTGGGCGCCCCGCCCTCCGACAGGGTGATGAACAGCGCGGTGACGACGTAGGCCAGCAGGGCTCCCGCAGCCACCAGCACCCCGCTGGCCTTGAGGTCGGCGAACTGCACCTGCTGGGTCATGTAGTGATGAATGTGGTAGGCAAACTCCAGGCGTTCGTGGAGGCTCAGCCGTTCGGGCTGGTCGCCCGCGGCCCCGTTCTGCTGGGGTCTTGGGTCCTGTGCCAAGGTTTCACCTCCCGGGCCGCGACGGCGGGGTCACAGGTGCCCTCAGCCGGTCCTCGCGACCCGGACGAAGTTGCTCGTTTCGACATATTCGACGTCGCCGGGCATGAGGGCGTCGAGGAGGAGGTTGAGGCCGATCGCGTCGCAGGCATAGTGTGGGGCCACCACGATATTCAGCCCCCGGCGAGAGGCCAGTCGGTTGTGCTCGGGCGTCGTGGCGACGGAGATGAAGGTGCCGACGCCAGCGTCGCAGAGGGCGTTCAGCCCGTCCACCGACAGCAGCCACCCGCCGTAGAAGCCGTAGAAGACGCAGCCCAGGGCGTTCTCGGGCCTGCCGACAGCGATCTCGGTGGCCAGGCCCCGCTCGACGAACCAGGCGATCTCCGGCTGGGCGTCGCACAGCTCGACGAGGTCGCCGACGGTCTCGGGCCGCTCGCGCTCGGCCAGCTCGTGGAGGTAGGCGTAGACGCAGGCGTCGGCCGGGGCGTGCAGCGTCATCAGGGTCATCCCCGCGGCGTCGGCGGCCTGGTTGAGGCGGTAGTTGACGGCGCGGGCGTGCAGGCCGTAGCCCGGCTCGACGACCCGCCTGGCCCTGCCGTGGCTTACCCCCACGCGGGCGAGCATGGCGACCTGCATGTTCATGGTGTCCTCGGGCGACCCCACGGCGCCCCCGATGGCGGAGGCGTGGTGGGCGATGAGGGCGTCCACGGGCTTGCCCGCCTGGCTGAGGCTGTGGGCGAGGGCCACCTCGCCGACGTCCAGATCAATGCCCACCATCACCCGACGTAGCTCTCGGTCGAAGTCCCCGGCCGCGAGGCGGGTGTCGCCGAAGGGGTTGTGGAGCCGCTCGGTGTCGTAGAGGAGGCGGTCGCGGCCGGTGAGGCGCTCGTACTCCCGGCGGCGCTGGTCGAGCTGGAGGTCCAGGGCCTCCTCGCCCCGCGGGTCCCTGGAGCGGCCAAGCCGGATTGCGGCCTCGTAGAGCTCTCGTGCCGTCACTGGATTCATCCCCTGCGGCACCGCGCCGCGGACACCCCACAACCCGCCCTGTTATGGTCGTCTATCCCGCCCCGGCGGGCGTCACCTTGCCCGCCAGCTCCTGGGCGAACTCGGGCAAAGGCACCGTCAGCCGGCCCTGCGCGGCGCTGGCCGTGATCTCGCTCGTCGGCCGCCCGGCGCAGGGGTCCCAGAACTCCACGCGGTAGTCGCCGTCGGCCATACCGAGGACCGTGACCTGCAGGTCTCGCAGGCGCTGGGCGGCCGGGACGTCCTCCGGCCGGGCGTAGCCCATGTTGTCCCAGTTGTAGAAGTAGAACCTGGCGCCGGGCTTGCCCGCCATCACCTCGCCGGCCACGGTCTTGGGGCGGTTGACGCCCCAGGCGGCCCTGCGCCAGTCGCCGTCGCGCCTGTCGTCGCCCGCGTTGAAGGCCTCGAGGCCGCGCTGGTACCGCCACAGCTCCTGGTCGCGCCACTGTTTGTGGTACCAGAAGACGGCAGGCATGGCCGAGGGCAGCGCGTTGCTCGCCCACATCCCCACGCGGAACTCCCTCTGCCAGTCGGCGGGCGTGACGCCCGGCAGCTCCACGGTCTGGGGCCCGTACTCGATGACCAGGAAGGGCTTCGGGTGAACCTGCCGGAGGTTGTAGCACGTGTCGAGCCCCTCGTGGTTCTTGCGCTTCCAGTAGTGATCGGCCTGGACGTACTCGATCTCCGGGACGTCGAAGATCTCCTTGCCGAAGGCCCAGTACAGACAGATATGGCTGGTGATGAGGTGCTTCCAGGGGTCTATCGAGCGGAGGTAGCGGGCCATCTCCTGGTGCCAGGCGGCGACCTCCGCCGGGTTGTAGCCCTCGACCAGGTCCACCTCGTTGAAGAACTCCCAGGACATGATCTTCGGGCTGTAGGCCCAGCGGGCGACGATGTAGCGATAGCGCTGGCGGAACAGGCGCTTGACGTCGGGGTCGGTGAAGAACATCGCGGGGCTGGCGACGAACCCGCCGTTCTTGACCGAATAGGGGTTGTACTCCCACTCGGCGTCGAACTTGTCGCGCCGGATCTGGCCGTGGCTGTTGAAGGTCAACTGGAGGAACAGGTTGTGCTGCTCGGCCAGGTCCACGGCTCGGTCCAGGCGCCAGGCGTTGTACATGCAGTACCGGCCCACGCCGTCGAAGCGCGAATCGTACCTCTCGCTCCACTCGATGCCCGCCCACCAGGCGCACATCCACGTGCGCACGAAGCGGATGTTCTTCTCGTCGAAGAACCGGAAGTAGTCCTCGAAATCGAAGGTCCCTAGCTGGGCTCCGGCCTGATCGCCGCCGTCGCGCATGTTGATGCCGAGCGGGTAGAAGAACTCGCCGTTGCTCAGCTCGAAGAACCGCGGATCGGCCTGGCTGATGCGGACCCGGCCTCGGGGGTCGGCGGGCGGGCCGGCGACGAAGGAGCCCTCCTCGGTGTGGATTTCCTCGATGGCGTCCTTCACCAAGACGAAGTAGCGCCACTGGCCCTGCTCGTCGGGCGCGAAGCGTACCTTCCAGCAGGGAGCGCCCACGGGGATCAGCTTCTCGTTGCCGCCGGCGTCGGCCGTGCGCGCGTACTCCTGGTAGTAGAAGCCGGGCACGGCGGTGCGGCGGCCCGAGGGCGCGAGGAAATGGCCCTGGACGTCCACGACCTCGGGGTCAAAGGGATTCTCGTACTCGCGGTCCAGGTGGAAGGTGAGCTCGAGCTTGCCGTCCACGGGCACCGCGTCGGCGTTGGCGTAGACCTCCAGCCCGCGCTTGACGGGAAGGACGGCGTCGGGTGCGCGCTTGCCCAGGGGCGGTTCGTTGCCGGCCAGGCGCACGTTGTCCACCAGCACGCGGCCCTCCCACTTGTCGTTGCAGAAGACGCGCACGCCCAGCTCCCGCGGGTAGTACAGCGAACGGCTCCAGCTCTTCATGTGGCCGCCCTGGTACCAGACGGAGCTGTCCTGGGAGATGTCCAGACGCACGGGCAGCCACTTGGCCTTCCAGGGGTTGTAGCGCCGCAGGCCGGTCATGGGGTCGTGCAGCACGGGGGTCTGGTACCACCAGTACTGCTTGTCCTTGAGGTAGACGTAGATGCTGAGATCGTCGGGGGCGTCGCCGGGCACGAAGAGGTCGAAGGTGAGCCACTGGTACTCGCGCCAGTCATCCCAGGGGCGGTAGGCGGCGCCGAAGGACGGCGGGGTGGTGCCTGACATGCGCAGCACGCCCCCGTGGCCCTCGGCCTCGACGATGGCCACCGCGCTGCCCGGGTCCAGCGACGAGGCCTGCCAGTCCTGCAGACCGCCCTGGAAATCGAAATGCGTGGGCACGCTGAGAGCGAGGGCGCAGATTTTGAGGATGGCGAGGCTCTGCGTCATCAACACCACCTGGGAGCAGGACAGTGCGCATACTATACAACGACCCCAGGAGGTCGGGCTACCTGGCGGGCGGGGGCCCCGGCCTCGTGCCGGGTCGTGCGGCCCGGCCTCGAGCAGAGACTCCTCGACTGCCCGTGAACTTTCCGGCGGCCTGGCTGATCGTTGTAGGCGGAAGAAGGAGGGGAGCCATGCCTACATACTCCTTTCGCGATGTGAGCGGCCAGCCGCAATCGGTGCGGGCGCCGAGCCTCGAGGGGGCGGTGCGGACGGCACAGAGGGAGTTCGGGAGCGGCTGGCGGCTGGTGACGTCCCGTCGGTGGCGGACGAGCGTGACGGAGCGGGCGTGGCTGTGGCGGCAACTCGCGGATGCTCTGCGCGAGCGCGCCCCCCTGCCCCAAGCGCTGGCCCGGGTGGCGGAAGCCACGACGACGCCGTCGCTGCGGCTGCCCGTGTCGCGGCTGGCGGCCCTGACGGCGAACGGGATGTCGCTGGCGAGCGCGCTGGCGCAGGTGGCGCAGCTAGGGCATCAGGGCGACCTGGCGATGCTGGCGGCGGCCGAGCCCATGGGGCGATTGCCCGAGGCGCTGGACTGCCTGGGCCAGATTACCGAGGCCGACGCGGACACGGCCGCGAGGCTCAGGCTGCGATGGATCTACCCGGCCTTCACCCTGGGCGTGGGATTCCTCGCGCTGCCTTTGCTCGCCTTCTCCATGCGCACCTTCACGACGCCCAAGCTGCTGTCCATCTACCAGGAGCTGGGCGTGACCGTGCCGCCGTGGTCGTCGAGCGTGGTGGGGCTGCTGAGCCGGGTGGCCCCGGTCGTGCTCCTCCTGCTGACCCTCGCCTTCGTGGGGGCGGTGGTGGCGGTGGTGCGTGGGTGGACGCTTCCCGCGCACCTGGAGCGATGGCTGTACCTGCTGCCCGGCTACGGCCCGTACCGCTACCACCGAGGCCTGACGATCTTCTTCCGGACCCTGGCGATCGCGACCCGGGCCCGCCTGCCCGTGGACAAGGCCCTGGCCGCGGCGAGGGGCACGCTCGGGCCCACGCTGGCGACGGTGACCCTACGGGCGCAGGCGGCGGTGCGCGAGGGCAAGGGCCTCGCGGCCGGGCTGGCGGATATCGAGCTTCTGCCAGCGCCGACCCTGTGCAGGCTGCGAGCCGCCGAGGAAAGGAACCTTCCCGCCGTCCTGCAGGCCCTGAGCGAGGAACACCTGGCTTTGGCGGACTTCTACGCGCGCAGGTTCGTGACGATCCTGGAGCCCACAATGGTGGTGGTGGTGGGGCTGCTCGTGGGCGCTTTCGCAGCCGCGCTCTTCGCCCCGCTTACCGATCTGATGCGGATCACCTCCCAGCTCAGCGGTTAGGCCGAGCGCCGCGGCCGGAGCCTATCAGGCGAGCAGTGTAAGGAGGCCACGAGACCATGACCGGAGCGCACACCAGCGAACAGGTGGTGCCCGGCACGCGAATGCAGCTTGTGCTGGGTGAGAAAGGAGCGGCCCTGCTGGGGGCCGAGGGCAGGCCGGTCGTGCCGGGCCGCCCGGCGGCCGACTACGCGGAGATGACCAGCGTGGCGGTCTCGGGCGCGCTCGTGCGGATCGAGTTTGCCACGCCGGGGCCGGGCTGGGACTTCGCGGCGGTGAGCGGGGACGGCGCGGCGTGGACCGCCGCCTTCCTCGAGGACCGGCGCTCAGCCATCGAGGCCGCGAAGGCGGGCGAGGCCACGCGGGACCTGGAGACCGTGGCGCGCCACCTGTCGGTGCTCCTCGGCGTCACCAACCCGCACGTGGCTTCGGGGGCGGAGTACCTGCTGCGGGCTGTGGCCACGCTCGGGGCGACGGACCTGCACCTTGTGCCGACGGGCGGCGAGACGGTAGTGCGGGTGCGGATAGACGGTTCTCTGCGGGTGGCGACGTCGCTGAGTCCCGAGCCGGCCGCGGAGCTGGCCGCCCGGCTGAAGGCCCTCGCGGGCCTGCCCTCCTACGTGGCCGACGAGCCCCAGTACGGACGCCTGCGGGTGCAGTTGGACGGACGCGTGGTGGATATGCGCCTGACCACCACCCCGGCCGCGGGCGGAGAGGCGCTGGCCCTGAGGCTGCTGGACCCGGCCAAGGTGGGCCTGGGCCTGGACGCCCTCGGCCTGGAGCCGGTGCAGCGCGACCAGCTCCTCAACGCCGCCCGGGGAACGGGCCTGGCGGTGTTCACAGGACCCGCCGGCGCCGGCAAGACCACCACCATGTACGCGCTGGTCGAGACGCTGGTCTCGTCGCGATCCGACTGCTCGGCCGTGACGGTGGAGCAGCCGCCGGAGCGGGGGCTGGAGGGCGTCGCCCAGCTTGATGTGGATGACCTGGGCGGGCAGTGGGACCTGGCCCTGCAGGCCGCGCTGCGCCTCGACCCCGACGTGCTGGTGCTGGGGGAGATCCGGGACCCGGCCACGGCCTCGCTGGCCGCCCACGCGTCCCTGGCCGGCCACCTGCTCCTGGCCACCATGCACGCGGGCGACCCCGCAGTGGTGCCCCTTCGGTTGCTGCAGCTCGGCGTCCCGCCCACAGCGGTCGCCGGCGGCCTGCAAGTGATCGTGGCGCAGCGCCTGGCCAGGCGTGTGTGCCGGGCCTGCGCGCAGGCCGACACGCCCAGCCACGAGGCCCTGCGGTCGGTGGGTCTGGCGGGGGCGCCGCCGGGAGCCGAGTTTCGCCAGGGCCGTGGCTGTGCGGCCTGCCTGGGGAC
>CAZSOQ010000111.1:0-16891 GCA_964608495.1 uncultured Armatimonadia bacterium | reverse complement strand
GCCGGCGCGCCGGCCTCGTCGCTGCTCTCGAAGTGGCCGGACGTGTAGCCTCGCAGCACGAGCAGGGGCGTTTTGGGGCCCGCCGCTGGGTTCTGCAGGGCGATCTCCACCGCGTCGTCCTGGCCCCAGACATCCCCGCCGGACACAGGCTTGGTCGCGTCCACCTGGTTGTCTATCGCCACCAGCAGGGCGGTGTCGTCGTAGGCCACCCAGGCGAGGCCGCCCGGCCCCACCTTCTCACCCTGGATGCCCTGCGCGATGACCATCGCGCGCTCCGGCCTCGCGCCTTCCCACTCACCCGGCTCGATCACACCGTCCACCTTGACGGCAACCGTGGACCGCGGCGCCTTGTAGACCTGCGGCGGGCCGGTCCGCGCGGGCTTGGTGGGGGGAGGCGGAGGCGGCATCTCGCGCACCGTGTGCTCGACCGGCCAGGAGGCCCGTCGGGAGTCCCTGTAGAGCCCGATCTTCTCGATCGGGATGCGCTGGAATCCCAGCTTGTAGGCGGGGGAGTCATCCCGGAGCTGGAAATCGCCGCCCAACACGTCCACGAAGAGCGGGGCCTGGTCGAGCAGGTTGTCCTCGAAGGCAAGGTAGGACCGTGCCTTGCCCTCGACCTCATCCCATCGTCCGCCCCAGCAGACGTTGCGTGCTATCACGTTGCCCTCTGGGGCCTTGGGCGTGCCCTGCAGGATCGTCACCAGTGCGGGATAGCGCGTGCTGTAGGGCGGCTTGTCGTAGGCGATGCCGCAGAGGGTGCCCTTCTCCCCAGCTTCCCTGAGCCACCCGTCGGCATGGTAGCCTGCCCAGCCCAGCGCGCGGGCATCCACATGCAGCGCCGGGTTGCAGTCAACGAAGATGTTGTTCTCGACGCGGCAGTCCCGGCCGCCGCCGATGAAGGCCGCCCGAGTCACGCGGTAGAAGACATTGCCGTAGATGTCGGCCGACGCGAACATGTCGTCCAGGTAGACGCCCACGCAGCCGCGACCCTCGAAGCCGGTGACGTGGTGCATGTAGTTGTAGCGGATGACATTGCCGCGCATGGTCCAGTCGCGCCCGGCGTAGATGGCCCCCGCGTCGTTGGACTCGTAGCACACGCTGTGGATCTCGTTGAACTCGATGACGTGGTCGTTGCCCCCGAAGCCGAGGGCCTGGTGCGGCGCGTTGTGGATCAGGTTGTGCGAGGCGCGGTTGCCGACGCCGCTAAGGTGGATGCCGGCGCTGTACATTCTCCTGATGCGCCCGTAGTCGTGGATATGGTTGTTCTCCGCGTAGTGGCCGGCTGGCGTAAGGGTCTTGCGGTCGCCGCCGCTGAGGCTGATGCCCGCGGCGCCCACGTCGTAGATGTCGCAGCCCACCACGCCACAGCTTGTGCCGCCCGACACGCTCACGGCGCCGCTGCCGCCATTGCGGATGGTGCAGCCCACGACCCGCGTGCCCGTCGCTCCGGCGATGGTGATGGTCGTGCCCCGCGCGCCCTCGAGGAGGAATCCACGGAGCGTGACGTGGGAGGCGCCCTTCACGTCCACCAGCGCGGGCAGCACCGACACCATCACCTCCGCGTCCTCGACAGGCGAGGGCGGGTAGAGGTACAGAATCCCCGTCTCCCGGTCAAGGTACCACTCGCCGGGCTCGTCTATCTCGCACAGGGCGTTGAAGGCGTAGTACCACTGGCCCTTACGGTAACCGTAGCCGTGGTAGGGCGGCACGACCGAGATCGTCCGCTTCTCGGTGTCAATCGCCTCGACCTTGTGCCGCTGGTCCGACCAGTCCCAGAACCAGTAGCCGTGCACCCACAGGTCCTTCTCCCCCACCCACCGCTCGGGCCGGTCGCCGTCGTAGACGAACTTGCCCGTCTTGTCTCCCTTCGTCCCCCGCACGTCCACGGGGTCGAGCATCAGCACGTCGGCGATGCGAACGAATCCCTCGTTGGGCCACCGGGCGATGCCCAGCGGCCGCGTGTTGAAGAACAGCTCGAGCCCTCCGCCGCCGGGCGAGCCGTAGTCCGTCACGCCCTGGGCCCGCAGGTCGGTCTGTACCACCTTCCCGCGCACGCTCTCGTCCAGCCGCTCGAGCACGGCCGGATCGGTCACAGGCGCGAAGCCGGTCACCAGCCTGCCGCCGAGGAGGCGCACCTCGGCCCCCCGCTGGGCGCGATAGGTGATCGGCGCCGCATCGGTGCCCGAGTCTTCCTCGCCAAGCTCGAAAGGCGCGGTCAGCTCATAGACGCC
Organism: uncultured Armatimonadia bacterium; assembly: GCA_964608495.1. Classification (GTDB taxonomy): domain Bacteria; phylum Armatimonadota; class Zipacnadia; order Zipacnadales; family FEN-943; genus JAKORR01. The sequence continues at coordinate 14,660 of CAZSOQ010000111.1, read as the reverse complement.
CGCTCCCACCTCCACCGTCACTCCCCCGTCCGGGAGAGCGCCGTCCTTCCTGAGGCGGCGGATCTCGTCCCGCGCCCGTTCGAGCGTCGCGAAGGGGCCCCCGCCGCCGGCCGGGCGAGCGATCCTGCCTGACCAGTTGTCGCTACCAGCCACCGCCACATATAGCGTGAGCCCGTCAGCGCAGCTTGCCACGACACACCCTCCCAAGGCGAGGATAGCGCACACCGCCACAGTCGGCATGGCGGTGCCACGGCTCTTTTTCGGTGCCATCCCAAGGTCCCTCCTGGTCGTCGGGGCCGGCCTGTTGCCCAGATAGTGGGGGCCTTCGCCGTCAGAGGTGTCCCGCCCTTCCCGACCGGGGCTGCTCGGGCCCAGGACGCGGCGGGGCCGGCGGGCGGACGACCGTCGTCACTCGGGCTGTAGCTCGAAGGCCCCGAGGTCGGGCGCCTCGCCCCTCGGCACTGGCTGGCCGAGGAAGTCTCGGTCCAGCCCCAGGTCCATCCCCGCGTCCACGCACGGCGAGCCGGGCCTCAAGCGGAAGTCCAGCTTCGCCGCGTCCACGAACAGCGGGTCGCCCACCAGCGAGTGAGGCTCCTTGCCCCATTCCGCCTGGTACTGCGCGAGTTGCTCGCGGGTGTAGCTGGCGTCCTTGAGGCTGACCATCACCCCGTCTTGCTGGTACCACAGGTTGTGGTCAGTCCGCAGCGCCTCGATGGCCTCGCGCGGCCAAGCCGGGGCGTAGAAGGCGTTCGTGGCGCAGCCGTAGAAGACGTTGTTGACCACGATGATGTCCCGCGCCTCCGCCGGGCTCGTGTAGAAGCACAGGTGGCGCCCGTTAGGGTTGGGGCGCTGACTGTGCCCCCAGCCGAACCCCGCGTTGACGCAAGTGTTGTTGACGAACTGCACGTTCCAGGTCCGCGACGTCTCGGGCCGATTCCAGTACTCGAAGGAGTACTCGCAGTTCCAGACCACGTTGTACCGGTACGTCAGGTTATACTGCTGCACGTTGGCGCCGCTGTTCTGGTTGGTGAGCGCCGCGTCGTAGACTTCCCACAAGCGGCAGCGCTCTACGAGGTTGTCGTGGGCGTTGCCCCAGAACTCGACACCGTTGCCGAAGCGCACGGTGCGCTCGGCGCCGTACTGGTCACCTCCGCCGATAAAGCCGAAGTCGCAATCACGCACGATGATGTGGTGGGTATTGCCGCCGCCGATGCCGTGGGCCCCGCCATACTTCAGCGCGAGGCCCTCGTAGACCACCCACGAGGTGTCGCCCTGGCTGATGATGTGCTCGCGCAGCGCGCACTCGATCTTGCCGTACCGCGTCGCCGGGTTGCCCTCCGAGTACAGGTACACGCGCTGCCGGTCCTCGTCGTACCAGTACTGGCCCTGGCCCGTCAGGTCCTCGCGGTTCCAGACCTTCACGCCGCAGCCCGCCTCGTCGCCGAAGATGAGGTTGCCGACGTCCACGGGGAGGGCGCCTGGTGCGACCGTGGGCACCTCTTCCGGTGGGCACTCGGTGAAGCTCAGCCAGTCGAGGAACAGTGTCGCGCCCGCGGGCAGCGAGGCCCCCAGGTAGAGGGTCAGTCGCCCGTCCTGGGCGGTCAGCCTGGCCCGGTAGTACCGGACGACGACGCGCCACTGGTCGTCCACCCCGAAACGCGGCAGGGCCGGCCCCGACGAGTACCCGGTCCACGGCGGGCCGGACTTCATCAGCACCGGCCCTCGCAGGCTGAAGGGCTGGCTGGCGCGCACCCGGAAGACGCAGCGATAGGCCTTGCCTTCCTCCAGGCTCAGTCCGGTGGTCGAGAGCTGCATGTGGCTGCCCGACGTGCCTGAGGCGGCGCACTCGACGCGCAGGCCAGCATCGTCCGTGGCGCCTTCGCCGGCACCGCGGACCAGCGTGGCCTCGGCGCCCCCTTCCCTGTGCAGGCCCCACTCGGTCAGCCGCGGCGCCTGCTCGGCGCCGGGGGGCAGGGCCGGCTTCTCATCCACGGGCTCGCCCGCCGACCACTGGTTGCCGCCCTCGTCACGCCAGTCTGACGGGTCGTTCTTGGCCACGGAGCCCAGCAGCAGCGGCTTGGGGCCGTCGCCATAGGCGCCGTAGGTGATGGGCGCGCCCTCCGCGCCACTCTTGGGTCGAAGAGTGCCACGCCAGGTATCCCCGCGCCGGAAGAGCACGCTGTCCCCCGGCCTGAGCGCCGCGTCGTTCACGCGCGCGAGCGTGGCCCAGGCCTGCTCGGGCGAGGTGCCGGCTCGGGTGTCCGAGCCGTCGGCGGCCACGTAGTAGGTCACCGCCGCCGCAGGGCCGGCTGCTGCGAAGGCCATTGTCATCACCAGCCCCAGGGCCACGGCTCGGGCCCGCGTCCGAGGCCCAGGGCGTGGCGCGCCGCGATGCGACACTGTCGCGGATCGGTGGTGCATGGAGGCATCTCCCTCGGTATTCGGATTCTCGGCCCACGGGACCTTCACGGCCCCGCGGGCCCCAGAAGCGCGGAGAAGCACTCCCGCTCGCGTTCCCCCAGGGCCTCGTGCGCCTCTACGACAGGGACAGGCCCGCTAGTAGCCGAGCACCTCCTCGCGCAGACGCTCAGCCTGCTCGGCGTACCGGCCGCCGGGCCTCAGTCCACGCTCCCCGACGCCATCTCGTACTTCCCCTGCACGCCCTTGACCGGCTTCGCGCCCGTTCCCCGCTTGCGGAAGTAGCTCCCGAACCCCGACGCCAGCCGCACCGCCTCCGCCGGGCGCTCGTCTATCAGGTTCTTCGTCTCACGCGGGTCCTCGTCCAGGTTGTACAGCTCGTCCGGCTCGCCCTCCGGCCGCGATACGTAGCTCCAGCTCTCGTCCCTGATGCACCGGTCCACGCCCTCCTTGAAGCCCATGATCACGCTCTCGTGGAAGTGCTCGGCGTCGCCCTCCAGCACCGCTCGGAAGCTCTTGCCGTGCATGGACGAGATGTTGTTCCCCAGGCCCATGGCGTCCAGCATCGTCGGCAGCACGTCCTGGAACTGGGTAAGCGCGTAGCTGCGTCTTCCGCCGTTCCTGCCGCCCGGCAGGCGCACGATGAAGGGGACCTTCAGCAGCTCGCTGTACATGCGGTCGGGGCCCTTGAGAAACTTGCCGTGGTCGGCCAGCGGGTGCCCGTGGTCGGCGATGACGAAGATGATGCTGTCCTCGAAGTACCCCTCGGCCTCGAGGGTCTCGAAGAGCGGCCCGAGGTTGTGGTCCACGAAGGCCGCCTCGCCCGCGTACAGGCCCTGGATGTGCCTGATCTCCTCCTCGGTGGCCCAGTTCGCGGCCGGCCCGCCCATCGGCATGATCAGGCGCTTGCCGCTGTAGCCGGGGTCGGTGTAGGTGTCCAAGCGCGCGGGCGGGTCCCAGGGCTCGTGCGGCTCGAAGTAGTCTACCCACAGGAACACCTTGTCGTGGCCTCGGTTCAGTCTGAGCCACTCGCAGGCCTGCTCCGTGACCTGGGCCGGGAACCAGTCCGATTCGTCGGTGAAGTCGTCGGTGTTCGCCAGGAACTGCCGGATGCGCGCCCGCCACTGCTCGTTGTAGTTCTCGTTGACGTAGTCGTCCACGTCTCGCCTGGGCGGCGAGCTGAAGTAGGGGTCATACTCCTGCCCGCGGATCCATCGGTAGCAGTGGAAGCTGCGGTGGAAGTTCATGCCCGGCGCCCGGTAGTGGTAGCAGTCGGAGATGATGCCGCACACGTACCCTTCCCCGGACAGGAAGTCCGCCACGCTGACGTCCTCTGCCGTGAGAGGCTGCCAGGGCCTGAAGGACAGCGTGCGCTGGCCGGTCATCAGGCAGGTGCGCACGGGGATGGTCGGCAGGCCGTCGGGGTAGCAGTTGTCGAGGACGACGGCGCCCTCGGCAAACCGGTCCAGGTTAGGCGTCTGGCACGGGGGTATGTGGTCGAAGGGCCCCCTGCCCTGGTGGTATAGCCCTACGTGGTCCTGCCTGAAGCTGTCGAGCATAATGCAGATGAGGTTCATTCCTCGGGTTGCCTCCTGATGCGGGCGCGGCGCCGCGCCGCCGGCTCGTGATTCGTTGTGTGGTGTGCCCGTGCTCTTTCCGTCATCCCCGGAGGTTCCCTGCCGGTGCGCCCCGGATGTAGGGACGGCGGGGGCCCGCCCGCGCACGCCCCGACGTCGAGGAGGAGGGCCGGCGGCCCGTGACGAACCTACGGTCAGCCGGCCTGCATCCGGGCCGATAAGTCGCCGGCTAAGGCGCCGGTTACACCTTCCCGCCAGGCGCTTTCACGGAAAAGGAGCGTACCATCGTGAGCATCAGGAGACTTGCCGATAGCCAGCCCGCCGTGCCCAGGAAGCCAACCATCGGCGTTTTCGCCACCGGCGACCCCCGCGTGGACGCCGTCTCGCGAGAGCGCTGCGTCAACATCATCCAGATGACGGCCGAGATCCTCGCCGAGCGCGTGAAGCTGCCCGACGGCTCGCCCGTGCCGGTCGTCTACTCGCCGATCCTGGTGGACGGCGAGCGCCAGGCGGACATGGTGGCCAGGCAGTTCGAGGCCGAGGGCGTCAACATCCTCGTCTGCGTGCCCGACACCTGGGCCTTCCCTCAGTTGAGCCTGATCTCGCTGCTCAGCCAGTTCCCGGCCGACGTACCCCTCAACCTCACCTGTGGCAACAGCGGACCCAAGCCCGGCGTGGTGTTCGTCCAGGCCGCCAGCGGCGCCATCAGCCAGTACGGCAGGATGGTGCACATAAACGTCGGCACGTGGCCCGACACCGGCCAGAACCCCGTCATGACCGACACCACCGCTCAGGCCCTGGTGGACTGGGCCTACGCCGCGGTCACCCGCGTGGGTCTCAAGGGCCGGCGCGTCGTCATCTTCGGCCACGACAGCATGGGCATGGAGACCGCGCTGGGCCATATCATCCCGACCCGCAGCATCTTCGGCCTCGAGATCACGCGCCTGGACATGAAGCTCCTGGCCGACATGGTGAGCAAGCGCGCCTGGGACGAGGAGGAGCTGAAGGCCCTGCGGGCGTGGATCGAGGGCTTGGCCGGCGGCGGTATCGAGCTGCGCGACGAGGCTGACAGCGAGCGCTTCAACCAGAGCCTGGGCATGTACCTGATCGTCCGCGACCTGCTGGCGGACCTCAACGCCGTGGGCGGCGGGTTCATGAGCCAGCTCGAGTGGGGCTCCGACCTGCGCGGCTTGCCGCTGCCCGTGGCTGACGCCATGGAGTCCATCTTCAACTCGACCTTTGACCACAACGGCCGCAAGCAGCCCTTGCCCTTCGGCACCGAGGCCGACGTGCAGGGCCTTCTCACCATGCTGTTCTTCTCCTGGCTCACCGGCGGCAACCCGCCGCTGTTCATGGACTTCCGCAAGGTCTGGGAGCCTTGGGAGATCGCGGCCAAGGCCGAGGAAGTGGGCCTGGGCGACGTGGAGCCCGACGCCCTGTGGCGCGCGCGGGGACTGGTGGACGGCACCAACTCCGGCAGCGCGTCCCTGGACTGGGCCGCCCTGCCCGGCGCCAGCATCGAGGAGATCATGGCCGGGGTGTCCCTGCCGCTCGCCGAGGAGTTCTACTTCCCAGGCCAGGGCAACTGCGTCAACTTCGTCAGCCCCGGCGGCATCGAGGGCATCGCCGCCCGCCTGGCCTACAGCGCGACGAACAACATCTTCTCGATGATCTGGGACGAGGCCGTCACCACGTCCTTGCCAGACAAGCTGGCCCAGGCCGTGTGCGACACCTCCACGCCCATCTGGCCGCACACCTTCGTGATACCCAGGTACGCGACGATGGGCGAGTACAAGCAGTACGCGCCGGCCAACCACTTCCACATGATCTGGGGGCTCACGCCGGCCAGGCTCGAGTCCTGGATGGACCTGGCGAACGTGCTGTCGGTGAAGCCGTGGAGCGGACGGCCGGACTACATCGAGGGCGTGGACCGGCCGCTGCCGCTGATCTACCTGCTGAACGGCGGCGAGGATGCCACGAAGCTGCGGCTGGCCCAGAAGACCTAGACCGCCCTAGTAGCGTCTAGCCCCGGGCCGCGCAGCGGCGGATGTGGTCTTTGTCTGTAGTCGCGGGTCGGCCGAAGGCCGCGCCCGCGGGGGTGGGGGTCTTGTGGTCCGCCTTCTGGCCACGGCGCGGCTACTGCGTACAGGCTGCCACGGGGGGTTGCCGCCACCACAGCCGGTTCCTCCAGGCTGTCGCCCGGCAGGCACCGCCCCACCGTCACACGGCCCCATCGCCTCGCACGCCGCCCTTCGTTCCACAAGCCCTTCTCCTCCGCAGGACCATCGGGGCCGACGGTGAAGTGTGGGTCCTGGACTAGCGCCGCCCCTGAGGAGGCAGCTCACGTGACCGCAAGGCAACTGTCGCTCCTTCCTGCTTTGTTGGCCGCCTGCGCGCCGGTTTTGGGTGATCTCTCCGTCGAGCCCGGCCGGGCCATCGCCAACGACCACGTCCGCATAGAGCTCACGCGCCGTGGCGACGCGACGACCGGGTTCACGCTCGCCGTCGCGGGACGCGAGACGGCCAGGGCCCTTCTAGGCCCGCAGAACCTGATCGTCTCCCGCCATGCCATCGCGGAGCGCGACGCCCAGGGCGCGAGGATCGTGCTTCCTCTCACCACTGCCGGCGACTTCGCCCGCCTCGGCCCCGAGTCCCGCGTCGAGGTCGTCCTGCGCGAGGGTGACCGCTGGCCGCGCGTGTCCTTCAGCCTGGACCTGCAGGCCTTCGACCCGGAGGCTTGGCAGCAGGCTGTCGGCGGCCCTCTCCCCTTCCACTACCTGCTGTGCGAGCTTCCAGGCGCCACCATGTTCTACCAGGGCGGCGGGCTCACCCCGTCCCGCGAGGTAGACCCTTACCCCATGAGCACCGAGGGTTACGTGACGGGCTTGTGGGCCAAAGGCTGGTCCTCCGCGCCGGCGATGGCCGGCTGGGCCGTTCCCGCCGTCGGCTTGTGGAACCCCAAGGCCAGGACCTTTGCGGCCTACGACTTCAACGAGGCCCGCCACACCGACCGCTCGAGCCGCTTCGTCGCCAGCGCCTACTGCGAGAATCCCGGCGGCACGCCCTTCTTCTGTCTCGTTCACCCCTACCAGAAGCAGTGGGTGGTTCTCACGTACCCCGAGACGCCCTGCCGCGTCGCCTCCCACTTCGAGCTGCTCTACTCGCAGGACCTGCCCGACACCTCCGACCCGAATATGTTCGTCCTCGAACGGCTCTGGCGCGAACACCGCGACCTGCTGCCGCCCGTCCCGCAGACCAACGACCTGGCCTGGATTCCCGAGTACGACGGCTATGCGCCCGCCGGCACCATCGAGCCCACGAGCGCCGGCACCTATCTCACGGGCCTGAGCGGACCCAGCGGCTTGGCCGGCGCCTTTGTCGAGGTGGGCTCCAGGATGCTCGGCAACGTCTTCATTTCCGACGGCGTGATGCGGGCCCGCTTCCGCGGCGACGAGGCCTCTCTGGAGCCTCTAAAGCGCGACCTAGAGTACCTGATGCCCCGCTGCACGTGGGTGGACCTCGGCGGCGAGCGCTGCGCCACCTGGGTCCACCCCATCGAGGGCAAGTTCCAGGACCGATGGGGCGGCGAGGCCTGCGCGGGCATCTTCCATACGCGCAACTTCCAGATAGGCGCCGGGATGCTCCTGCTCTACGAGATGACAGGGGACGAGCGCCTGTTGCCCTTCGTTGACGGCGTGTACAACCTCTGCAGGCACTACCTCTTCACCCGCAACGGCGTCTGCGACCTGCCCTGGGCTATGTTCTGCCGCGTGGGCACGGCCGCGGGCGAGCAGTTCCTGTTGAACTACCGGCGTGTCTTCAAGGACGACGCGGTGCGCGGGCGCAACTGCGACGAGGCCCTCGACCTGGCGCGCATGTCCCTGTACAAGGTCCTGTGGTTCTATACCGCCGACCCCGACCTCGACGACGACCTTGACCCGCTCTTCCTCAACCAGGCCGTCAACGACCGCCGTTGGTGCGGGCGCGTGACGTGGAACGAGTGCGGCTGGGTGCTGCGGACCATGGTGCCAGTCTACTGCGAGACGGCCGACCCCTTCCTCAAGTACCTTCTGCGCGGGTCCATCGAGCGCTACTACGCGGGCTTCCGCGAAGACGGCGGCGTGGCCGAGAACCTGCAGATCTTCGGCGAAATCGAGCCCAAGGGCGTGCGCACCGCAGGCTTCTCCGACGCGTGCCACGGCGGCAACGTCCGCCGCTGGGCCCGCGCCTGTGCCGACGCCAGGCTGCGCGTGGCCATGGGCCAGCGCGCCGCCATCGGCTTCGGTCTGGACAGTCGCGCCTACGACATCGAGGACTACCGCTACAAGGAGGGCTCAGGCTTCAGCTTCCGGCTGGTGGCGGTCGGACCGGGCCCCGCGCCCGAGAAGGCCCTAGACCTCGTTGCGACCGCGCCCTTCCGCGACCTGAGCGGCAAGCCCATCAAGGTGGACGGCCAGGCCCTCCCCGAGGCCAGGTACGAGCTGAACCCGATGACCCGGGGCGAGGACGTCTACATCCATGACGTCCCCGTCGGCGCGACCGTCGAGATCGGCGACACATCCGGCGCCGAGCCCGCTCCGCCCGACGACCTGCCCTACCGCGGCCGCGCGGGCGTCCAGGCGGACGGCTGGCGCGCCCTGGACCTCTCGGCCTCCTGCAACGAGGCTCTGCCGATGACCTGGTGGGACGACGACGCCTGGTACGGCCTTGTGCCGGGCGTGCGGCATGTGTGGGGAATGCCCGTGGCGCTGGTGGACCCGGAGCTCAACGCAGGGCGGAACGCGGTGAGCAGGCGAGCCGTGGTCCTGGACTCCTCCGCCCGAGCCGTCTTCGCCGTCTTCGGGACCCACCGCGGGCAGGATCGAGCCCCGGGCAGCCTCTCCCTCACCACCGCCGACGGCCGAACCCACGAGGTCGTCGCCACCGACGACCTGCCCTTCGACCTGTGCAACGGCTTCCCACTGCGCCGATTCGACACCTACCTGGCCGCCCTGGACCTGGGCAAGACCGAGCGGCTCAGGTCGGTCGAGGTGCGGGACGGGATTCTGCTCGCGCTCACCCTCGCGGAGGACGGGGCGAAGGGCCTGGACGCGGTGCTGGCGCGAGCCTACAGCGCGCGGGCCGCGAGGCTGGCCGAGCAGGCCCAGCGCTACTACCAGGCGCCCGACGAAGCCTGCCCCGTCCTCCGCCCCTGGGCCGCGCCCGAGCTGCCCTACCGCTTCCGCCTATCGGTCCTCGCCGGCCCTCGTCAAGAAGGCGAGACCCTCGTCAGCGCTCGAGAGGACGTGGGTGCCCTGCTGGCTCAGGTCGGGGCTCCCGCCGCCGCACCGAAGCGGTTCCGTGCCTTCGAGGCCCTGGCGGGCGGCAAGACAAGGGAAGTGCCCGTCCAGTTCGACCCCCTCGCCACCGATGACGACGCCCGGGGCGAGCTATTCCTCCTGCTGCCGGCCTCTGACAACGCCGGCGGGTCACGGGAAGCGGACGTGTACTTCGGGCCCGACGGCAGCCCTGCCCCACCGGCGGTCAAGGCCGACCTCACGGCCGACCAGGTCAGCGTCACCACCGGTCGCTCAGGCCTGGAGTTCGTCTTTGCCCTGTCCGGCGACGGCCCCAACCCTCGCTGGACCCGCCTGGCCTTCGACACCAACGGCGACGGCCTCTTCACGGACGAGGCCAAGGTTCTCGGCGCCACCGGCTACAGCGGCGGCTATGGTGCTCTCACCTGCGTCACCGACCGCATCACCTGGTACGACTTCGGCCTGCTGCAGAGTCGCCCGGCGAAGGCCGAGGTCCTGCACCAGGGCCCCGTCTCAACCACCATCAGGGTCTCGGGCCTCGAGCTATGGGGCCACGGCGACGAGGCCGTCCAGCGCAGCAACGTGGACGGCCGCGAGCTGCGCGCCTCGCCGAAGGGAGAGGCCGAGTGGTTCTTCCGCTTCTACCCCGGCAGGCCCCAGGTCGAGCAGTGGGTGAGCTTCCGGCTCGACGACCCCGACACGGGCTGGACCCGGCCCCTGCAGGTGCGCTACGGCCTCGAGCGCGTCGAGCAGGGCGCCAACCTATCCGTGAACGGCGTCAGGGCCGGCCATGCCGACGATGCCGCGCTTCTTCCCCTGGCGGGCGAGCCGACGCGCCTACCCGTCGCCTGTACCTACACCCCGGACGGCCATGTGCTGCAGGGCTTGTTCGTACGCGCCGACGCGCCGGGCGAGTACTTCATGGGGCGCTGGCTCCTGACGCCGCGCGCCGCCACCGAAGCCGCCTACACCGCCTACCTGCAGGGCCCCGGACTGAAGCAGTATGCCGTGGAACTGCTCCGGGATGGCCAGGCCGTGACGCCCGAGCCCGCTGACCTGCCCCTCGTCGCCTTCGACAGCACGGGCGGCCGGGGACCCATCCCGAGGCCCGAGCGTCGAGAGGTCGTAATCGCCGAGGGCACGCTCAACCCCGATCCTTCCCTCGAGGAGAGGGACCGCTTCTGGGCGCTGGGCGGCGGCGACCAGGCGGGTGTCTGGACCGAGACCCAGGTCTACAGCGGCGAGGTGGCCGCCGATCTCTCCTGTGCCGATGGGGAGATCGGCATGCTCCAGACCAAGCCCATCGCCTCGCGCCAGCTCGCCCTCGAGCCGAACAGTATGTACGAGGTCACCCTGTGGGCCAAGTGCACCTCGGGGCCCGGCCAGCTGCACCTCAACTTCTATGCCCCCGTCAGCGGCTACGACTTCCCCCACGCCCAGGTGCCGCTCGAGGCCGACGGCGAGTGGCATCAGGTCCGCGCCGAGCTGCCCACCGGGGCCCTCCAACCCCTCGCGCGGGACACCATCTTCCCCCGGGCCGAGGAGGTCCTGCCCGCCCTCCGCATCTGGACCCACCGCAAGCAGCAGAGCGTCTATGTGGACCAGATCCAGGTCCGGCGCCAGTGACCCGGGCCCGTGTGCTGCGCTGTAGGGCGGGGCTTCAGCCCCGCCGTCCCTGCCTGGCGTTGTGTAGACTCCCTGCTGCAGCGGCACTGTGACGCGGAGCTCACGCCTTCCCCCCACAACACACCGGCCCCCGTCTCAAGGACGGGGGCCGGATGGAGTATATCACCTGCGTTGTACGGTCCAACGCCCACTGCTGCGTCGCGATCGTCAAGTCCTGTTGCTTGCGTGGTTGTCTGCTCTGGTACAGCTAGAGGGCTCTTCCGCTACGGGCCTTGCTGCTGCAGCCCGTCCAGAAAGTCCCGGGTACCCAGATTCCTCTCAATGCGCCCAGAGCCGAAGTAGTACGGCGGCCAGGGACGGATTTCACTCCAGCGCCCCACCACTTCCCAGTCCCCGTACCTGTCGCTGTAGAACCGCTGGCCGGGCGCGGGACCCCTGCGAGGGTATGGCTCGAAATACTCCGGCCCCAGCGGATTCGCGTAGGACCTCCCCGGCAGAAGCCTGGGCTGCCACGTGCCAAAGTACCCTGATTCGCTGCTGGCTCCCGGCTGCAGCCACGGGAACCTGGCGCCGGTCTGCGGCCTGAGGTATCCCTCGCCATACCGCGGGTAGCCCTGCACCTGAGCCTGCGCTCTCGGCCATAGCCTCGGCGTATTGATGTCGGGCGCGACGTTCCTGTCAAAGCTGTAGGCCGGCCCGTAGCCCTGCAGGTTGTTGTGCGGTAGTACCACCTGTGCCTCCGCCAACGCACCCGCGCCTACCACCAGCGCGAAGAGAAGGGAGGCCACCAGTGGGCCGCCACTCGCACCTGTGCTTCTCCTCATCGTCCACACCTCCTCCGGCTCCACAAGGATACCCCCCAGGGGTCCCCCGGAAACCCGGGGGCACAGGGCCGTGGTGCCGGCGCAGGGGGTGGTCTTGGACAGCTCGGGCCTTCGCCCGGCCCTCGCCGAAGGCGGCGCCCGGATGACCGGATAGTCCCCACTGCCCTACCCGCGCGGCAATCGGGGCGCCAGGTCCTCCTCGACCGAGACCTCCCACCGGCCCGCATGGGGCACGGCGCTCGCCGTCGCGGCCCTGGGGAGGGCGATCAGCTCCTGCCCGTCCACCGCCAGTCTGGTCCCCTGGAGCAGCCAGGCCGCGGCCGGCTTTCCATCCTCGCCGAAGCTCACCGCGCTCATCTCGCCATCGAACTCGACCTCATGCCCGGCGACCGTGGCCTTGCCACCCGAACCCTCGGCCGCAAACAGGACCACGTGGGTCCCCTCCATCTCCACGACCACGCCTCCCGCTCCTTCCCCTATCGCCTCGACCCGCGACGGTCCCGTCTCCGTCGGCGCCGGGTCCAGGATGAGCTCCACGTCGTCGTACCACGCCCGCCCTTCCTGGTTGAAGAAATGCAGCGCCAGGCAGACGTCCTCCGTACCCTCGGGCACCGTCGTCTCGAACCCATACCGCTGCCACTCGGCCCCGGTGGGCGCCGGGCCTTCCTCGCGATGGAAGGCCTCCCCACCGCGCCACAAGTACAGGCAGGTCGTGGCGCCCACCTCGGCCCCCTCGACCTTGCACCAGAAGCTCGCCTTCACCCTCGTCCCCGCCGCCGCCTGGAACATCGCCGAGTAGTAGTACCCGCCCGGGGCGTCTATCCGCGCCGACCGCTCGCCCGAGTGCTTCACCGCCTCGTCTATCACGTGGTTCTCGGTGAAGCCCGGCATGTTCCGCGGCCGCCAGCCTCCCATTCCCTGCTCGAAGCCGCCATTGGCCAGCCCCATCCACTTCCTCGGCACCAGCACCGACGCGATCGTCCTCGTCTTGCCCAAGGCCGTCGTGGCCATCGCATAGGGCCCGTAAGCCTCGGCGCCCGGGTACTCACCCCGGCTCATCTCGACCCCGCCGGGCGAAAACACCCACGCGTCCAGTGCCGCCTTCGGGGCCAGCACCATCGCCCTGCCCTCGGGCTCCACTGTCATCCCCTGTCCCGCCGCCGTGTGCAGCATGTAGTGCCACGTCGCCGGCTCGGCGGCCTCGAGCGTATCGCGCACGACGAAGACGCGCGGCTTGATGAACAGCACCTCGCGCAGGGCTCGCACCATCGGCCGTTCCTCGCCCTTGTTGTACGTCTCCGTCGCGTCCCCGCGCAGGTAGTCGAACCGCCCAAAGCTGCAGAACCGGTCTATCCGCCCCTGCGTGATCTGCACCTGATCCACGCCCGCGGTCCCGTAGTCGCTCGACACCAGCCACTCGGGCGTCAGGTTGAGGACGATGGTGTTGTGCCCGAAGGCCGAGGTCGTGTACTTGCGCTGCGGCGGGTCGAAGTAGCTGCGGTAGCCGGGGTCGCAGGCCAGCCACGAGCCGTTGTAGCACACCTGGAAGCTGTTGTGGTCGAGGTGGTTGTGCCCCACGGACTTCTCGGGCGGCCCACACTTGTACCCCAGGTACGCCGCCTCCTCGTTGTACCCGTCCCGCAGGCTCGCGTACCCGATGTCCGCGAAGCACACCGACGGGTTCCACTCCGGCTGCCGGGGCTTCACCTTCGCGGGGTCGAGCAGCAGCAGCGCTTCGAGCCCCCCGGGCTTCAGCGCCCCGATCTGCTGCAGGTACCACGCCGCGTCGGTGTCGCCTCGCAGGGCCAGCAAGGTCATCGTGAGCGGGAAGGCGGCCGTGGAGCCGCCGTCGCCGAAGGTCGGCTGCTGGTGGACCTTCGGCGCCATGAGGCCGATGCAGTAGCGGGGCAGCGTGCGGAGGAAGACGTGGTCCCAGGCGTCCGTCTCGATGCCCGCCGTGTACAGGCCCCACAGGAGCCGGGCGTAGCTGCTCGCGAAGTAGGTGCCATACATCGGGCCCTCCAGCGGCCCGCCGTCGCTGCCCTGCACGTCGAAGCTGCGCTTAGTCTTCGCCAGGCACCGCTGCACCCACGTCTCCGCCCTCTCATCCTCACCCAGCAGCGCCAGCCCTCCCGTCCCCAGCCCCATCGCGATGACCGCCGAGTAGTTGTGGTAGTCCGCCACCCCGTCCAGGATCCCGTCTATCGGCGCCAGCGCCTTCTCCACCAGCGCCTCCCGCACGAACCGGCGCTCCTCGTCCGTCAGGGCGTCCCAGCACCAGTCATAGAACAGCCCCACCACGTGCGCTGCGTGCCCCGTGTCCAGACACGGCTTCCCCCCGCCGTAGCTGGGGTCGGTCCACACCACCGGCCAGCGGCACAGGTGGAACACGACCTCCTTGGCCTTCTCGAAGTAGCCCGCCTCGCCCGTAAGGACGTAGGCGAAGATGAAGTGCTTGATCCGCGTGGTGATGCTGTCGGAGCGCTCCTGGAACATGGCCGTCCAGGGCGGGTAGTGGGAGTAGTCGTCATGGCGCGGGGGTGGCTCATCCGACAGCGTGTACTCCCACCGCTTCGACGGCCCTCCCTCGCGGCCGGGCATGTCCACCGCATACTGGTAGGGCGGCGCCTCGGCCAGCTCCTTCGCCCGCCCCAGCACCTTGGCCACCTCCGCCGCCGGCACCCAGCCCAGCGCGTTCTCGGCCTGGTCCGAAGCCATGCCCCGTACCCGCGGCAGGTCCCCCCGGGTGATCCAGATCCTCGGGTGCTCACCGGCCGTCCAGGCCGGCAGCGCGCTTCCCGCCAGCAACACAGCCGCGATCGGCACCAGCATCCCGGTATCACCCCGTCGCCGGCCGCCTTGTCCGCCCGCTCTCTCGCCACGGGCCTCTGGCCCGCCCGCCCGGCTCTACTTCCGCC
>CAZSOQ010000110.1:0-16919 GCA_964608495.1 uncultured Armatimonadia bacterium | reverse complement strand
GGGCCGAGGGGATCGAGGCCGTGGCGGGGGCGGTCGGTCGGGGGCTGCGCGCCGCGTCGGACGAGAACGAGGACGAGTCGCCCGGTGACGTGACCTGCCCGACCTGCCATACGCCCAACGCGCCCGACGCGCGATTCTGCAAGCAGTGTGGCGCCGAGCTGCAGCGGAAGTGCGCGCACTGTGGCGGCACCAGCGCGCCCGACGCCAGGTTCTGCGACGACTGCGGGCGGAGGTTCGAGTAAGGGATGGGGACCGGGGGCCCCCGGCCGCCTGCGCCGGCCTGAGCCTGTGACTACCGGCGTCCCAGGCCCTCCTCTGCCCAGGGCGCGTCTCGGCTGCCTGTCACTCCCCCGCGTACCGGACCTTGCACGCGATGTCGCGAGCCAGGTCGCCCACGGCCAGCACCAGCCGCCCGTCCCGTATCTCGGCAGGCTCCGTGCGCAGCTTCTCGCCTGTCATCGGTTCCCACCACTCGACCTCGGCCTTCCCGTCCCGCAGCCCCTCGACCGTCACCCTCACGCCCCGCGCGGCAATGGTCTCCACTGTGCCCAGCAGCACCTCGGGGGTCCAGGTGCGGTTGGCGATCCACAGGTGCACGCCCCGGCCGTGCACGAGGCCCACGGCCATCACCCCGGGGGTATGCTCGCGCGTCCGGTAGCCCTCGAGCCGATAGAGCACGGTGAGGCGGTCGCGCCCCAGGTTCTCGACGCTGATCTCGTGCTCGCCCGCTGGCACGTCAATCGCCAGATCGCGGTCGTACATCAGGGCCAGGTTCCCCGTGGGGCCCGGCTGACGCGCCTCCCAGCGCTCCACCTTGCCCTCCTCGCAGACCAGGTCCTCCTCCAGCGCGACGCGACCGTCCAGCGTGAGGCGCACGGGGTTCGAGCCGCGTCCGACGACCTCCATCACGTGGGCCACAAACCTCCCCGCGCGGGGGTAGTTGGCGACGAAGGTGGGAGGCTCGCGCAGGTCCGCGTGGTTCACCGTGCCCCAGAGGATCCCGTTCAGCCCCTTCTCGGGACTCGGCGACCCGTCGTCCTTCACTACGTAGCGGGTGTGCGGCGATTTCTCCCAGGACGGCTCGGGCGCGATGGTGGCGTCGCGGGGCTCGGCCAGAGGACCGCCCGGCTCGACGGCCACCGCCGCGACGTGCAGGGGACCCAGCGCCGGGTCATCGCGGGGCAGGTCGGCCAGGAAGGCTGCCAGCCGCGTGAAGTCGCCCCATAGGCCCTGGGCGTCGAGGTAGTTGACGTACCAGTCCAGTGGCGCGGCTGCGCCGAGGGACAGGGCGCCGGCCCAGTGGCCCAGATGGGCCACCAGTCCCTGTGCGTCCTGAGCATAGCTGAACCCGCCGGCGCGCACCTCTGCCCCCTGGAACCCGAACTCCCCGACGATGAAGGGCTTGCCGAAGGCCGTGGCTCCTTCCTGGGCCGTGTGGTAGACATCGGCCGTGTTCATCCTGCTGTAATCGTGGACCTGGGCGACGTCCAGGGCCCCCACGGCCCAGAGGGCCTTGCTCGCCTCGGGGTCCCGCTCGCCCATGGGGCTCGTGGTGACCAGGTGACCGTAGGGGTCGAGGCGCTTGAACTCGCGGGCCATCTCGTCATGCCAGGCCACGATCGGCCCGGGCTCGACCTTGCCGCCAAGGACCGCCTCGTTGAAAAACTCCCACAGGCCCAGAGCGGGCCTGGCGCTCCATCGGGCGACGCAGTAACGGATCTTGCGGCGCATCAGGTCCCGCGCGGCCTCGTCGGTCCAGAAGTCGGCCATCGTCTCGCAGGGCCCGCCGTTCGCCGCCGAGTAGGTATTGTAGGCCTCCCGCCAGGCCTCGCCGGGCGAGTTGACCGTGGCGTTGGCGTTCTCGAGGCACAGCATCACCTGGACGCCCAGGCGCTCGCAGAGGTCGAGGAGCCGGTCCACGTCCCAGCAGGCGCGCTGGTTGAAGCGCCCGGGCCCCAGGTAGCCACTGCCGGGCGAAGGGGGGTTGTCTATGGCGAACCACCAGGAGTCCATCCGCAGGCGGATGAAGTTGCCTCCCGCGGCGGCCAGGCTCTCGATGTAGCCCGCGCTCCTGTCTATGCGCCCGGGCGGCAAGGGCCGGCCCAGGTCCGTTCTGTCGAAGATATTGACGCCCAGACAGAAGAAGGGCTCATCCCCTCCACGCGCCAGAGCCAGGGGATTGCGGGCGGACACGCGCAGCACCCCCGGCCAGTCGGCGGCGGCCACGGGGACGCTCACGGGCCCGCTCACGGGCCCGCACTCGGCCGTACCGGTGCGGTCCCTCACGCGCAGGCTAACGCGGTGCTCCCCGGCCTCCGTGGGCAGGAAGCGCAGTCGCCACTCGGCCGCGCCCGCAGTGACCTCATCCCTGCCCTCGGCCTGCTCGCGCGCGAAGGGCTGGTAGTAGTAGGCGGGCAGGGAGTACTCGCGCGACGGCGTGACGATGCGTGCCACCACGTCCACGTCGGAGGGGTCGAAGGGGTCCTCGTAGGTGCAGCCGATGTCGGCCAGCAGCTCGCACGCCGCACCCACTGCTGGGCGAGGCGTCAGGCACGTGAGTCCCCGGGCCGCCAGGGGCTCCTGGTGCGAGAGGTCCAGGAGGGCACGGGCACGCTGGCGCGCCTCGGAAAGGAAGTCGGCGACCGACGGGGCGGGCTCCGTGCGGCCTAGGGACAGGCGCGCCGCGAAGCGAAGGCCCGCCTTCGCCGGAAGCTCGATTCGCAGGCGGAAGGCGTCGTGGGGCGGTCGTCGCCAGTCCTGGAACGACCAGGCCGCGCCCTCCGCCGAGCCCTGGAGGTCGAGCAGGCCGCGCTGGGAGATGACCTCGAGGCGCTCGACGGGCTCGACGATAGCGCTGCCGCCTGCCGCGGCGATCTCGGCGCCGCAGGGCACGCCCTCGACGTCCGCGCGCCAGGCTCCGTCGGCGAGCACCACGGCCGGGATCTCGAGCGAGTAGAAGAAGCGGGTGGCCGGGCCGGGGTCCAGGACCTCGCAGGTCACGGCGATCTGGAGCCTGTCCTGCTCGACCCAGGTCTCGCGCTCGAAGGCCAGGGGTCCTGTGAGCGTGGACCGAGACCCCACGCGGCCGTCGGCGAGAGGCCCGACGGCGGGGCGGGAGTCCTTGCCGCCGTTGGCGTACACCGGCTTCCAGCCCGAGGACGTGTCCACCAACTGCACCAGCTCCAGCGAGATGAGAGGCTGGTCGTCCAGGTTGAGGCGGAGACCGCTGGGCGTCTCCTGCCAGGACCACGGTCCCGAGGTGAAGGTGTCCTGGGCGCAGGCGAGGGGGCCGAGGCCGAGGGCGATCACGAACGGCAGGACCACCCCCGCCGCCGGGCGGCAGAGACCCATGCGAGGGCCGGGACGCCGTGCGCGGTGAGCGGAAGTCGGGCTGTCCATCGTGTCGCCTCCGTCGCTGGTAGTCAGGCCGGGCCACGGGTGGTCAAGCAGGGCCTGCGTCGGGCGCAGGTTCGCGCCGTCCGGCGAGACCACCTTCGGCGGCCCAGGCCGCGCGATGCGCCCGAGGCGGCGAGGAATCCCCGGGCCGACGGCGCATACTGCCGGGAAGGTGAGGCAAATGCGCCTGATGCTCGCGGCTCTGCTGCTGTCGGCCTGCGCGCTGGCCCCCGCGGCCGGGAATCTGCTGCCTACCGGCGACTTCGAGGGCGATGTCGGCGAGGCCGGGACTGCCCAGGGGTGGCTGGACAACTCCTCCTGGGCCGACCTGGATGTGCAGTACGCCCAGCAGACCGACAACCCGCACTCGGGGAAGGCGTGCCAGAAGATCACCTGCTCGCGCCTGGGCATGGGCGCGGTGCAGATGATCCCCGAGGCGTGGGTGCCGCTGAAGCGCGGGCAGGTGTACCGAGTGCGCGTGTGGCTGAGGGGCGATGTAGGGGAGGTGGCCGTGCAACTGCGACAGGCGCCTGCGCCCTATCGGGTGTACGTCGAGCAGGGGCTGGAGGTGGGGCCCGAGTGGAGACAGGTCGAGTACCTTTGGACGTCGCGGGTGGACGACCCACAGGGCCGCTTCATGCTCCGCTTCACGCGGACGGGCACGCTGTGGGTGGATGACGTGGCTGTGGAGGCAGTGACGTCCGAGGAGGCTGCCGCCCTCGCGCCGCCGCCGCGGCCCGGCAACCTGCTGCACAACGGCGACTTCGACCTGGGGCTGGCGAACTGGATGCTGGGCCACGGCTGCGACTACTGGGCCGAGGCCGTGGCCACGGTGGACACGGAGGGCGACGGCCGGTGCCTGAAGCTGGGCGTGCCCGAGGGGGCGGGCACCACGCTGGCCAGTGACGTGGTGGAGGTGACTCCCGGGCGCCCGCTCACGCTCTCGTGTCGCCTGCGCGCCGACCGGCCTACCAGCCTTACCTTCGCCTCCGACAACCTCGGCCGTAAGGTCGAGGCAACGCAGCAGTGGCAGACCGTCGAGGCCCGGGGGACCGTGGGCTTCGGACCCCGGACGATGGACTACGCGCGCGTCGTCGTGTACGGCCCCGCGACCCTGTGGCTGGACGACGTGCAGCTCCGTCAGGACGAGGCAGCCGGCGCCCCTGGCGGGGGCCGCGAGCGGGTCACGGCGGCGCTCATCGCCGCCCGTCATCCGATGTCGCTGTACCACGACGGCGAGACGCCCGCCCTGCGTCTGCTGAGCTCGGTGCCCGAGGGTGCGCCGGCCGTCGAGATGGCCTGGCAGGTCCAGGACTTCTGGGGGCGCGTCGTGAAGGCCGGGAAGTCCGCTCCGGCGCCGGGCCGGCAGCAGGAAAGCATCGCCTGCGCCGACCTGCCGAGGGGCTGGTACAAGGCCTCGGTCACGTGGCGGGACGGTGAGGACGAGTACCGCAACGAGAGCACCTTCGCGCTGCTGCCCCCCGCCGAGCGGCACGGCGATGCCGCGACCTCGCCCTTCGGCGCCCACTTCGCCGTGGACGCCAGCAGCATCAGGCTGGCGAAGGCCGTGGGGGTGCGCTGGCTGAGGCTGCACCCGCCCAACCACACCAAGTGGCGCGTGGTCGAGCCGAAGAAGGCCGAGTGGCACTGGCGCGACGAGCCGATAGCGCTCGCGCGCGAGGCCGGCTTCGAGGTCTGCGGGTCGCTGGACCGCTGCCCGACCTGGGCTTCGAGCGCGCCGGAAGGCACACCCGACGGCGGCTTCTACACCGGCACGGGCGCCTGGGTGCCGCGGGATTGGCGCGAGTGGGAGAATTACGTGGCCGAGACGGTGAGGAGGTACCGCGAGCAGATCCAGGTGTGGGAGGTATGGAACGAAGGCAACGCGACCGACTGGCTGGTGCCGCGCGAGGGACAGACGCGCGCGGCGGCCTACGTCGAGATGCTCACGCACACCTACCCGATCGTCAAGCGCGAGGACCCTGGGGCCACGGTCATCGCGGGCGTCGTGGCGGGCAGGATGATCCCAGGCCACTCCTCGCAGAGCTTCGCCGCAGAGGTCATCAGGCTCGGCGGGCTGCACCTGATGGACGTGTTCAGCTTCCATGACTACATCTTCGGGCCCGTGGACGAGGGGGACTGGACCGTCGGTGACGCGGTGGCCTGGGTGCGGGAGAGGATGCGCGAGGCGGGCAGGGAGCTGCCCGTCACAGACAGTGAGGGGGGCTTCTCGAGCCCGGCGTCCTGCCTGAGCTACCGACCGTCGGAGCCCGGGGCCGTCCCGGCCGACAGCATGGCCCGCTGGATGGTGCGGCAGTACGTGGCGCAGCTAGCCCTGGGCGTGCGGCAGTTCTTCTTTTACAACTTCTTCCTGGACGGGTCGCCGCGGGCGCGCGACTGGCAGGGATTCGTGGAGGGCGACGGACAGCCGCGGCCCAACGTCCCGGCCTACGCGACCATGACCTGGCTCCTGGACGGGGCGCAGTTCCTCCGCACGGAGCGCCGAGGCGAGGACGTGTGGGTCCACCACTTCCGGACGCCGCAGGGGCCGCTGGCGGTAGCCTGGTCGCGCACCGGTACCGAGGCGGAGGTGGAGTTCCCCGGGGCAGTGAGGGCCTGGGATCTCATGGGAGCGCCGGTGGAGGTGGAGCGTGCGGCAGCGAAGGCGCTGCGGGTGACCGACGCGCCCCTGTACGTCCTGATGCGCGAGTAGGCCGGCCCGGGAGCCCCCCGGCCAAGGCACTACTTGAGCCGCAGTTCCACAGTGCCATCGCCGCCCGGCAGGAGGTCCACGGTCGCGGAGGCCGTCTTCCCGTCGTGCTCGGCCGTGACCTCGTGCTTGCCGTAGAAGGCGCGCACGGCCGCCAGGCCCTGATCGTCCGCCGCGCCGTCCCACTTCGTCCACCACTGGTTCAGCACCAGGTCCTCCCAGGCGGTCTGGGCGGAACGTGGGGTCCAGTCGCGGCGGAACATGGCGCCGCCGTCCTTCGCCCGCCAGTGGGAGCCCTCCCAGAAGCCCCACATGATGAAGCTCTGGACCTTCGGGTGGCTGAACATGGCCGTCATGAAGTCACGCACGTACTGGGCGTGCACCTCGTCGTCCCAGATACCGATGTCGAACTCCGTGATCTCCAGGGCCTTGCCGAAGCCTGCCCACTCGTCGAGGATCTCGAGGACTCGGTGCGGGGGCACCAGGGGCACGCCCATGTGCGCCTGGATGCCCAGGACGTCCACCGGCGCGCCCTGGTCCACCAGGTACCTGATGCGCTCGGCCACCTTCGCCCGATAGGGCGGGTTGTCGGCGACGATCCCGTAGTCGTTGTAGCACAGCAGGACGTTGGGGTCCGCCTCGCGGGCCCAGCGGAAGGAGTTGGCGAAGTTCTCCCACCCGATCTGGTCCCACACCTCGGTGTTGCTGCCGGCCTCGTTAACGACGTCCCACAGGTACAGGCGGCCCCTCGTGCGGGTCGCGTAGTCCGTGACGTGGGCCCGGCAGGCCTCCAGCAGGGCGTCGCCGCGCAGCTCCCTCATGGGGCCGGGCAGGTGCTGGTACGAGCCCCACAGCAGGCAGTGGCCGCGCACCTCGATGCCCCGCTGCTGCAGCCACTCGATGACGCCGTCCACGGTCGCCAGCCGGCTCTCGCTCGTCGCGGCCCACTTCAGGTCGTTCTCAAAGGTGACTGTGTTGTAGAGCCGTTCGACCTCCTGCTGGAAGCGCACGTTGTCCGGGTTGGCGGTGTCCACAAGGCGGCCGGCGGGCAGCGCCGTGCCGAAGCGGAAGTGGTGCCGCTTCTGCCGGACGTGGACCGCGGCGCCGGGCACGGGCTTGCCGTCGGCGTCGAGCACCCGGACGGCCAGGTCGCCCTTGCGGATCTGCTCGATGCGCTGGAGGGCGGGCTCGCGCCAGGTGTCGGGGTGCTCGCGGCCGCCCCAGTAGTCTATCGTCTGGTCGAAGGCGGAGTCGGGCGCGTCCCCGTAGTCCTCGACACGCACGCCGGCCACCTCGACGACACCCTTGTCGTGGCCCAGGAACCAGGAGGCGCGGGCCTGCCCCGGCCGGAAGCCCTGGGTCGCGCGCCCCATGAAACGGTACTCCTTCCACTCGGGCGTGAGGTGGACGAGCCGACTGATGGACTTGGTGTGCGGGGGCTCGCCGAGCTCGTAGATGAAGGTCACGCGGCACTTGTCCGGGCTGCGCAGCCAGGCACGGAAGTACAGGGCGTCCCGGGCGTGCACGTAGGCCTGGCACGTCTGGGAGAACTGCAGGTTCCAGACTGCCGCGTCGGGCTCGGGGTCGCAGGTGAGACGGACGGCCCGGCGGTAGTCGGCGACCTCGGCGTCCGCGACCTCGACCCGCAGGCGCTCGCCGCCGGCCGTGTACCAGCTTCCCTCGAGGGGCTGGGCGAAGTCGCCGTTGGTGATCAGGCTCTCGGGCTTGTCCATGGTCGGTCTCTCCCCGCCTCTGTCGGGCTGCATGTTCGGCGCCAGAAGCCGCACGCCGGTGATCTCCATCGCGCCGCCGCCGAAGGCCAGATGGAAGCCCAGCACCGCCTCGCCGGCGCTGAAGTCCTGCAGCGACGGGCCGGTGAACTCGTACTCCCGCCAGTCGGGGGTCAGCTCGACCGTCCCCGAGGGGGACTTGGGCCAGGGATCCCTGCTCAGCTCCACGTAGACCGAGGCCCTGCACCGATCGGGGCTGCGCATCCAGACCTTGAGGATCAGCGGCTCGCCTTCCTCGAGGAAGGCGTCCACCGGCTGGTTGAGGATGACGGACCACGGCTGGGCGTCGGGCTCAGGGCCGAGGTCGAGGTGCAGGGCCTTCGGGTAGCCCTCGACGGTCGAGTCCACGATCGAGGCCGCGCAGGAGGCGTCCTGGGTGAGATTCCATTCACGCAGCCCGTCGGTGAAGTCGCCGTTGCGGACCAGGTTCCTGGGAGCCTGGGCGAAGGTCAGCAGGTGCGCGGCAAGGACTAGGGCGGCCAGGAGCGCAAGCCGGTGGATGAGCCGAGCGCCGGTCATGGACGGGCCTCCTGCCGGGGGCGTGTCGCCTGCTCGCGAGGGCCGTCGCTGGCCCGCCTGCGCGGGCGCCACGCGGCGCGGCCCTCTGCCCCCAGGGGTGAGGTGCGTATTACCCCCGCGAGGCGAGACTCCTGCGTCCTGAGGCGGAAGGGGCCGGCGCGGCGCCGGTGAAGATTGAGGGCGAGCGCGGGGATCGGCCCGCGTGGATCCGGCGGCCGAGCAAGGCCGCACCGGGAGGCCCACTCTCATGCGTTGTCTAGTGCCGGTGAGCGTCCTGTTCGCCTGCGGCGTAGGCCTGGCCCAGCCGGCGTCGCGCAACATGCTGTCCAACTCCGGGTTCGAGCTGGGCCGGCCGGGGGGGAAGTACGTCAAGCACTGGCAGCCCTCGACCGCGCCCGGGGTGACCTGTGAGCGACGCTTCGACGAGCCCTACGACGGGCAGGCCTGCGCCGTGGTGGCCGTGGGGCCCGAGGCGCAGGTGTCCTGGCACCAGATGTACCAGAGCGCCCGGAACGTGGGCGTGGGCCAGACGCTGGCCCTGAGCGCGTGGGCACGGACGCGGGATGCCAGGGACGGCGTGGGGGCGTACATATCCCTCAACTTCTTCGACGGCGACGAGCGTCGCGTGGACTATCGGGACAGCGAGAGCAAGCTCGTGGGCACCACCCAGTGGACGCGGCTGGTCGTGACGGCCCAGGTGCCCGAGCGGACGGCGGAAGCCCGCGCGATCCTGCTCCTGCACGGCCACGGCGAGGCCTACTTCGACGATGTGCAGCTAGAGGTGGGCTCCGAGGCGACGGACTACGAGCCGTCGCGCCCGGACCTGGTAGCCGCTGTCGCTCAGACCCGGGCGCTGGCGGAGGCGGAGCGGTACCGGGCCGAAAGCGGCTTCCAGCGATCGGTGGGGCGCGACCTGGCGGTGCTCGACGACGACTTCCCGAGGCTGGGGGCGCCGTCGGACCCGAAGGTGCTGACCAGGGCTCTGGAGGCGGCGGGCTTCCGCTGTCACAGGCTCACGGGGGCTCAATTGGCCAATCCGGCCCTCCTCACCCCCGACAGCTTCGATGTGCTCGTGCTCCCCTACGGGCCGGCTGTGCCCGCGGCGGCGCGGGAGACGATCCAGGACTACCTGGCCGGCGGCGGCTGCCTGCTGACCATGGGGGGCTATGCCTTCGACGTGCAGATGGCGCGGGGACCTCAGGGCTGGGTGCCCCTGGCGGACCTGCCCCGGCAGGTGGGCGAGAAGGCGACGCGGCTCTTCACGCCCGAGGAGCTGGCGCCGGAGAAGTGGTCCTCGGGCGGCGGGCCGAGGGGAGCCGCGCCCGTGCTCACGCTGGACGAGCAGGCGGCGCGCGAGGGCGTGGCGAGGCTGCAGTTCGCGGTCCGCGAGATGAGAGGCTGGGCGACGGCACGCACGCCCGCTATCCCGGCGGACCGCTTCTTCCAGGGCTGGAGCGAGCTGGTGTTCCGGGCGCGAGGCGACGAGCACACACCGAGGATGCTGGTCGAGTGGCACGAGCAGGACGGGGCTCGGTGGAAGGCCGCCGTGGACCTCACGACCGAGTGGAAGGAGTACGTCCTGGTGCCGAGCGACTTCGCCTACTGGCGGGACAACCCCTCGGTCGGGCGCGGCGGGCCGGGCGATCAGCCGAACCTGAGCAACATGGCGGCGATCATGGTCGGGCTGTCCACGGAAGTGGTGGCCGACGGCGGGGACTACACCTTCTGGATCGAGGACCCCCGGATCGCCGATGATCCCTACGAGAGCCTGCGCCAGAGCCCGGAAGTGATGAACACCCGCCACTGCCGCATACGCGACGCGATGTGGCCGAAGGAGGAGCAGATCGGGGTCTTCGACCCGTCGCACCCGCTGAAGGACGCGGCCCGCGCCCGCGCGGCCGAGGGACAGAGCGTGGTGCCGGCGTCGCTGAAACTGGACGGCCCCTTCGAGGGCATGGCGGCGGTGGGAGTGCTGTCCGTGCAGGGGCACGGGTTTGGGCCGGATCGGTCGCGAATCGTCCCGCTGGTGCAGTCCTACGACCGCTACGGGAGGCCGCGCGGCGCGCTGGGGAGCGTGATGTACCACTTCGACGGCTACTTCGCCAAGTCGGCGTGGGGCTTCTTCGGGGTCAGCAACCGCGACCTGTTCGCGGAGGGCGACGGCACGCTGCTGCCCCATCTGCCGGGGATCGTGCAGCGCCTCGTGGACAGGACCTTCCTGTACGGCACAGAGACGGAGTATGCCTGCTACCGGGCCGGGGAGCAGGTGACGATCCGGACGCGCGTGGCCAACCACGGGCCGCGGGCACAACGGGGCACCGCGGTGCTATCCGTGAGCCCGGCGGCCCCCGCCACGGCCGGTGACGGCAAGACCGCGCAGCGGCGGGAGTTCCGCGTGGACCTGGAGCCGGGAGCCCAGGACGTGCTCGAGATGACGTGGACGGCCCCGGCAGAGGGCGCGGACCTGTTCATCGTGCGGTCGGAGCTGCGGCTGGAAGGCAAGACGGCGGGCGCCGAGCCCTACGACCAGGAGGAGAACGGCTTCGTCGTGTGGCGCGATTCCGTGGCGCGCAGCGGCCCGTCGGTGGCGATCAGGGACAGCTACTTCGATTACGAGGGCAGGCCGCGGTACCTGATCGGGTGCCAGAACTGGTGGGGCACTAACGGCTCCATCAGCCAGCGGCGCGTGACCGACTGGGAGCGCGATTTCCAGATGATGCAGGACCTGGGGATGCGTATATCGCGCTGCTTCCTGCCCTGGCAGACGGAGGAGCAGAAGCGGGCCAGCGACGCCTGGGTGTACCTGGCGCAGAAGCATCGCATCGTGATGTTCCACACGCCCAACTTCATGGCCACCGCCGACCCCGAGCAGTTGGCCGACCACACGACCCGCGCGAAGGAGATCGCCGCGAGGTACAGGGACGTGCCGGGCTTCATCATGGACACCTGCAACGAGACGGGGGTGACCTCGGACGACACAGAGAAGGAGCGGGCGGTCTTCAACCAGTGGCTGCGGGACAGGCATGGCACGGACGAGCGGCTGCGCGAGGCCTGGGGCGAGGATGCGCCGGAGCAGGCCCTGCCCCAGGTACCCTTCAGCTTCCCCCCGCAAAGGTGGGACAGCCTGCGGGCGCGGGACGTGACGACCTTCGCGGTCGACCGCCTGGCCGACTGGGCACGGGTCACGCGCGAGGCCTTCCGGTCCGTGCGGCCCGACCTGGCCGTCACCCCGGGCTGGGGGCAGGGCTTCGGCTGGGGGCCGAGGATCTTCGACCCGCCGCTGGCATCGCGCGACCAGGACTTCACCGACCAGCACTACTACGGGGAGCTGGCCGACTTCGGCCTATACCTCAAGACCCTCGACCGCCGGTGGGCCGGCCAGCCGCTGAGCGTCGGCGAATGCGGCGCGCGCCAGCACCCCTCCTTCCCCGGCGGCGAGACCGAGGAGGAGTACAGCAGGCGGTTCCTGTATCTGCACCATCACGCCTTCGGCCTGGGCAGCTCCTTCACGGCCACCTGGCACTGGCGTGACCCCATGGCGGGCATCTTCCCCTTCGGCAAGGTGTACTCCGACCACGTGCTGCGCGAGGCGGCGCTCGTCGAGCGCAACCAGGCCCTCATGTTCGGGCCGCTGCGGCCCGTCTACGAGCCCGCGGAGGTCTACCTCCTCCTGCCCGACGCCCACCGGCTGACGGGCGGCAAGGAGACCTGCGTGCGGGCGATCTGCGCGGCCGCGGCGACGCTCATGGGCCTGGACGTGCCCTTCGAGAGCCTGTGCGAGGCGGACCTGGACAGAATCCCCACGGCCTGCAAGGCGCTGGTCTGGCCCGTGCCCTACTGCCCGACGGACGAGACCTTCGAGCGCGTCCTGGCCTTCGTACGGGGCGGCGGGAGCCTCCTCGTCACGGGCGACGTCGGCTACGCTGACGATCTGCAGTGGACGAAGGCCGACCGCGTCAAGCTCCTGACCGGCGCGACGGAGGTCACCAGGCGCTACCCGTGGCTCGAGATGCAGCAGGGCGAGCAGAGCCGCGTGTCGTTCAGTGGGGTGCTGGCGGGCCGGGCGGCCCCCGCCGCGGCGGTCGGCGGCTACGAAGGGCGGCCGAGCCTGGCGCTGTCGGTGACGGGCGAGGAGGTCGTGGCGCGTTCGGACGAGGGCGCCGTGGCGGTGCTGCGCCGGCTGGACGCCGGGCAAGTGCTGTTCGTTGGCGAGCCGATCGAGCTGGAGCGCGACGTCCCGCGCCGCGGGATCTACGCCGCCTTCCTCGAGCTGGCCGGGGTGAAGCGCCTGGCGGTGACGCCCGACCGCGAGAACCTGCACGTGTTCCGCGTGCCGCTCGAAGACGATGGGCAAGCGATCGTGGCCTACAACGCCGGGGAGCCCTGCCGGGCGGTTGTCGGCACGCGGCACGGACCGCTGGCGATGGAGCTGAAGGGCATGGGGCCCGGCATGGCGGTGCTGGACGCACAGGGACGGCCGGTGCTGGCCGAGGCACAGGGCGAGACACGGCTTGGCGACCAGCCCGTGGCGAGGAGCCGGGGCCACGCGACGGTCCTGGCGCTGGACGGCAAGCCGCTGGCGTCCTCGGGCCTGCTGGCCGTGCTGCCCTTCGAGGCGGGCGATGTGACGGTGGCGCGCGAAGGCACGGGAGAGGTCGTCGCGGAGGCCGGTGAGCTGGCCGGAGGGCAGTGGCGACGGCTGGCTGAGGTGCGGGCGACCGCAGGGCCCCAGGGACTGCGCATCGAGTGCCCGGCGGAGGTGCGGCTGCAGGTGGTGCTGGTGGCAGAGGCTGGGCGCATGGACGAGGCGAGGAGGCGACTGGTGGTCCTGCTGGCGGAGTAGCCGGCGAGGCCGCACACTGAGCAGCCTGGAGCAGAAGGAAGGTGAATCCCATGAGAGCACGCCCCATCACTGTGGCCCTCCTGGCGATCCTGACGGCTACGGCGGCTTCCCTCGTCGGGGCGCAGGAGAACCTTGTGAGGAACCCGGGCTTCGAGGAGCTGTCGGAGGACGGCAAGAACCTCGCGGCCTGGGGCCTGCCGGCCCTCCCCGGGTGCGAGTTCGGGTGGGACGGCGAAGTGCGCCACTCGGGCCTGCGCTCGGCGCGCGTGGTCGGCCTCGATCCGGACAAGCAGACGAGCTACATCCAGGCCTGGCGGCAGATGGTGGGGCCGCTCCCCGAGGGCCCACTGTGGCTGTCGGTGTGGGTGAAGGCCCAGGACCTGACCAGCGGCCGCGTGAACGTCCTGCACAGGGACGCGAAGGGCGAGGTGCTGCGCAACCAGGGCCTCGGGGACTTCCAGGGCACCCTCGACTGGCGGGAGGTCGCCGGCGTCATCGAGCCCGAGCCGGGCACCGTCGAGCTGCAGTTGGTGCTGGGGCTGCAGAAGTCCACGGGCACCGTGTGGCTGGACGACGTGTCGGTGGGCCCCCTGGGCGATCTGGGCGCCGAGTTCGCCCGCCTCGCCATGACGCCGACCGAGCCGGGCGTGGCGGGCACGACCGTAGAGGCCCGGTTCGACGTCACGGTCGGCAAGGTGGGCCTCCGCGAGGGCGGGAGCGTCCAGCTCCAGTGGCAGCACTGGCGCCCGGCGCGCGAGTTCAGCCTCTCGGACCTCAAGGCCCAGATCGTGCCCGAGGGGGCCACGGCGGCCGCCAAGGACGCCCGCTTCGAGACCTCGGTGCCGCCGCCCAAGAAGAGCTGGCCGCCCACTCCCAAGCCCGTGGCCGTCATCGCGACCCTCGTCGCCGGCGGGCCGCTGGCCCCGGGCGACCGGGTCAGGATCGCGGCGTCGCTCAAGTACACGCCGCACACGAACGTGGTAGGCACGCTCGGAGCCCTGATCGTGCCCTCGGCCGGAGCCGGGCCCAGGCCCGTGGACGGCCGCTTCGAGGTGCGGGCCAAGGGTGGGCCGGCCAAGCAGCTCCTGTGCGTCGCCGAGGCGCGGCCGGTGGCCGGGCAGCCCGGGCGAGTGACCGTGGCGGCCATGGACGAGAACGGCAACCCGGCGCAAGACTTCCGCGGCACCGTGCGGCTGACGTGCAACACCGCGGCGGGCCTGCCGCGCGAGTACGGCTTCACCGAGGCGGACGGCGGGAGCCACGACTTCCAGGCCCGCTTCCCGGCGGGCGCGGTGAGCCGCGTGACTGTCGAGTCGGAGGGGATGAGCGCGCGCAGCAACCCCATCCTCCCACGGGCCGAGGACGAGCCCGGCGTCTACTTCGGCGACATCCACTCCCACTGCGAGATCTCCAGCGACGCGGTCGGTGATCCCGACGAGGCCTATGGCTACGCGCGCCGGTTCCTCGGCATGGACTTCGCGGGCCTGTCCGACCACTCGCCCAGGGGAGACAACTGGCGTAGGACCATCGAGGTCGGCAATCGGCACAACGAGGCAGGCAGATTCGCGACGATACCGGGCTTCGAGTGGAGCGACAGCGTGCGCGGTCACCGCAACGCCTACTACCGCGGCGATCAGGGCCCCGAGCAGCCGAAGCTGCCGGACAACATGGAGAGCTGGTGGGCGATGTTCGACGAGATGGGCATCCGCGTGCTCACCGTGCCGCACCATCCGAACACCGACTCGGGCGTGAAGCTCGCGGATGGGCGGCTGGCGTGGGGGCCGGTGGACTGGTCCAAGATCAACCACAAATACCAGCGCGTGGTCGAGATCTGCCAGGCGCGTGGCTCCTTCGAGGTGCCGGGCGGGCCCGTGCCGGAGCTTCGGGTGAGAGCCAGCGACCGTGGCTCGAGCGTGCAGACGGCCCTGGCCGCCGGGCATCGGCTGGGCTTCATCGGCTCGACCGACACGCACTCGGGGCGCCCGGGCACCGGCCCGGCGCGCTGCGCCGTCCTGAGCAAGGAACTACGCCGCGAGGCGCTGTGGGACGCGATGTACGACCGCGCCTGTTACGCGACCACGGGGCAGCACCTTCTGGTGCAGTTCAGCCTCAACGGGCGGCCGATGGGCAGCGAGATCACGGCGGCGACCGCGGCCGAGAAGCGCGAGGTGAAGTGGCGGGCCATCGGCACGGGGCCCATCAAGCGCGTGGACCTGCTGCGGGACAACGAGGTAGCCAAGTCGTGGGAGGGCGAGGGCAGGGAGGACCTGGAGGGCGCCTTCGTGCGCGAGGAGCCGCTGACCGGCACCGAGTGGTGGTACCTGCGGGTCATCCAGGAAGACACCGAGATGGCCTGGTCGAGCCCGATCTGGGTTGATCCGCCGGCCCAATAGACGGCGCGCGGGGCGCGAGAGAGCGCGCGGGGCCGGGCTACTCCTTCGCGGCGGGGAGCTCGTAGGCGCCCGCGCAGCGGAGCCGCTCCCTGTCGGGACGGGTCTGGTCGTCCGCGTCGGTGCCCACCTCGCCCAGGATGGGCGCGAGGCCCGCGGCCGGGCTGCCGGGCTTGAGGTGGAAGTCGCCGCCGGCGGCGTCCACGAACAGCGGGTCGGCGATTACCGAGTGCACGTCGTTCCCCGTGTCCTCGCACCAGCGGTCAATCGGGTCCCAGGTCTTGGCGCCCCAGCCGAACCAGAAGGGTATCGCGCGACCGTCGCTGCGCCAGTACACGTTGTAGTCCGCGTGGCAGCCGCTGAACAGCTCGGGCTTCTCCTCGGGATTCGGCAGGATCAGCTCGGGGCGGTAGTTCCAGCCCTCGGGCTTGAGCTCCGGGTTCATGTTGTCCATCATGATGTTGCCGATGATGTAGTTGTTGCGCGCCGGGATGATCCCCGGCTCCCCGAAGCGCTCGACGGGGCCTTGGCGGTCCGGGCCGACCGACACGATCCCCGACATGCCGTTGGCGTAGCAGACGTTGTGGGCCACGAGGGTCTCGCGCGAGCTGGACAGGTAGATCCCGCGCCCCCGGTTGTGGTGCAGCACGTTGTTCACGATGAGACCCCGCTGGGCGATCTCGAAGTGGATGCCGTTCCCCTCGTTGTTCGCCGACAGGCAACTGCTGATGGTGACCTGGCCTGAATCGAGGGAATCGACCCAGATGCCGTCGGCGTGGTTGCCCAGGGCGGTGTGGCGGTGGATCAGGAGCTGGCGCTCAATGGGAATGACCTTGATGCCGCCGGCGTGCCAGCCCGGGGCCCAGCGGCGCCAGTTGTTGTAGCTGGTCTCGTTGCCGATGAGGCGGCAGCCGAGCAGGCTGTTGCCGCCCACGCCGCTGTTGCCGCAGTAGTTGAACTTGTTGTCTATCACGTCAATGAAGGAGCCGTTGAAGCCGAAGCCGATGAAGTCCGCCCAGGTCACCTCGTTGCCCTGGAAGACCAGGTGGGAGCCTGTCAGGCGCACGGCGGGCCAGTTCACGTAGTTGCCCGTGCTGCTGTGGGTCATCTTGAAGCCCTTGATGACCAGGTACCGGCCCTCGGCGACCATCAGGAAGGGCCGAACCGCCACCTCGACAGTGGCGGCGTTGGGGTCCCCGTTGTCCTTCAGCCACAGGTAGAGCACCTTCGCCTTCGTGTCAACATAGAACGACCCCGGCGTCATGTCCCCC
>CAZSOQ010000109.1:16751-17018 GCA_964608495.1 uncultured Armatimonadia bacterium | reverse complement strand
CATCTGGACGGTTACTCATGTCTGCGCCGCCAGATAGCCGAGGCCACGGCGGTTATCGAGGTCCGCTACTGGGGGGAGCAGGTGTTCCGCCAGGCCGTCACTCCTGTGATGACGGTCGTGCTGGCCCGGCGAGAGCCAGCAAAGCCGACGCTGATTGTGGGCCGCGACGGTACTCGCGCAGGGCTCGAGGTGACGGGAGGCGACCCCTGGGTGGTGCGTGCCTTTGCGGCTCTGCTATCCAAGGTTCAAGCTGCGGGCGACAGCCTT
>CAZSOQ010000109.1:8499-16741 GCA_964608495.1 uncultured Armatimonadia bacterium | reverse complement strand
TAACTGCGCTGCCAAGCTGATTGCTCAGGGGTCGGAGGGCCGGGACGAGCGCACCGTTCCCCTGCTTGAGGGGAAGCAGGTAGCCCGGTACGTATGCCGTCCCCCCGCCAAGTCCCTGCGGCTGGGGTATGGGAAGCGTTCTGCCGAGTACTTCAGGATCGGCCCGGAAGAGGCCTATCGCAGCGCTGACTTTGTGATCCGGCAGACCGCGGCCCACCCGATAGTCGGCCCCCGCGAAGGGGCTCTGTACTTCCGGAATTCGCTCCTTGCGCTATACCCTTGGCCACCGCATGATACGCGCTACGTGGTTGGACTCCTCAACTCTCGCCTCATCCGCTTCTTCTACGAGCAGACCACGGCCGAGTCAGGCCAGAGGGCCTTTCCTCAGGTGAAGGTCTCATCGCTTCGCCGCCTGCCCATCCGGCCCATCGAGTTCTCGGACCCGGCGGACGTCGCGAGACACGACAGGATGGTGGAGCTCGTGCAGGCCATGCTCGACCTGCACGAGCGCCTGCCCGAGGCGAGCACGCCCCGCGACCGCGAACTGCTCCAGCGCCAGATTGACGCCACCGACCGCCGGATTGACCAGCTCGTCTACGAGCTCTACGGCCTTACCGACGAGGAGATCAGGATAGTGGAGGAGGCCACCTCCTAGCCCGGGGGCAGAGAGCAAGCGCTGGACCCGAGGGCGCAGTGAGGACACAGGCGTCGCCGGAGGGCCACGCTCCGGCGTCCGCGGCCGTGCTGCTACTGCACCACCAGCGCGGCGGAGGCCTGGTCGGGGTCGTCCACCACCCTGAGGGCCTCGGTGAGGCCGGCTAGGGCCAGACGCTCGGCCACCTCGCCCGACGCCGCGACGGCCAGGTCACCTCCCGCCCACCTAAGCTGCGCGGCCGTCTCGACCAGGGTCGCGACCGCGGCAGCGGGGATGTCGCCGACCGCGAGGAGGTCAACGACCAGTCCGCGGTGCCGTTCGGCCGCCGCCGCCAGCGCGCGCCGGAACCTCCCCAGGTTGCGCGGCTCCGCCGCGTCGCCGTCCGCTACCACGCGCGCAACCCGCCCCTCGGCATCCACAGAGCGTACCGTGACAGTCATGCTCGCCACCCTCCTGGCCCCGGCGCGGGCGGCTAGACGAAGACGCGGCCGTGCTCCGCCGCCCACTCCATCAGCCGGTCCGCGCACGAATCGGGTACGAAAACCGAGCCGATCTCGACCGGAACGGGCCCCAGGGGGCCGTGGGAGTCGCTCCCGCCGGTGATATACAGGCCACGACGCTTGGCCATGTTGATGTACTTCTGGGTCTGCTTCTCGCTATGGTCGGTGTGGTAGGCCTCCAGGCCCAGCAGGCCGGCCGCGATGAGGACATCCACCATGTCATCCCGCCGCGACAGGCCCGGGTGGGCGAAGACCGGCATCCCGCCCGCCGCCGCGATCAGGCCCACCGCCTCCTCGGGCAGGAGCTTGTACCGGGGCACGCAGGCGGGTCTGCCGCGGCCCAGGTACCGGTCGAAGGCCTCCTGGAGGTCGCGCACATGCCCCAGCCGCTCGAGCGCGCGGGCCACGTGCGGGCGGCCGACGCTACCGTCCCCGGACTCGGCCAGGACGTCGTCGTAGCTTATCTCAAGGCCCAGCTCCCGCAGCCGGCGCACCATCTCCCGCGCGCGGTGGACCCGCCCGTCGCGCACCTTCTCCATGGCCTCAAGCAGGGGCTCATGGTCCAGGTCCATGAAGTAGCCGAGGATGTGGATCTCGGTGTCCGCGAAGTCCACGCTGATCTCGACGCCCGGGAGGACATGCAGGCCGGTGCCTTCCGCGCTAATCATGGCGGGCTCGACGCCGGCCACGGTGTCGTGGTCCGTGACCGCCATCGCGTAGAGGTCCTTGGCAATAGCCGTGGCGACCAGCTCCTCGGGGGTGAGCGAGCCGTCGCTGGCCGTCGAATGGAGATGGAGGTCTACAGGCATCTATTAGGGCATCCTTAGGTTTTCGGCGTTTCCGCCCAGCGGGCAGCCAGGTGCCGAGCCAGCAGCAGGGCCCCGGCCTTGTCCAGCGGCCAGTTCCCGTCCCCGCAGTAGGTGCTCTGCACGCAGGACGGGCAGCCGGCCTCGCACGGGCAGTTCTCGATGGTCTCGGCGACGGCCGACAGGACCTCTCCCAGGCGGTCGAAGGCGCCCAGGGCGATGCCGACGCCGCCGGGATATCCATCATAGACGAAAAGGGCGCCCCTGCCCACGTCGGGGTGGGTGCCGTGGGAGACACCGCCGATGTCTCGCTGGTCGCAGAGCGCGAAGAGAGGCAGGATGGCGATGACGGCATGTTCGAGGGCGTGCAGGCTGCCCATCAGGTCCCGGCCTGCCTCGGCCAGCACGGCGACCTCCCGCGCGCCCACGGCGATCCACAGGGCCTGGGTCTCGAAGGACTGGGCGGGCAGGTCGAGGTCCTCGGTGCCCAGCTCTCGCTCCGTGATCTGCTGCAGCTTGCGGAAGGCGATGACCTGGGAGGTGACCTTCACGGAGCCGAAGCGCCAGTTCAGGTCGTCGCCGGCCGGCAGATCGGTCTCGGTGTCGAGGACCGAGACCTGGTCGGCGCTCATTGCCTGGGTGTAGTAGCCGGCGTCGGTGGGGACAACGACCGCGCGGCGCTCCTCGAGGTCCAGCTCCCGGACCAGGTAGGTCTCGCCCTCGTGCAGGTAGATGGCCCCGGGATGGACGAGGGCGAAGGCGGTGCGATCGTCAATCGTGCCCAGGAGGGACTCCCTCCCGCCGGGCTCACGCAGCGCAATGTCGTACCCCGCCCCCGACACGGACCGGATGCTGATGAGGGCGGCGGGGTACACGTCCGGGTCCAGCCAGTGCCATCGCCGGCGCTTGACGACGTACCGCTCAGCCTCGAGCACGCCCAGCAGGTCCTCGGCGCGCTCGCCGAACAGCGCCAGCTCCTCGGGGCCGATGGGCAGCTCATAGGCCGCGCACAGAAGATGGCCGGCGAGGACGTAGGGATTGCCGGGGTCCACGAGCACGCGCTCGTTGCCCTGCTGTAGGAGGTAGTCCGGGTGGGCCATGAGGTACTGGTCCACGCCGCTGGCGGGCAGCCCGACTAGGACGGCCAGCGAGTCCGTCTGGCGGCGGCCCGCGCGACCGGCGCGCTGCCACAGGGACGACGGGCGTCCCGGGTAGCCCGCCAGGATCACGGCGTCCAGGCTGCCGATGTCAAGGCCCAGCTCGAGGGCGCTGGTAGCCACCACACCCAGCAGGTCGCCGTCGAAGAGCTGCTTCTCGATGGCCCGGCGCTGCTCGGCCAGGTAACCCCCGCGGTAGGGCATCACCTGGTCCGCCAGGCCCTTGGGCTCGAGGCGATCGCGGGCATAGCGCAGGATCAGCTCGGTCTGGCTGCGGGCGAGCGTGAAGACGATGGTGCGGACGCCGCGCTCGACCAGCCAGGCGAAGAGCTCGGCCGCCTCCATGTTGGCGCTGCGGCGGCGGCCCGCCGCGGGCTCGAGGACCGGCGGATTCCACATCACGAGCAGCCTGCGGCC
Source organism: uncultured Armatimonadia bacterium (assembly GCA_964608495.1). Taxonomy (GTDB): domain Bacteria; phylum Armatimonadota; class Zipacnadia; order Zipacnadales; family FEN-943; genus JAKORR01. Next base: position 13,206 of record CAZSOQ010000109.1, on the reverse strand, counting down.
CTGGGGCGCACCGTCGTCGTCCACCAGCCGCTGCGGCAGGCCCGTCAGTCGCTCGGCCAGCTCCCGAGGGTTGCCCACCGTGGCCGAGCAGCAGATGAAGGTGGGGTCCGCCCCGTGCTCAGCGGCCACGCGGCGCAGCCGCCGGATCACGTTCGCCGTGTGTGCGCCGAAGACGCCCGTGTACACGTGCATCTCGTCGAGCACCACGTACTTCAGCTCGCGGAAGAAGTCCCGCCAGGAGGTGTGGTAGGGCAGGATGGCGAGGTGGAGCATGTCGGGATTGGTGAGGATCACGTGGCTGCCGCGCCGCGTGGCCCGGCGCCGGGTCTGGGGCGTGTCGCCGTCGTAGGTGGCGGCCACGAAGACCGATCCCGCGCCGAAGGCCTCCATCTTGCGGAGCTGGTCCTGGGCCAGGGCCTTGGTGGGGTAGATCAACAACGCCCGGGCCGTGGGGTGCGCCTGGATCGCCTCCGCGATGGGCACGAAGAAGCAGGCGGTCTTGCCCGAGGCCGTGTCCGCCGCCACGGTCACGTGCGCGCCCGCCATCGCGGCCTGGATGGCCTCGTGCTGGTGGACGTACAGGCGCTCGACGCCCTGGGCGGTCAGGGCCCGGCGCACGGGCTCGCAGAGGGGCAGGTCCTCCGTAGCGTAGCGGGCCGGGCGCGGCGCCTGTTCGCGCACCGCCACCACCTGCCCCCGGTAGTCCGGTGAATCCTTCAGTTCGGCGATGAGGCTCGCGAGGTCAGGCATGGTTTGGCCCACTCACGACCCGCCCGCCCGGGAGGCATCTCTCCCGCGCGCCGCACCGTCCGCCCGCCGTCACGGGTCCAGGGCCGGCGGCACGTCCTCGTTGAGCTGCCGGTAGGTCTCCTCCAGGTCCGCCGCGGCGCCGTCGTCCTCCGCGGGAGCGGGCTCGTCCTCGGCCAGGTCGGTCAGGTCGTACACCTGCTCCTCATCCAGAGGCGGGGCGTCGGGAGCGGGACCGTCCTCGCCGGTGGGCGCGGGCGTGCCCTGGGAGTCGGAGGGCCGGTCATCATCCGAGGAGGATTCCTCCTCCGGCCGCCTGCGCTTCTCGACGAGGCGCACGAGGAAGACGCTGAGAACGTAGAGGACCATCATGGGCGCGGCGAGGACGGACATGGTTAGGGCATCGCCGGTCGGTGTGGCGATGGCGGCGACGAGGAAGACGGTGACGACGGCGAGTCGCCACTGGCGGATCAGCCCCCCGCTGCTGACCACGCCGACGGCGGCAAGCACCATCAGGAACAGAGGCAGCTCGAAGAGCACGCCGAAGACGATGACGAGACGGAGGAAGAAGTACAGGTAGGGGCCCAGGGTGAGCTCGGGCTGCACGCCGATGGTGAGGTTGAAGCGGAGGAAGAAGGCGAAGGCGGTGGGGGCGATCCAGTAGCAAGTGGCGACGCCCGAGAGGAACAGGAAGGTGGCGGATGGGATGGCCCAGAGGGCCCAGCGCTTCTCGTGGGGGAGAAGGGCGGGCTCGATGAACCCCCAGAGCTCAAGGGTCAGCAGCGGGGAAGCGAGGACGATTCCGGCGACCATCGCGACCTGAATCATCAGCAGGAAGCCGCCGGCGGCCTCGAAGATGCGGAAGGCGAAGTCCCCGAGGCCCGCTCGCCGCGCGCCCTCCAGCGCTGGGTACTGCAGGAGAGTCAGCAGCGTGGTCCGGTAGAACCAGGCGGCGGTGCCGGCGACCACGACGTAGGTGATGCTGCGGATGATCCTCAGCCGCAGCTCTTCCACGTGGTCCCAGAAGCCGAGTTCCTCGCCTTGGGATTCGTCGTCAGCCATCGTACCACACCGTCGAGGGTACCCTCATGGCGCCAAGATGATAGCCCGGGGGGTGTGCCGGGGCGAGGTCGGCCCGTGGCGGCCGGCCCCGGGAGCCCGGCGCGCAGGTCCGCGCGCCCAGGTCACTGCTCGGCCGACGGTGGATCGGGCCTGCTGCCCTGCAGCAGGTCCTCGTGCCCGGTGGCCGCCGTGAAGATGGCCTCGCCCGTCTCCTGGTCGAAGAGGTGGACGCGCTCGAGATCGAAGAGCACGTCCAGGGGCTGGTTCTCCCGGGCGCGGGTAGTGCTCTCCACGCTGGCGACGAGCCGCGTCTGTCCGAGGGCAAGGTACAAGATGGCCTCGGCGCCCATGGGCTCGATGACCTCGACCGTGGCCGAGACGGTGTTGTCCTCCGTGGCCTCCACTCCCTGGGAGATGGCGCGGTCGTAGATGTCGTTGGGGCGGACGCCCAGGGTGACAGGGCTGCCCGCGTGGGCCCGAGCCTGGGAAGCCTTCGACGGCGGGAGCTTGGTCTGGAAGTCCCCGGCGTCCACGTACACGCCGTCCTCGCCGACCACCACCGAGGCCTCGATCAGGTTCATGGGGGGCGTGCCTATGAACCCCGCCACGAAGACATTGGTGGGGTCGTAGAACAGGCCCAGCGGCGTGTCCACCTGCTGCACCAGGCCGTCCTTCATGACCACGATGCGGTCGCCCATGGTCATGGCCTCGAGCTGGTCGTGGGTCACGTAGACCGTCGTGACGCGGAGGCGGCGGTGGAGCTTGATCAGCTCCGCGCGCGTCTCGACGCGCATCTTGGCGTCGAGGTTGGAGAGGGGCTCGTCCATGAGGAAGACCGCGGGCTCCCGGACGATGGCCCGGCCCACAGCCACTCGCTGGCGCTGGCCACCGGAAAGCTCCCGGGGCCGGCGCCCGAGCAGGGGCTCGATGCCCAGCATGGCGGCGGCCTGGCGCACGCGGGTGTCTATCTCGTCCCGGGGGGTCTTGCGGAGGCGGAGGGCGAAGGCCATGTTGTCATAGGCCGTCATGTGCGGATAGAGAGCGTAATTCTGGAACACCATGGCGATATTGCGGTCTTTAGGCGACACGTCGTTTACCAGACGGTCGCCAATCCAGATCTCGCCTTCCGTCGGCTCCTCGAGCCCCGCGATCATACGCAGGCACGTGGTCTTGCCGCAGCCCGACGGTCCCACGAGCACGAGGAACTCGCCGTCACGAATCTCGAGGTCGACGTCGGACACCGCCACGACGTCGCCGAAGCGCTTGGTAAGGTTGGTGAGCTTTACGCCGGCCATAGCTGGTAGGCCGCCTGGCGTTCCGGCGACCGTGGCGGATTATAGGCGTGGGGTAAGCGGGTGTCAACGCCGGCCGGGGGGTGCCCCGGGGTTGACGGGCATCGTGGCGGCCCCTAACATGGCGCGGGTCGCCCGCCGGTCGTCGCCGGTGGGCGGCCCGCGTAGGAGGCGGCAGCGATGTACCCGGTAGACATGCACATCCACACGAGCCACTACTCCTCCTGTGGACACCAAACGATAGAGGAACTGATACGGACAGCCCACGAGCGCGGGCTTCACGCAGCCTGTGTCACGGAGCACACCTTCCGGTGGCCCGACGAGGACCTGGCGGAGGTGGTGCGCAGGCTGGGTCTGGAGGGCAAGATAGCGATCCTGGCGGGCGAGGAGGTGGGCTGTCGGGCGCCCGACGGCACCCGGCAGGGCGATTACCTGGTGTTCGGGCTGCCACATATAGACGAGCCCTGGGACGTCCGCGAGCTCATCCGGCATGCCCACGCTGAGGGCGGGATCGTGATCGCCGCCCATCCCATGCGCGCGGGGTACAATTCCGACCGGATCGTCTACGAGCTGGACCTGGACGGGCTGGAGGTCTACAGCAGGAACCACCGCCCCGAGGAGCAGGTCAAGGCCTGGCAGTGCGTAAGGGCGACCGGTCTGCCCGCGCTGGCCAACAGCGACGCCCACCGCGTGGAGCACGTGGGGCTATACGTGACCTACTTCGCCGAGCCGGTGCTGTCCGTGGCCGACCTGGTGCGGCAGATCAAGGCCCGGACGATGAGGCTGAAGGGTCTGTCGGGAGCGATGGCACGAGCATCGGGATAGCGGGCCAGGCTGCGCAGAAAGTGCGCGGGCCTACCTGCGCCGTACAGGCCTTATAGCCCAAGGGTCACACTACTACGCTGCGCAGTACCGCTTCTCCGGCGCTTTCTGCACAGCCTCGGGCGGGACCCGGACACTCCCGGGCCCAGGCCATCCGGCCCTTTGCCCTATCCCGACAGCCTCCGCCGCAGGAGCTCGTTGATGAGCCGGGGATTCGCCTGGCCCTTGCTGGCCCGCATGATGTGCCCCACCATCGCCCCCAGGGCCTTTTCCTTGCCCGCGCGGAAGTCCTCGACGGCCTTCGGGTTCGCCGCGATCGCCTCGTCCACCAGCTTCTCCAGCTCATCCACGTCGCTGATCTGAGCCAGGCCCTCCTCCTCCACGATCCGCCGCGGTGACCGCCCGTCGCGACAGGCGCGGGCGAAGACGTCGCGGGCGATGGTCGAGGAGAGCGTGCCGTCCGCCGTCAGGGCCACGAGCTCGCCGATCGCCCCCGGCGCCAGCGGGAACTCGCCGGCCGACACGCCCTCGTCGTGCAGGTAGCGGAGCACCTCGGTCATGACCCAGTTGCTCACGGCCTTGGGGTCATCGCAGCCCGCGGCGGCGGCCTCGAAGTAGTCCGCCAGGGCCTTGTCGTCGGTGAGAACGCCGGCGTCGTACTCGGGCAGGCCGTACTGCTCGACGAAGCGACACCGTCGCGCGGCGGGAAGCTCGGGCAGCGTGCCCCGGATCTCGGCGACCCGGGCGGGCGACGGCTCCAGGGGCACGAGGTCCGGGTCGGGGA
>CAZSOQ010000109.1:0-8489 GCA_964608495.1 uncultured Armatimonadia bacterium | reverse complement strand
GGTCTCCTTACGCCTCATGGTGGACGTCACGCGGGCGTCCTCGTCCCACCGGCGGGTCTCCTGGAAGAGCTCCTCGCCGGTCTCGAGTGCCCGGAGCTGGCGGGCGATCTCGTACTGCACGGCCTCGCAGACCGAGCGCAGGGAGTTGAGGTTCTTGATCTCGGCCCTGGCGGTGCCCTCGCCGGTCTCGGGGTCGCGCAGGTTCACGGTAGGCTCACACCGCATCTGGCCCTTCTCCATGTCCGCGTCCGAGACGCCGAGGTACCGCAGGATTCGGCGCAGCTCCGTGAGGTAGACGCGCACCTCCTCGCCGGAGGTGAAGTCGGGCTCAGTCACTATCTCCATGAGGGGCACGCCGCAGCGGTTGTAGTCCACGACCGAGCGGCCGTCGGGGAGGTGGATGTTCTTGCCCGTGTCCTCCTCCAGGTGGGCGCGGCGGATGCGGATGTGCACCGTGCGGCCGTCCACGTCCAGGTCCAGGTACCCGCCGTAGGTCAGCGGCTCGTCGTACTGGCTGATCTGGTAGTTCTTGGGCAGGTCGGGGTACAGGTAGTTCTTGCGCGCGAAGCGGCAGCGCTCGGCGACCTGGCAGTGGAGGGCCAGGCCGGTGCGGATCACGTCCTCAATGGCCGCGCGATTGGGCATCGGCAGGGAGCCGGGCAGCCCGAGGCAGACGGGGCAGCAACGGGTGTTGGGGTCGCCGCCGAAGTCAACGGCGCAGGAGCAGAACATCTTGCTGTCGGTGGTGAGCTGGACGTGGACCTCCAGGCCCACGCAGGGCTGCAAGGCCATACCGTTTCCCTCCAGGCAGTACAGACACCGCGCAGGGCCTCGGATGCTGGCGCGGCCAAGCCATTATAGCGCATCCCCGCCGGCGGCGGCGACCCGGCGTTTGACTCCCGGCGCGAACGCTGGTAGCATTGCCCTGCTCCACCTGCGCGGGGGCCCTGCGAGCCCGCGCGGAGCGGGCCTAACCTTATTGCCTGAAGTCCGTGCCGGCAACGTACAGGTCGTGCTGCGTCCCGCGCAAGCTTCGCCGCCACACCGATGCCACACGCTGCCGGCGAAGGCTCCTGGCGGAAGCCAAGAGGTGACCGCCCGGCGCGGCCAGTGATCCCTATGGTGCGCATGTTTGTCTACAGAGTCGGCATAGACCCACGCGGGCGAGTCCTCCTGATCCTCGCCGACGAGCAGGTCTCGCGGCTCCTGCCCATGGTCATAGGCCAGTATGAGGCCCGGGCCATCGCCATGGAGCTGGCGGAGGAGCGTTTCGACCGCCCCCTCACCCACGACCTGGTGCACGCAGTGGTTTCCTCGCTTGGCCACAGGCTGGAGCGGGTCGAGATCAGCAAGCTGGAGGACGAGGTGTTCTTCGCCGAGCTGAGCCTGGTGGGCGAGGACGACATCGTCAAGATAGACTCGCGGCCCAGCGATGCCATAGCGCTGGCCCTGCGGTCTCGCGCGCCGATCTTCGTCGCCGAAGAGGTGCTGGAGCAGGCCAGCGTGCTCCCAGAGGACATCGTGGTCGAGGGGGAGGAGGGCAAGCAGGAAGGCCCTCTGGGCGAGTCCGTGGACCAGGAGCATCTCGACCGGGTCCGCAAGCTTCTGGAGAGTCTTGACCTGGATGAGGGTCAGGACCAGTAGGGCACTCGCCCTCCATCAAGGGGACTCGAACTTCCTCGCCGGGGTCTCTCAGCCCACACAGAGTAAAGGAGCGAGCCAGTGACACGCTCAAGTCGTTGGATGACGTGGCTGTTCGGCGGCATCGCTGCCGTCATCCTGGTTCTCAAAATGCTGTCGGTGTTCGCCGACTACCTCTGGTTCTCGGCCCTCGGCCAGGGCCCGGTGTTCGCCACTGTCGTCTCCACTCGCGTGGCCCTCGGGCTGGTGGCCGGTGTGGTGTTCTTCCTGTGGCTCTTCGGCAACGTGCGCCTGGCCCGCCGCAGGCTTCCCGAAGGCATGGTGCTCATCGGCCGGCGCCTGCTCACCGATGAAGAGCGCGAGCAGGTCGAGCAGTACCTGGACCGCGCCCTCTTCATCTTCTGCCTCATCGGCGGGCTCATGGTCGGCCTGGTGGCCAGCGGCCACTGGCTGGATTGGGTCCACTTCCGCAACCCTGTGGACTTCGGCTACAAGGACCCCCTCTTCGGCCGCGACGCCAGCTTCTACGTCTTCCGGCTCAACATGCTGCTGTACCTTTGGCGCATGGTTTTCTACGGCTTCGCGGTGGCCTTCGTCGCCTGCGTGCTCGTGTACTTCTACCAGGAGGCCGTCCGCGTGGTGGGCAGCGCCGTTCACGTGCTCCCCAACGCCCGTGGCCACGGGCTGCTGCTGCTGGCCGGTGCTCTGCTGGCCAAGGCGATCGGGTACCGCCTGGACCAGTTCCAGCTGGTCTTCTCGCCGCGGGGGGAGATGTTCTACGGCGCTTGCTATGCCGACGTGGCGGGCCGCCTCCCGATGATGTGGGTCCTGCTCAGCATGTGCGTGATAACAGCCGTGATCTGCGTCGCCTCCATCAGGGGGCGACGTTTCCTGCTGCCCGGCGGGGCCCTGGCGGCCCTGGCCCTCATGTCGGTCCTCGGCGGAGCCGCCTATCCCTTCCTCGTCCAGAGGTTGGTCGTCAAGCCCAACCAGCTCGCCATGGAGCGCCCGTACATCGCCCACAACATCCAGGCCACCAACACGGCCTATGGTCTGACGGGCGTGCGGAGCGAGCACTTCGACCTGCGCAACGACCTGACGTGGGAGGGTGTTCAGAGCAACAGGGATACGATCGAGAACATCCGGCTGTGGGACCATCGGCCCCTCGAGCAGACCTACCAGATAACGCAGGCCCTGCGCGCCTACTACCACTTCTCGGATGTGGATGTGGACCGCTACACGGTCGGCGGCCGCTACCGCCAGGTGATGCTGGCGACCCGCCAGCTCGACTACTCGCGCGTCCCGCCCCCGCAGGCCTGGGTGAAGACCCACCTGCAGTACACGCACGGTCACGGCCTGTGTATGTCCCCGGTCACCACCATGGGCCCCGAGGGCTTGCCGCTATACTGGATCAAGGACATCCCGCCGGTGACTCTGCCGGAGCTGAAGGTGGACGAGCCGGGCGTGTACTACATGGCCAGCGTGCACCCTCGGCTGATCGAGTACGTGGCCAGCCAGGAGACGGGGACCGAGCCACCACCTCCTCAGCGCCCGCCGGAGATGGACGAGGTGGGCGAGGGCGGGCAGGCCGGGGGCAGGCCGGCCGCCGGCGGCGCGGCGCAGGGGATGCGAAGCGGCCGGGGCATCGAGCAGGCCTATGCGATAGTGAATACCTCCGAGGAGGAGCTCGACTATCCGCAGCTCGCCGGCGGCGCCGAAGAGGGCAGGAACGTGATGACGAAGTACCACGGCTTGGGCGGCGCTCCCATAGGCAGCTTCTTCAGGCGGATCGCCTTCGCCGCCAAGTTCATGGACCTGCAGATCCTGCTGACCGGCACGCTGGGCAGGGACAGCCGGATCATCATGAACCGCTATCTGCCCGAGCGTTTCGCTGCGCTGGCGCCGTGGCTGATGTACGACCCGGACCCCTACATGGTGGTGAACGGGGGTCGCCTGCAGTGGATGGCCGACGCCTACACCGTGAGCCGCATGTTCCCCTACTCTCGGCCGGTGATGGGCCTGGCGAACTACGTACGCAACTCCGTGAAGATCGTGTGCGACGCCTACGACGGGATCCCACACTTCTACGTCTATGACCCGAGCGACCCCCTCGTCCAGTGCTACCAGAAGGTCTTCCCGACGCTGTTCAAGCCCGGCGACCAGATGCCCAAAGAGCTGCGCAAGCACGTGCGGTACCCGCAGTTGCTGTTCATGCTGCAGACGGACATCTACGCCGACTACCACATGACGAACCCGCAGACCTTCTACCAGCGCGAGGATAGCTGGTCGGTGCCGCTGGAGACCTACGCCGGCGGGCGTCGGCCCGTGGAGGCCTACTACGTGCTCATGCGGCTCCCCGGCGAGGAGAAGGAGGAGTTCCTCCTGATGCTCCCCCTGACGCTGCGAGGCCGCGAGGAACGCGTCATGGTGGCGTGGATAGGGGCCCGCTGTGATCCGGAGCACTACGGCGAGCTGATTGTCTACCGCCTGCCGAAGAAGGAGCTGGCCTACGGCCCCATGATGGTCGAGTACCGCATTGACCAGGACGCCGAGATCTCGGAGCTCATGACCCTGTGGGGTCAGGGCGGGTCCAACGTCATCCGTGGCAACATGCTCGCCATTCCCATTGATAACACCATCCTGTACGTCGAGCCGCTCTACCTGGTCGCGGCCGACCGGTCGCAGGACGGGGGCGGCCTGCCCGAGCTCAGGCGCGTCATCGTCTCCATCGGTGATGACCTCGCCATCGCCCCGACGCTGGACGAGGCCCTCGCCAGGCTCTTCGGCAAGCCTCTGGCTACGCGCGGGGACGAGGGCGGCGTGGCGCCTAGCCCGGCGGCCATGGCCGTTCCCGCACTGCCCGCCGCGCCCACGGCCGACGCCAAGAGCCTCATCGAGAAGGCTCTTGCCCTTGACGCCGAGGCCCAGCGGCTGCTGCGCGACGGGGACCTGGCGGGGTACCAGCAGAAGCAGAAAGAGCAGAGCGACATCCTCCGGCAGCTCAGGGACGCACTCTAGGCGGCCGTGCGCCGGGGCGAGGAGTCGTGGGCCACGGAGGCCAGAGCTGACATGGGCGGTCGGGGAGCCGGGCGATCCAGGCCCTCGCGCGTCGAAGCTGTGGTGTTCGACTTCGACGGCACCATCGCCGACACGCGGATTGACTTCGGCCACATGCGCCGGCTCGTCGTCGAGATGCTGACCCGGCGGGGCCTATGGCGCGAGGACCTGGCTGAGCGGCGGTACGTGCTGGAGATCGTTGCCGCAGGCGCCCGAGCGGCCGAGGACAAGGGCGAGGACCCTCGCGGCGTGCTGGGCGAAGCCGAGGCGCTTATCCGCGGGATCGAGATGGACGCGGCGCGGCGGGCTCCCCTGCTGGATGGGGCGGCGGAGGCGTTGAGCAGGCTCAGGCAGGCAGGGATGCGGACGGGCATCATCACACGCAACTGTGCGGAGGCTGTGGGCGTCGTGCTGTCCCGTTTCCCCCTGGAGGTAGACGTCCTCATCCCTCGCGATGACGCCCCCCTTATCAAACCCTCGGCGGCGCACCTGCTTCAGGCACTCGAGGCCCTGGGCGCAAGGCCCGACAGGTCGGCCCTCGTGGGCGACCACGTCACCGACGTCCAGTGTGCCCGAGCGGCCGGGGCCACGGCCGTGGCCCTCGTGGGGGCCTCTTCCTCCGCCGAGGAGCTGAGGGAAGCCGGCGCGGACTACGTGGCCTTGAGCCATCGCGAGGTCGTCGGCTGTCTGCTGGACGCCCGCGTCTAAAGGGAGGACCGGCTCCATGGCAGGCGATGGCGGGCATCTGCCCACGGGCAAGCTGAGCCCGGAGTTCCTGGCGGGCCTGCTCAAGCTGTTCGAGCGGCCCGACCCCACCGTGATCCAGGGCCCGGGCGTGGGCATTGATGTCGCCCTGCTGGACACCGGTGCGCCCCAGCTCCTCGTAGTCAAGACCGACCCCATCACCTTCGCCACGGACGCCATCGGCTACTACGCCGTAGTCGTCAACAGCAACGACATCGCGACCTGCGGGGGCAGGCCCCGCTGGCAGGTCGCCACGGCCCTGCTCCCCGAGGACGGCGCCGACGAGGCCCTGGCCGAGAGCATCTTCCGCCAATTGGCGGAGGCGTGCGAGCGCTTTGATATCAGCCACGTCGGCGGCCATACCGAGGTGACCGCCGGCCTCGACAGGCCGATCCTCGTGGCGACGATGCTTGGGGAGGTGGCGCGGGACCGGTATGTGACGTCCGCCGGGGCGCGCGAGGGCGACGTGCTCCTGGTGACCAAGGCCGCCGCGCTGGAGGGCACGAGTCTCATCGCTCGCGAGTTCGGCGACGACCTTCTCGCCCGCGGCCTCGATGGGGGATTCGTCGAGCGCTGCGCCCGGATGCTCCACGAGCCGGGGATCTCGGTGCTGCGCGAGGCGCGGGCCGCGGTCGAGGCGGGGGGCGTGCACGCCATGCACGACCCGACCGAGGGAGGCCTGGCCACGGGCCTGTGGGAGATGGCCCTGGCGTCGGGCAAGCGCCTGGTAGTGGACATGGACAGCGTGCCGGTGCTCGACGAGTGCCGCCGACTGTGCCTGGAGTACGACCTGGACCCGCTGGGGCTGATCGCGAGCGGGAGCCTGCTGATCGCTGCGGAGGAGGGTGCGGCCGACGGCATAATCGCTGCCGTGGAGGAGGCGGGGGTACAGTGCAGTGCGATCGGGTACGTGACGGAGGGGGCCGCGAAGGTGCTGGGCCAGAGCGGCGGACAGCTTTGGCCTCTCACGCGGTATGACCAGGACGAGCTGACCAAGCTCTTCTAACGGGCGGGGCGGCGCTGGGCGCGGCGACGACGGCCCCGGTCCGACGAGAGGCATGGATCATGACGCCAAGAGAGATCGTGGCGGCCGCGATCGAGTTCCGCACCCCGGAGCGTCTCCCCATCCGCTTCGGGAGCCTGGGGCTGGATGACACCTTCTGCGTGGGACCCGGGTGCGCCAGCGGCTGGTCCCCATCCCGCGAAGGCGAGGACGAATGGGGCTGCCTCTGGGAGAGGCCCGCGCCCGAGACCGGCGTGGTCAACATGGGCCAGCCCAGGGGCCATACGCTCACCGACTATGCCATGATGGCAGACTGGCCCTGGCCCGATCCGCACGATCCCGCCCGCTATGCCCACCTCGACGAAGCCCTGGCCCACGCCGGCGACAAGTACGTCCTCATCGGCTGCGGCTTCACCTTCTTCGAGCGCATGCACTACTTGCGCAGCATGGAGAACCTGTTCGTGGACCTGTATGAGTCCCCCGACCAGGTCCACGAGCTGGCCGAGCGCGTGCTAGCCTTCCCCATCGGCGTTGCGCAGGAGGTGGGCAGGCGCTTCCGCGGGCTCATCCACGGCTTCGCCATGACCGACGATTGGGGCACGCAAAAGCAGTGCTTCCTGCGGCTCGACATGTGGCGCGAGTTCTTCAAGGACCGGTACCGGCGGCTGTACGACGCGATCCACCAGGCGGACATGCACGCCTGGATGCACTCGTGCGGGTACGTCAACGACATCATCGGCGAGTGGATGGACGTGGGGCTGGACGTGGTGAACCTGCAGCAGCCCAGGGCCCTGGGCATCGAGGAGATCGGCAGGCGCTACCGCGGCGGGATCTGCTTCGAGAGCCTGTGCGACATCCAGCGCACGCTGCCCTTCGGGACAGAGGACGAGATCCGCGAGGAGGCGGCGCTGCTGCTCAGGGAGTGGGGCACGCCCGAGGGGGGCTTCGTCCTCGGCGACTACGGCGACGGGCGGGCGATCGGTGTGCCCGACGACCGCAAGCAGATCATGCTGAGGGCCTTCTGCGAGCTGGCCGCGCCTGAGCTGCTCGACGGCCTCAACTGACGACCGCCGGTACCCCTCCTAGTCTGCCTGTCGCGGATTCCCCTTCCATCAGGGCGACGGTTGACTTCGCGCCCAGCAGTCTGCGCAGGTCCTCGGCCGTAGGCCCCGCCTGCCTCAGAATGCCGCTGATGAGCCCCGCCGAAAGAGCTTTGCTCGTCAGAACGAAGGTCGCCGTCCGGTCGGTCTGCGCGTTGTACATGAAGGCATGGTCTCCGACCACGCGGGTCACCTCAGAGCCTGCCTTCTCCAACGCCCCCGCCAGCTTGCGTCCCGACACGCGCGGCGGCCTGGGCAAGGCTGTGGCGAGCGCCGCTCTGCGGACTGCCTGAGCGGGCACAAGTGGTTGGGCGAGGTCACGGCCTTCATGCCCTCGGGGGAGGTCCCGGGGAAAAAAGAGAGGGCTGGTGGAGGCGGCGGGAGTCGAACCCGCGTCCGAGACGACGCTGACAGAGCGTCTACGAGCCTAGTGCGCTATTGTGTCTCGCCGCGGCGTAACCCGCGCACAGGGATGGACCGCAGCCAGCCTCTGGTTTTCTCGCCAGAGCCCGGCGAGGCGACGGGGCCTGACCATCCGACCTGCTTGACGCCCGTTACCGGCTCGGTCGGAGAAGCCGGGCGGACGTGGCTACCGCTAAGCAGCCAGTGCCAATTCGGTGTTGGCGTTTATGGTTTGCGTACGTGGTAACGGGTCAGCACGCCTCCCGACTCGCAGCTCTGCCTAACCTTCGCCCCGTCGAGACCGTTTCGCCCCCACGGGTCCTGCCCCATTAGTATACCACCACCAGGCCCCTGCCTACCAGGCCCTCGACTGCCACAACCCCTGCCCCGACCGGCGATGGCACCCTGTCCCCGGCGAAGGACGCAGGAGAAGCATCGGCAGCCAACGGCTGCACTGGAGCCTTCCCCAGGGGACCCCCAGTGGTGCGCGCGGCCCGGACCATTCCGCTCCCGCCCAGAATCGCCGGTCTTCAGCTCTCCGG
>CAZSOQ010000108.1:8799-17043 GCA_964608495.1 uncultured Armatimonadia bacterium | reverse complement strand
GAGCAGGACCTGTGGGGCAAGGCGCCGTACTTTGGCAAGCCCCGGGGCTTCTCGCGCGACGCCCTGGCTGCCTCTGGCCCACCCATCGCCATGGCCGCCGGTAGCTCAGGTGCGCCCCAGCGCCAGCCGGCGCACGGCATCCGCGATGGGGGCCTCGGACGCTTCGAGCACGACGTCGGCCACGGCCAGGACCTCGGGGTCGGAGCCCGGCATGGCCACCCCAAGCCCCGCCGCCTCGATCAAGGGCACGTCGTTGGCGGCGTCCCCGATCCCCAGGGTCTCTTCGGGCGCGTACCCCAGGTGCTGGGCGAGCCACCTCAGCGCCGCGCCTTTGTTGACCGACCGGCTGACCAGCTCGACGATGTCCGGCCGCGAGCGCGCCACGTACAGCCGGTCGCCCCAGCGCCTCGCCATCTCCGGCGCGATCACGTCCACCCGCTCGGGCTCTTCCACCAGGATGATCTTGGTCGGTTCGCGGTCGGTGAGCTTGCGCAGGTCACCGACGGGCGTGGGGCGGATGCCCGTGCGGCGCCAGTACCCCCAGGCCATCTTGCTCATCCGCGCGACGTACAGGTCGTCGCCCAGAAAGTACTGCAGGTGCCAGCCTTCCTCGACCCCGGCCTGCACGACTTCTCGCGCCAGGTCGGCGGGCATCGTGATGTGCAGCAGTGGCTCCTCCGTGCCAGGCACCTTCACCATGGCGCCGTTGAAGGAGATCACGGGCATGGGTGGCAGCCCGAGCCCCTCCAGGACCAGAAGCGCCGACTTGTGGGGCCTGCCCGTCGCGATGCACACGGTCAGGCCCTGCTGCAGGGCTTCCACCAGGGCGGCCGTGTCCTCAGCGGACGTGCCATCGTCGCGCAGGAGGGTGCCGTCGAGATCCACTGCCACGAGCCGAACAGTCGAGGGTCCCATCGGGGGGCCGACTACTCCCTTCGGTTGGGTTGAGCTCCTGACTTCACCGGCACCTCGGGGTTCCACCAGCAGGAGCCGAAGACCTGGTACCACATCTCCTGCGCATCAGGGCGGCGGTCCAGCCGTTCCCAGTACTCCATGGCCTCGCGGCTCGTGTTGCCGCGGAAGGCCACGACCGTGCGGGCCCTCTCGGCCGCCGGAGCGAAGGTGTACAGCGCGCGGACCGTCACGAAGCGCACGGAGGACGAGCCCTTCATCAGCGTCACCGACGCCCCATAGGCCGCGTCCAGCACCACCTTCACGAGATCGCCCGACGAGAGAGCGCGCGGCATGTTGATCGTGGCGAAAACGTAGCCAGTGTAGGGGTCGAACTGCACCAGCGCGTCGCCGCTCAGGGGCGTGCCGTCGGGCCAGTTGAGCGTGCCGAGGAGTTGGGTGAGGAAATGGTCCTCGTCGGTGATAGGCGCCTCCACGGTCCTGGTGATCTTGACGGGCGGCACGGCCCCCGGCGCGGCCGCAGCGCCGGCCGACGGCGTCCGGCTGATGGAGGGACGTGCGGCGCTTGGCGCCCGGCGTCCGCTCGTGGCCCCGCTGACCGGCAGGGGTTCGACGGTGCGGGTCCCTAGCTCGGGCCCGCGGGGCGTCCCCGGCGCGACCCGAGGCGCGACCGGCGCCGGGCGCCCAGCCCGGGTCTCCGGCCGCACGTCGGCGGACCGGCCCGACCACGCCACGTAGACGACGATCCCCAGGGCGATGAGGGCCACCGCCGCCAGGCCGACGATGGCGTAGACGGGGACGCGGCGCGAGGGCCCTCCTCCCCCGGACAGGTTCGCCCGGGCCTGTTCCAGGTGTCTTGCCACCTCGGGGTCGTACTGGCCCGCCAGTGCCTCTTCGTACCAGTGCACGGCCTCCTGCCACCGCCCGCCGGCGGCATGGCAGTCGCCCAGGGCGGCCAGGAGCGGTGGCTCGTCACCCCGCGCGGTCCTGAGCCGCAGCAGCCGGGTCCGAGCGTCACGCCAGAAGCCCGCTTCCCACAGCGCTCGGGCCTCGGCGATCTGCTCCTGTAGGTCTTCGCCACCCAGGACGGACTCGTCCCTCACTGAAGCGCCTCCGGCGGCGTGCCGTGCCTCAGTATCGCTTCTCCATCCGGTACCGAGCGGTTTCATACCCCGCGCGTTGGTAGCACCGTATCGCCGCCTCGTTGCACACACTCACGTCAAGCGAGGCCTTCGAGCAGCCCTGCGACCGGAACCAGTCGTCGGCCGCGCTCAGCAGCAGTTGGGCCTGGCCCTGTCCTCGCAGCTCCGGCGCAACGTACACGTTCTTTATGTACCCTATCACCGGGTCTATCATCGTGCCGCGCACCTCGATCCAGATGAAACCCACAACGCGGCCCTCATCCTCGAGGACGTACAGCCTCTCGTAAGGGCTTCGCGCGGCCTGGCGGATCTGCTGTGCGTACTCCTGCAGGAAGGACTGCGTGACGCGGAAGCCCGGGAAGTTGTGCTCGTACACCTCGTACTGGAAGCTGAGCACCGCCTCCCGGTCGGCCGGCCAGCGGAGTTCGCGAACTCGCGGCGCCACACCGATTCCCCCCGTGTCCGTGTCTTGAGCCGCGGCCCCCTGCATCCTCGACGTCCGCCGCGCGCCCGAACCGCCACCGGGCCTCGGGGCCTTGCGGCCCGAGGCACTCAAGCGCAGAGGTCAGGCTCCCTGGTCAATCAACATGACGTGCTCGCGAACCACCTTGGGCGGGCACAGCCTGATGAAGGCCTTCAGTGCCAGGTACATCACAACCATGTCGTCCAGGTAACCCGGGATCACGAAGGGCAGGTCCAGGATCGCGTCCACCGGGACGACGAGGTAGACGAGCGCCGCCACCAGGACGATCTTGGGCACGAGGTGAACTCGCGGATCCTTGAACAGCCGCCAGTACAGTTTGACCAGGTTGGGGAGATGGGCCAGCAGCTTGATGCTACTGGGCCCACCTCGCGGGTTAGGCCCGCCGAGTTCCATTCGACGCTGCCTCCTGCAGACGATCTCACCACCTTCATTATACCGCCCCCGACCGTTCGCAACAGCCGTGCCGGCGCGGTCGCGCCTTGCCTTGCCCTCGGGCCTTGGTTAGCATGTTCGCTCGGATAGCCTCGGTTCGACGGCGTCCCCTTCGCCGTGGGTGGCGGGGGATGTCCTACCGTGTCCGACCCGACCGGGAGGCGATGCAGGTGCGCTACACGACCTTGGCCGCGGTTGCCATTGTTGCCCTCGCCGGTGCCCTGGTGCTGTGCGGCTGTCCCCAGCAGCCCAGCGGCCAGGCCCCCCCCCAGCAACCGGTGCCCCAGGTGGGCGTCGAGCCCGGGCCCAAGCCCAAGCCGGTGCGCATCGGGCTGGTGTCCAACGCGGTGGCCCCCTTCTGGAACGCCGTCGCCAAGGGTCTGGAGGACGCTTCCTCGAAGCTCCCCGCCTGCGAGGCAAGCTGGCAGGGCCCGCAGACGGCCCGCGTGACCGAGCAGCGCCGTCTCATCGAGAACTACGTCGCCCAGGGCGTGGACGGCCTCGCCGTATCCCCGCTGGAGGCCGCAGCCATCGGCCCCGTCCTCAACGGGCTTGTGGACAAGGGCCTGAAGGTCATCTGCATCGATTCCGACATCCCGGACTCCAAGCGCCTGGCCTACATCGGCACGAACAACATCAGGGCCGGCCAGGCCATTGGCGAGAAGCTCGTCGAGATCCTGGCGGGCAAGCCCGCGAAGGTCGTCGCCTTCGTGGGCACCATGTCGGTGGAGAACGCGCGCGACCGCCTGGAGGGCTTCAAGCAGGCGGTCAAGGGCCACAGCATCGAAGTGCTCGACGTCAAGCAGGACAACGCGGACAAGAGCAAGGCGCGACGGAACGTCGAGGACACGCTTCAGGCGATGCCCGAGGCCAACGTCCTGCTCGGCCTGTGGTCCTACAACCTCCCGGCGATCGCCGCGGCCGTCAACGAGTCCGATAGGACGGGCAAGATCACCGTGGTGGGCTTCGACGCTGACCCGGCGACCCTCGAGGGCCTGAAGAAGGGCGAGATCCACGCCACCGTCGTTCAGCGGCCCTACTACTTCGGCTACCTCGCCGTGATGCTGCTATACGACATGACCCACTGCGGCGTGGAGGCCACTCAGAAGCTCCTCCCCCAGCCGGACATGGTCATAGACACCGGTGTCGAGGTAGTGACGCCCGAGACCTTCGACGACTTCTCCCGCCGGCTCGAGGAGCTCGGACTCGAGAGCACCTAGCGATGCCCGATCAGCCGCGCCTCGCCCTGCGGGGCCTGACCAAGTCCTTCCTCTACACGCGCGCCCTGCGCGGCGTGGACCTGGACGTCTACCCCGGCGAGGTGCTGGCCCTGGTCGGCGAGAACGGCGCGGGCAAGTCCACTCTGGCCAGGATCGTGGCCGGCGTGCATCGCCCTGACGCCGGGCGGATCGTCGTCGAGGGCCAGCCCGTGACCATCGCCAACGTGCTGGCCGCGCGCGGGCTCGGCATCACCGTCGTCCATCAGGAGCTCAACCTCGTCCCTCATCTCACCGTCGCCGACAACATCTTCCTGGGCCGCGAGCCCGCTCTCCTGAGGCCCCTCGCCCTCCTCGACCGGCGCGAGCTCCGCCGGCAGGCGCTGGCCATGATGCAGCTCGTCGGCGTGAAGGCCGAGCCTGACCAGCAGCTCAGGGACCTTCCCCTGGCCCAGCGCCAACTAGTCGAGATCGCTCGGGCGCTCTCCGAGGACGCCCGTCTTCTCATCCTGGACGAGCCCACCAGCTCGCTGGCCGAGGCCGATGCCGCCGAGCTCCTGCGCATCGTGCGGGACTTGCGCGAGCGTGGCCTCTCGGTGCTGTACATCTCCCACCGTCTCGACGAAGTGCTATCGGTCGCCGACCGCATTGCCGTACTTCGCGACGGCGAGAAGGTGGGCGAGTTGCTGTCCCGCGAGGCGACCAAGGCGCGGCTGACGAGCATGATGGTCGGCCGCGACCTGGACGCCATGTACCCCAAGCGCGAGGTCGAGCCGGGCCCCGAGGTGTTGGAGGTACGAGAGCTGACGGCCCCTGGGCTGGCGGCGCCCGTTTCCTTCTCGGTGCGACGCGGAGAGGTCTTCGGCATAGCCGGCCTGGTGGGGTCGGGCCGCTCGGAGCTGCTCCGGGCCATCTTTGGCGCCCGGCGCCCACGCAGCGGCCAGGTGCTCATCGCCGGCCATCCCCTGCCTCTCGGCTCTCCGGCGCGGGCCGTGACGCACGGCGTGGCTCTCGTCACCGAGGACCGAAAGCTCGACGGCCTCATCCTCGCCCTCTCGGTCCAGGACAACGTCGTCCTCGCGGTGCTCCACCGGCTGGCCGCGTGGATCCTGCGCCGCCGG
This sequence comes from uncultured Armatimonadia bacterium, assembly GCA_964608495.1. Taxonomy (GTDB): domain Bacteria; phylum Armatimonadota; class Zipacnadia; order Zipacnadales; family FEN-943; genus JAKORR01. The sequence continues at coordinate 11,735 of CAZSOQ010000108.1, read as the reverse complement.
CACGTGGAGGCCCGGGTGGCCGGCGACTACGTGGCCCGGGTGGGCGTGCGCCTGGGGTCGCTCGAGCAGCCCGTGCGTCTGCTGAGTGGCGGCAACCAGCAGAAGGCTCTGGTGGCCAAGTGGCTGGCCACGCAGCCCAAGGTGCTGCTCCTCGACGACCCCACGCGGGGGATTGACGTCGGCGCCAAGCACGACATCTACGGCATCATCTGTGACCTCGCCGCGAGCGGGGTGGCCGTGGTGATGGTGTCCTCGGAGATGGACGAGATCATCGGTCTGAGCGACCGCGTGCTCGTCATGAACGCCGGCCGGCCCGCGGGCCTGCTCGATCGCGGGCAGCTCAGCGAGAGAGCGATCATGGAGTTGGCAGCACGATGAGCGATACTCCCGCGCCCACTTCCCCCAGCCCCCCGGCACGTCCACGCAGCTACGGGCTGCGCCTGCTCCGCAGTCGCGAGATGGGCACCCTCGTCTCGCTGCTGCTTCTGTGCCTGGCCATCATCGCCTCGAGCGGCGAAACGCGCCGCCACTTCCTCGACCCCACCAACCTGCAGAACCTCTCCCGCCAGATAGCCCTGCTCTCCGTCTTCGCCATCGGCGAGACCTTCGTCATCATCACGGGCGGCATTGACCTCTCCGTCGGCTCGGTCATCGCCTTCACCGGCGTCCTGGCCTCCCACCTGATGATGAACGCCCACTGGGGCATGCTCCCGGCCGTGGCTGTGGGAATCCTCTTCGCGGCTCTGGTGGGCGTCCTGCATGCCGTGCTGGTCGCCTGGGTGAACCTGCAGCCCTTCGTCGCCAGCCTCGGCACCATGTCCGTGCTCCGCTCTGCGGCCCTGCTGATGACCAGCGCCGTGCCCATCGCGGTCACCGTCGAGGGCTTCACGAGCCTGGGCAACGGGACCTGGCTGGGCCTGCCCGTGCCCGTGTGGATCCTGCTGGCGACGATAGCGCTCGGGGCCGTGGTCCTCCACGGCACGATCTACGGCAAGTACATCTACGCCCTCGGGAGCAACGAGGAAGCGGCGCGGCTGAGTGGAATCAACGTCCGCGGCGTGAAGGTGCTGGCCTACGTCCTGTGCTCGACGCTAACGGGTCTGGCCGGCGTCCTGTACGCGGCCTACACCATGCAGGGCGACCCGATGGGCGGAGTGGGCTACGAGCTTAACGCCATCGCCGCCGCGGTCATCGGTGGCTGCAACCTCATGGGCGGAGAGGGCAGCGTGCTGGGCACCTTGATAGGCGCGAGCATCCTGAGCGTGATCCTCAACGGCCTGAACCTGATGATCAAGCGCAACGCCTCCCTCTGGGAGGGTGTGATGGTCGGGACGGTCGTGATCGCGGCAGTGGCGCTGAACGCGATCCGCGCGCGCCGCCAGAGCGGGTAAGGCTCGCAACCCTCGGATATCCCAAGATGCCAGGAGGAACGAGAATGGCGAAACTGCGAGTAGCTATGATCGGTTGCGGCGGGATCGCGCACGCCCACGCCCGTACGATAGCGGTCGTGGAGCAACTGCAGTTCGCGGCCTTCTGCGATGTCGCCCTCGAGCGGGCCATGGCCTTCAACGATCAGTACGCAGCCAGCCAGGGCAAGGTCTACACGAGCTTCGCGGACATGTACGAGGACATGAACCTGGACGTCGTCTACATCTGCCTGCCTCCCTTCGCCCACACCAACGAGGTCGAGCTGGCCGCACGCCAGGGCGTTCACGTGTTCATCGAGAAGCCCATCGCGCTCGATCTCGAGACGGCTCAGCGCATGGTGGACGCCGTGGCCAGCAGTGGCATCAAGGCCCAGGTGGGTTTCATGAACCGCTTCGGCGATGCCTCCTGCCTCGTGCGCTCGATGATCGAGAGCGGCGAGGCGGGTCCGGCCGGGATGTTCGTGGGCTGGTATATGTGCAACTCGCTGCACAGCCCTTGGTGGCGCGACAGGTCCAAAAGCGGCGGGCAGATAGTCGAGCAGATCGTCCACACCTTCGACCTGACCCGCTTCTTCATGGGCAACGCGGTGAGCGCTAGCTGCTACCACAACAACCTCTTCCACGCCGGCGTCGAGGGCTTCACTTCCGAGGACGTCAGCGCCACCGCGATCCTGTTCGAGGGCGGCGGTGTGGCGTCGGTGGCGGGCACCGACGGGGCCATACCCGGCAAGTGGATCAATGCCTACAAGGTCGTGACCCAGTTCCTCACCGTGGACTTCAACGACTCCAACCACGCGGTGCTGCATCACACTGCAGCGCCGTGGGAGCGCCAGACGCTCATTAACTCCGGCAAGGACCTGTTCCTGGCCGAGACGATGGACCTGGTGCAGGCCATCGAGCAGGACCGGGAGCCGCACGTGCCGATGATCGAGGGGTACAAGTCCCTCGAGCTGGTCCTCGCCGCCAGCAAGTCGGGCGAGACGGGCCAGCCGGTGAAGATCGGATAGAAAGCCTCAAGGCGGGCCGCCGAGCCGCGATAGTGGGGGATTGAGGGCCCACGGTGCAAGCCGTGGGCCCTCTCTATTCGCGCGTGTAGACGTGCAGCTCGTGGATGGACCACCACAGGCCGCCGGCGCAGCCCTCCGGCCCGGTCTGGCGAAGGCGCACCCACCGGGCCGGTGTGGGACTGAAGCTCACGATCGTCCTGCCGCCCACCTGGCAGCCCTCGCCTTGTCCGCTCTCGGCCACGGTGAACCACTCTCGGCCGTCCTGGGAGACCTCGATCGTGAAGCCCCTCGGGTAGTCGCCCGGCGATCGCGAGGAGTCCAGCTCTACCCGCGCGACGGACTCGACCCGCCCCAGGTCCAGCTCGAACCACATCGTGTCGTCCATCGGGCGGTTGCTGCTCCACCGGGTACGCGGGTCGCCATCGAAGGCCGCCTCGACCGCGCCCGCGGGTTCCGACCGCGCCCGCCATCCCTCGCGGCCAAGCTCCACCAGCCCGCTGAC
>CAZSOQ010000108.1:0-8789 GCA_964608495.1 uncultured Armatimonadia bacterium | reverse complement strand
CTGACGGGGTCCTCGAGCCGGGCGCTCAGGTCCTCCAGGGGCCGGCCGTCCTCGCCCACGATGCGCAGAGCCAGGCCCCAGTGTCCGGCCAGGTTCACCACCTTCACCAGCAGCAGGTTCCAGCCCTGCCTCAGTTCGACGGGGCCGACCTTGTCCTGGTCGAGGGCCAGGGGCCGGACGGCCCGGTTGCTGTGCACCGGCTCGCCGTTGAGCCACACCTTCACGTGATCGTCTGCCCACCAGCAATTGGCACTTCCGCTGCTCGGGTGAGTGGACGTAGGCGACGGCGTACATGCAGGAGTTGGGGCGGTCGCCGAACCATCGCTTGTCCGAGATATCCCACTCGCGCCCCGGGCGACGCGGGACCCAGCACGCGCCGGCGGCCATGACGCCGGTCATCGGGCGCACCGTCTTCTCGCCGCCCATCGGGTCGCCCTCAAACAGCTCGTCCGGAGCACCGTCTATCGGGCCGAGCGCCAGCCAGGCGCACAGGTACCCGTCCTCGTCCATGTTGAGGATGGACAGCTCCTCCTCCGACAACGCCCGCCGTCGCCACGGTACGCCCAGATTGGTCAGCAGTTGGCCCACCAGCCGCAGCGACTTGTCGGACGCCAGGCTCACGGGCGGCTGCCAGCAGATTACGCGGCCCTTGCCCGCGGGCACCACCAGCAGCCCACAGCGCTCCGGCTTGTCCTCCAGCTCGGAGCGGAGGACCGAGGCCGTCTTCGTGTTCTCGCCGCGCTGGACCCACCGACGCCAGTCCGTCCTGCTCGTGACCAGCAGGCGCTCGGCCTCCGCGGAGGCGGCGTCCACGGCCCAGGGCAGGATGCTCAGCGCCGTGCGGTCGTCCATCCAGTACAGGTCCGCCAGGTCGAAGCCGCGCAGCAGCGGATGGCTCGGCTGCGCCTCGGCCAGCTCGGCTCTGTCGCAGGGCGTGAAGGTAACGTCGTCCCCGGTCAGCTCGCGCAGCCACTTCCCCGACTCGGGCGCTCCCCGCAGCACCAGCAGATCGCCGCCCGCGGCCAGGAGCTCCCTCGCCCGCTCGAGGTCGGGCGCGGCCATGGGGCGCCCGCCGTCAGCGATCAACACCCGGGTCTGGTCCGCCGTCGCGTCCTCGTGGGACAGACCGAGCGACCGCAGGGCCGTGGCGGGGTAGCGGCCGACCTGGCCCAGCACCGCCGCAGGCCTCTCACGCGGCTCCTCCGCCGCGTCCAGGTAACGCAGGGCGTTGCCCAGCAGGACGCGAGCGGCCGGCTCCTCGGCGGCCTTCGCGGCCAGTGGCAGCGCGAAGACCATCGCACGACCCCGGCCGACGGTCACCTCGGCCGCCGCTACCTCCCCATCCCTGCAGGTGAGCACAGGCACGAGGTCGCAGGGAGGCACGCCCTCGAAGCATCTGCTCCCGACCTGGCCGTCGCTGCCCCAGTACTCGAGCTGGCTTTGCCTGAGTCCGCCGAGGACCGGATGGCTCGGCACCTTGGCGAAGGCCAGGCTGTAGCTCCCGCCGCCCAGGGCCCAGGATGCCGTCGCGTCCGCAGGCCACGAGTTGTCCTCCAGGACCAGCGCCCGCAGTCCCCCGCGCACGGCCTCGAGAAGCTGCTCGGAAGCCTCGGCGGACAGGCCAGCACCCGGCCCGACCACGAGCAGGGACCCGTCCGGCGCCCGTCCCACCTCGTCCACTCTGGGCAGGCCCGCCAGCTCCGGCAGGTCCGCGGCCCGGCCCGCCGGATCGTACACCACGGCGGGCCTGCCCGGCTTGGCCTTGTCCCCCTGAGCCGGGTAGATGAAGAGCGCCCGAGTCTCCTCGAAGGCTGTCGTGCCGCCCTCGGCCAGGGACAGTCGCCAGAGGGCGGGCGCCATCTCGGGCAGTGCCGGTGGCGCGAGGTCCACAGCCACCTGCCGGTACTCGCCCGCCTTCATCTCGAGAGTGGCCCCATCACCGGCGACCTTGCGCCCGTCCAGCTCCAGCGCCCATTCCAGGCGCAGCCGCGAATCGCGCAGCACGTCGTTGTGCACCGACAGCGTCCGCCGCGTCGTCCTGCCGCCATACAGGCTGCAGCCCCGCTGGTCCACGAAGAAGCGGATGGGCACGAAGGCCCGCTCGACGTGCGTGAAGACAGGGTTCGGTTCGTACTCGGGCAGCGACGGGTCGCGCCCGGCGTTGAGCGTGGCGGAGTAGGGCCCGATGCGCTCGGGCTTGGCGCCCGGCGTGTCCAGGCGGCCATAGGTGAAGGTCAGGTCCAGGGGGAGAGGCTGGAGTCCGTACCACTGCAGGTTGAAGGGCGTGGCGTAAGCGGCCCACTTGCGGTACCCCTCGATGTTGTCGGCCATCTCCAGCCCCACCGCGTCCAGCCTGTCCAGAGAGCTTCGGTAGGCCCGCTCGCCGATGCGGTAGGCCACCTGCGACGGCGTCGAGTAGAACATGCTGCCGCTCTCGCCGATGGTGAAGAACCGGGCCTCGGCGCTCGGCTTCCCAGGCCCGGGGTAATGGAGGCTATAGATGTCGAGCCGCCCGTGCAGGCTCCCGTCCCCATCGCAGCTTACCGGCCGCGTGGGGTCGAGTGTACGCATCTCGCCGGCCAGCTCGGCATAGCGCGCGTACACCCAGTCGCGGTCCGGGGCATTGTTGAGGCCGGGCGGGTCGTAGCCTATCTCGTTGCCCACGCTCCAGACCACGACCGAGGGGTGGTTCCGGTCGCGCAGGACCAGCTCGCGTACGTGCTGACGGCCCCGGCGCATGAAGTCGTCGTCGTAGTAGAAGTTCAGCGCGGAGCCCCACAGCGATGTCTCGTCCACGATCAGCATCCCCATCTCGTCGGCCACGGCCAGGTAGTAGCTGGGATAGACCTGGGCATGGAGGCGGATGATGTTGACGTGGGCCTGGCGGGCCATGGCGTACCACGCCCCGGCGAAGTCCGGCGTCATCTGCGGTATGCCCATGAAGTGCCAGGCGTCGCCGCGGCCGCTCCAGGTGACGCCGTTGAGCTTGAACTTGCCGCCCTCGGGGGGCAGCGTGAACTCCCGGAAGCCGAACCGGGTATCCAGGGCGTCCAGGGGCCCGTCCGCTCCCAGCAGCGTGCAGGACAGGACGTAGAGATGCGGGTCATCGGGCCACCAGAGCCGTGCCTTGGGCCAGTCCTGCCGAAGCTGCCCTGTCGCTTGCCCGCCCGCCGGCACGTGCAGGCCGGACCGCGGCAGTCGCAGGACCGGCTCGCCGGATGGCGCCCCGGACGGCCGCCAGTCGGCGACGGTGGCAGCAAGGTCCAGGTCCAGCGCCTGCTGCGTCGTGTTGACCACGGTCACGTCCGCCTCGAGGAGGCGTTTCTCGACCGATGTGCGGACGAACACGTCGCGGATGTGGACGGCGGGCCTGGCGACGAGGTAGACGTCCTGCCAGATGCCCCTGATGTGCCCGCCCCAGAAGGACCCCCAGCCGTAGGGACAACGGCCCCGGACCTTGTAGTGGGACGCATCGCGAACGCCCACGACCAGCTCGTTGGACGCCCCGAAGCTGACGGCTTCGGTCACGTCCAGCTCGAAGGGGGTGAAGCCGCCCTCATGCGAGCCCACCTTGCGGCCGTTGACGTACACGTCGGCCCAGTAGTGGACGGCCTCAAAGCGCAGGAAGGCTCGGCTGCCCCGCCATTCGGCCGGCACACTGAAGGCCCGCCGATGCCAGGCGCAATTGACACTCTCCCACTCGGCGGGGTAGCTAGGGAAGCAGTCGAAGTCGCCCCCGTCCCCGCGCGAGAAGGAGTTGACGTTCCAGGGGCTCGGCACACGGATGGGCGTTTTGCCCCACTGGCCCGACGGCGGGAAGCTCAGGTTGGGTTCGGCCGCCTGGAATTGCCACTCGCCGTTGAGGCAGATCGAGCCTCGCTGGGCACCAACCGCCGGCGCCGCACCGACCGTCCCCATACCGATCACGCACAACAAGGCAGCCGCAAGAGCAGAGCGAGGGATTCCCATAGTGGGAAGAGGCTTCGACGTGGCGGGCGGGCGTCCTTCCGAGGCGAGGGGACCCACGGGAGCTCCGCCGCCCGGAGCCCCGGGGGCACACAAGCAGGTGGGCGCCGGGCCGGCCGGCGCGACACCTGGGCGGGCCTAGCGCAACGCGGATCGCTGGGCGACCTTCGCGCCGGGACTGCGGCCGTCGCTGGACGTGGGGACGACGACCTCCAGGCTGCCCTCTGCCTCAGAGTAGCAGAGCCGGCCGTCAATCCTGCCCAGTGCGGCTCTTGCCATGGCAAGCCGGGAGCGTACCGCTCTCTGTTCCGGCTCGGGAGACGGCGACTGGCCGGGCGATCCTACTGTATCAGTGCTGACCAGGATATGGACCCCGGAGTCGCTGTGCCACGTGGCAAGCCGCAGCCTGTCGCCCGCGCCCAAACGGCCAGCGAGGGCTACTACCACGTTGACCAAAGGCCCTAGCAGTCTGTGAGGGGCCACTGTCAGAGGTGGGCCGTTCCCGAGCTGGATGTCCGCCCCAACGCCTCGATCCGCCCACCACGGCTGGGTCATCTCTAGGAGCTGTGCCACCACTTCCGGTATGGATGTTGCCGTGACCTTGCTGTCTCTCCAACGTACACCAGGTGTTGCGGTGCCGCCGCTAAGCTCCTCCACGACTCCAGTCGCGCCCCAACTCCGACCGCCTTCGGCTATGGATACGGGGTATACGTCGGGATCAAGCCACCCAGGACCGACCGAACTCTGAGTTGGCCCGTCGGACCGACGCTGCATGCGTGGACCTCCGAGATGAGCGCCCCGCTTCTATGGAAAGTATACCGCCGGGGCGCCAGGAGCCCTACGTACGTCTGTACAGACTTTGGCACCGTTTATGCTGGCTACGCCTGTACTTTGGTGCACCCTCGCCGCGCCAGGAAGACGGTATAGGCGGGCTCGCCAGGAACAGCGTTTACAGGCCGGCAGAACACGGTAATACTACTTAGGGTACGGGGCTAGTGCGCTGGCTTGCAGAGTGTGGGAGCGGACGTCCCTGGTGGGAAGCCGGCTGCTCTTGCGGGTGGCGCGCTAGGGAGCTTGATGCCCTTGGGGAACAGTGGGCCCGCAATACGCGTGTTCATCGTTGATGACCACGCTCTGCTACGCGACAGTCTCAAGGCCTTGCTGAGGTCGAAGCCGGGCATCGAAGTCGTCGGCGAGGCCGATGCCGTCGCAGGCCTGACTGAGGCCGTCCGGAGCAGCAGTCCCCACGTCGTGCTTATGGACATCTCCCTCGGGCACGACCAGCCCGACGGGTTGGAGGGCACGAGGCTGATCCGCGCCGCCTGTCCTGAGGCCGCGGTGCTCGTGCTGACGATGCACGAGGACGAGGAGATGCTGAGCAGGGCCGCGAAGGCTGGTGCCAGTGGCTACCTCCTCAAGGCGAGCAGGCCCGACGAGCTGGTGAGCGCCATCCGGGCGGCGGCGGCGGGAGGCGGGTGGCTATCGCCCGCGGTGGCGCGGCAGGCTATGGACGCCATGGCGGGCGCCAGCGAGGGCGGGCCGTCCGAGGAGGCCCAGGCCCAGGCTGCCGACCGACTGAGACTGACCCAGCGCGAGCGCGAAGTCCTGGCCATGATCGCCCACGGCCACAAGTACCAGGAGATAGCCGAGGCGCTGTTCGTCAGTACGAGCCAGATAAAGCAGGTCGCGCGAAGCATCTGTGACAAGCTCGGAGCCAGGGACAAGGCGCATGCGGCCGCGATCGCCGTAGCGGAGGGGCTGGTTACCCCCCCACGAGCCCGTCAGTAGGCTTACCTCCCCGCAAGGCCCAAGCACCTCGTTGCGCTTCGTGCCGCTGCTTGGCGGACCCAAGGGGCGGGGAGTATCATGTGCGCCGGGCAGTCTCCGGGAGGCCACTCATACTGATGTCTTGGCGTCTCTTGGTGGCGGCTGTGGCGCTTGCCGCGCCCCTGGCGCCAGTCCGGGCGGACAGCACACTCACCGGGTTCACAACCGCGCAGGACGTGGGCCTTGCCGTCGGGCACGTGTCCTCGGCCTACGCCGAGTTGACCGAGGGTCCGGACGGGCGGGGAAGGGTCATGAAGCTCCTCTTCGTGGGCGGCCCCAAAGCTGCGGCCCGTCCAGGTGTCTTCCTTGCCGCACGGCCCGTGGGCAGCCTGCCCAGCGACTGGACCCGGTCCCTGGGCGTGAGGCTTCGCGTCTACAACCCCGGCCCGGCTCTGCTGTCACTGGAGATCGAGGTGCGGACGCCTGCGGGCAGCTACGGGCGCCACGCCGTGCTGTCGGCGGGGCACTGGCGGACCGTGGCCCTCGACCCCGGGGCCGTGCGCGACGCGGGAGCCGATCTGGCCAGGGTTCAGGGCTTGGTCTTGCGGCCGTCCGCCGGTCAGGCGGGGCGGCTGACCGAGATCCTCGTGGACCGCATCGTCGTGGACTGGGACGGGCCCGCTCCCGGCCTTCCTCCTGTGGAACCCCGCGAGCGGGCTCTCGGCCCGGCCGCGGCCATCGCGCCCAAGCTTGGCGAGCTGGGCTGCCTCCGCTGGTCCGGCATGAAGGTGCCCGTGGTGGCGGAGACCGACGTGCTGGTGGCCGGAGGAGGCCTGGCCGGCGTGGCTGCTGCCGTGGCTGCGGCGCGGCAGGGAGCCCGGGTAGTCCTGGTGGAGCAGTCCGGCGCGGTGGGCGGCATGGCCACAAGCGGGTACGTCCCCCCGGCCGTGCGTCCCGAACTGGCCGGTGGGCTGGTGAGCGAGTTCCTCGCAGCTCTCGACGAGCGTGGCGGCCCGGACCAGCAGCGCCATCCCGAGGTGATGAAGGCTGTACTGCTGGCGATGCTCAAGGACTCGGGAGCCCGGCTGCTGTTGTACACGACGGCGGTGGCTCCCCTCATGGACGGGCGGCGAATCACCGGACTGACTGTGCACAGCAAGGCGGGCTTCCAGGCGCTGCGGGCGGCCATCGTGGTTGACTGCACCGGCGACGCGGACATCGCTGCACGAGCGGGCGCTCCCTTCCAGATCGGGCGCGGGCGCGACGAGCTCACCCAGACGATGACGCTGATGTTCCTCCTCGGCAACGTGGACACCGACCAGTTCCCCGGGGCCCCTCGGGGCGGCAGCACCCAGCCTTACGTGGACGTCGCGAAGGCCGAGGGCAACTTCAGTCTCCGCTTCGCCGGCGGGGCCTACTGCGAGAAGGTCATCTCGGGCCCCCACGGCGTGATCAACGTGAACTGCGTGAATGTCGGCGCCGTGGACCCGCTGAATCCCGCCGACCTGACCTATGCGCACGTGCAGGCCTTCGAGGTGGCCTGGCAGCTCGTGGAGTTCTTCCGGCGATACGTGCCCGGCTGCGAGGAGTGCTATCTGGTGAGCAGCGCGAGCTACGTGGGCGTGCGCGAGAGTCGGCGCGTGGTGGGCGAGTACGTGCTGACGGCACGCGACGTACTGGGAGCGGCCGGCTTCGAGGACGGCATCGCGCGCGGCTTCTACCCCGTGGACATCCACGCCGCCGATGGCACGGGCGACGCGGCCGGAGCCCGCCTGCGGGCGCCCTATGAGATCCCCTATCGCTGTCTGGTGCCCAGGGACGTGGAAGGCCTGCTGGTGGCGGGGCGGCCCATCTCGGCCGACCATGTGGCGCACGGTAGCCTGCGGGTGATGGGGACGACGATGGCTCTGGGAGAGGCGGCTGGGACGGCCGCCGCTCTGTGCCACCTGCGAGGGGTGTCGCCACGCCGGCTTGATGGGCGCGAGGTGAGGGCGCAGCTCGAGAGGGCCGGAGCCCTGCCGCAAGCCTGGCAGCGCGTTGAGGACAACCCGGCCCTGCGGGCTAACGGCACGGTGGCCCTTGCCGACTCGTACCACCCCGGCTATCCTGATAGCGCCGAAGGGGCGATTGACGGCCTTGTGGCGGTCGGCTCGGATAGCCGGTGGGTGTCGGACGAGGCCCAGGGTCCCCATTGGCTGGAGTTGCAGTTCCCGCGCCCGACCACCCTGAGCGCGGTGACTCTGTACTTCTGGCCGCCGAACGGCCAGGGCACGGAGATCAGCTACGTACCTCGCGAGGTCGAGATTCAGGCCCGCCTGGAAGGCGAATGGCGACCACTGGCCTCAGCCGAACCCGATGCTGTGACAGTGCGAGTGCCCTTTGCGGCCGTTACCACGCGCCGCCTTAGGCTTTGGTTCCCGACAGGGTCCCGCGCCGATGGGATCATCCGACTGCGAGAGGTGACGGCGGCCGGTCCCGGCCGATCCTGAGACCAGAGAGTTGCTGGAAGGTGATACTGAGTGCCCAGAGACGTTAACGTTTGCCCGGTGTTCGAGCCCGGAGCGATGGATCTTGGCTCCATCCCGCTCTTCCGCTGGCAGGGGAACCTGCAGCAGGCCATGCAGAGCGGCCTGACGCGCGACGACGCGATGCACCTGTACCAGGCGATCCTCTACGTCCGCGCCTTCGAGGAGATGGTCGTGCAGCTCAAGCAGGGGCGGTTCAAGCCGCTGCCGGGCTTCAAGTTCGTTGGTGCCACCCACCTCTCGATAGGCCAGGAGGCCGTGGCCGGCGGCGCCATCTCGGCCATCCGTCCCACTGACTACATCACGAGCACCCACCGCGGCCACGGTCACTCGATTGCGAAGGGCTACTTCGCCCTGCTGCCCCAGGGGCCTGAAGAGCTCGTCAGGTTCATTGGGGGGATCGGCTGGGACGCTTCGCCGGACGACCCGGACCTCCTGGAGAGGGCTATCCAGGTGCACCTCAACCGCACCATGGCCGAGCTGCTGGGGAAGGAGGAGGGTTACTGCCGGGGCCGTGGGGGGGGCATGCAC
>CAZSOQ010000107.1:0-17049 GCA_964608495.1 uncultured Armatimonadia bacterium | reverse complement strand
GGGTTGCAGCCCCAGGAGTCAACGAGCACCCGCCAGCCCGCCGCCGCGTCCCGCCCACCCAGGCCTGGGACGGTCTGCTACCGTTGCTCGAGAGAGACGCTTACGACGTCTGCGTTCCAGGAGGCGTGCAGGGCGGCCGGACTCGTGGTGGACCCGGAAACCGGCGATGTCAAGGCCCGAATGGGCGGGTTCACCATGGTGGGTGGCGCGCTCGACGCCTCCGACCGCCTCCAGCGCCAGAAGGAAGAGCAGCAGGCGGCTCTCTTGCGCATCGAGGACCGAAGGGGCTTCCGGTGTACCAAGTGCGGCCGCGTCTACTGCATGGAGTGTCTTCTGCTCCACGCCCCGGACCGCCGAGGTGGCGGCAAGGCCTGCCCGAGCTGTGGTGGCTCTTTCGAGCACCTCGAATAGCCACCGCCACGTGCGACGCAGGGTCTCGTGCGGCTACTCGGCGTCGCCCAGCACCCCAAGCTCCTCCAAGCGTGCGCGCAGAGCCGCCGCGTCCAGCCGCCTGGGTGACACGCCCGTCAGGGCCGCCCGCGCGGCGGCAATCCCCGCTCCCTGCCCCAGCGCTCGCACCGGCCCGACCACCCGCATCGCCGACTGCCCCTCGAAGGTCGCCGAGATGCAGCGCCCCGCCACCAGCAGCCCATCGGGTCGCACCGGCACCAGGCACCGGTACGGTATCTCGTAGTAGTCACCCTGCGGCGGGTGCTTGATGCTCACCCCGGCCCTGTCGGGGTAGTGCACGTCTATCGGGTAGGCCGACCGCGCCGCCGCGTCCTCGAACTTCGCCCCGCTGAGCACATCATCCGCGCTGAACACGTACTCGCCCAGGATGCGCCGCGTCTCGCGCACCCCCACCATCGGCGCGGTCCAGGCGATGTACGCCTGCTCGAAGCCCACCATGTACCTCCGGCAGAACTCGACGATCCCCGGTATCAGCCGCCGCCCCTCGACCTGCGCCCGCGTCAGATCCTCGGCCCGCGCGCAGTTCACCCTCATGATCCGCGGGCAGTTGAAGAACAGCTCCCCCGGCCGCCCCGGCATGCTGAAGAACTGGATATAGCCTCCCTCCTGGTCCGAGAACACGCCCTCCGCCGCCGCCTGGTCCAGCATCTCCTCCATCCACGGCGGCGCGTTATACCCCCGCGCGAAGCCGAACCCGAATCTTGGCGGCTGGGCCTCGCGGTCGTGGTCGCGCAGCCACTGCGCCAGCGCCTCCAGGTCCACGCCCCCGACCACAAACCGCAGCGAGGCCGACTGGTTCAGCCCGTCCTCGGGGCGCCCGGACTGGTACGGACAGCCCGCCAGCACGGCCAGATCGGCGTCACCCGTCGCGTCCACGAAGGCCTTCGCACGGACCTCGCCCCGCCCGGACTTGTTGTGCACCTCCACAGCCGTCAGGGCCCCGGCCTCCACCGCCGCCCCCGTGACCATCGTGTAGTACAGCAGCTTCACCCCCGCCTCCACCGCCATGTCCTCCAGCACGTACTTCAGGGCCTCCGGGTTGTGGTACACCGCATCGCCGCCCGGATACGCCTCGAGTCGCCGGCCTACCTCGTCACACAGCCCACGCACCAGCCGGCGCTTCCCCAGCCCATGGCCCATCATCGGCGTGACCAGCCCGAAGCTGGTGGTCCCGCCCAGCGCGCCGAACTGCTCGACGCACAGTGTCCGCGCGCCCTCGCGCGCCGCGGCCACGGCCGCCAGACTGCCCGCCGTCCCTCCGCCTGCCACGATGACGTCGTACTCCGTCTGCTGGCTCATCCGGCAGTCCTCCAAGCTAAGTAGCTACGCGGATGATGGGGTCAGGGGCGAGAGAAGCTAAGCTTCTCCGGGCAGAGCCCCAGGCTGCTTGCAGTCACAGACCTTACCTTGTCCCGATGCTGGTCTGTGTCCTTACTGCAATGCACTTAGCTCCGACTACTCATGAGTCCGGTATCGCTGAAACCGGCAACCCTCGTGCTCGTCCCAGACTGACACCAGGGAGCCGCTTGGTGCAGCCGACGAAGTCGGCAAGCCAAGCGGCGACAGAGCTTTCTGGTGGAGGGGGTGCGGGGGAGGCCCCTCTTGGCGTTTGAAAGAGGGGCCTCCCCCGCGCACCTGTGAGCTATGCAGGTTAGGGCGATTGGCATGTCCCTGCCCGTCCCGGCGTGCGCGCCCGCCTACTCCAGCCGCAGCACGTAGATGCGGTCCACGGCCAGCGGCCCGCCGCCCAGCCACTCCACGCGGCACTCGCTCGCCTCCAGGACCCCGTCGGCGCTGAAGCCCAGCGGCACCGCGGTCCACCGGCCCACGGGCAGGTCCTGCGCCCCGAGCTCCCGCGCCGCCGCTATTGTCTTCCCATAGCCCGACGCGACGTCGAGCCGCGCCACCAGCCCGCGCCCCGCCGCGAGCGACTGCAGCCGATAGATCACCAGGTACCGCCCCGGGTCCAGCGCCTCGTACCCGCCGAAGACGATGTGGCCCTCCTGCGCCTCGCCCGGTCGGGCCCGGGCCACGAAGGCCCGGGGGGCCCACGTGCCCGGCAGGCTCTCCGCCTGCCCGAACCGGTGGTTCATGTCCACGGCGTCCAGGATCCGCACGACCTCGGCGCGCGTCGCGCCCTCCACGACCCTCGCCGGCAGCTCCAGGCGGCGCACCACAAGCCTGTGCGTCTCAGCCTGCCGCGCGTAGCTCACGCGCAGCTCGATCGCGTCGCCCTCCACCCGATCCCACCGCAGCAGCACCGCCTGCTCCGATCGCGCGCCCACCTTCGCCTCCACGGGTCGGTCCCTCAGCCCCGGCGCGTCGAAGCTGATGGTCAGCTCGCGCCCCGTCGTGTTGTCCACGGCCGCCCGCAGGCTCTGCTCCAGGCCCTCCGCGACCACCAGCTCCTCCGGCAGCGTCACGATCGGGTGCTCGTCGTACCACTGCCGCGCAAGCTGGAAGAGCTCGTCGGGCCGCACCACCTCGAAGCGCGTGCTGTCCAGTTCCCGCATGACGCGGCCCACCGTCTCGAGGTGCCCCGCCAGCGGCAGGTGCAGATGCCCCGGCAGGAACAGGGGACGTTGCGGGCTCCGCTTCGCCAGCGCCTCGATGTCCTCGATGAGCTGCTCGGCCTGCATGCGGCCCTGGCGCGGCAGCCGTGCCCTCAGCCACAGCAACCGCGGCAGCACCAGGTCCGGGCCCTCCATGCCCCCGTACCCCTCCTCCTCACCGATGATGAGATCCCCCAGCCGGGCGTCGAACCGCTGGGCCAGCTCCCGCAGCGCCGTCCGGTCGCACAGCACGGTGCACAGGCGGAAGCCCGTGTCTGCCAACACCCCGTGCGCGTAGCCCAGGTACCGCTCCAGGTCGGCCTCGGACATGCGGTTGGGGTGGTTGTAGCCCGCCGCGAAGGCCCCCACCAGACAGTCCGCGTCCGTCGCTCCCTCCACGTAGTAGGCCAGGATGTCGGGCGCCAGGTCCTTCAGCAGCGGCTGAAGCTCCCACCCGAAGGGCACCCGGCCGCGCCGCTCGCTCAGCCAGTTGTCCCCCTGGAAGCAGTAGTCGCACCACAGCGCGTCTCCGTCGGACAGGGTGAAGCTCACGTAGACCCTGCTCGGGTCCAGCGCCGGCGGCGCCGCCAGCCTCGGCCGCGCCGGCTCCTCCGGCCGCAGGTGCCGGTGGAAAGACAGGTTCGGCGCGCCCGTGCAGATCACGAAGTGCCCGTGGTCCGACGCGTCCGCCACGTACCGCCCCTCGCCGTCCCGCTCCGTGTGCCAGCCCAGCAGGCAGGCCGGCGGCTCGAGCCACTTCTGGATCTCGTCCCGCACCGCGTACTCGTCCTCGTCCCGCGGATCGGCTGACAGGTTCACCGACAGGCACTTCAGGGCCATGGCGATATCGAAGCTGGGGGTCTGCAGGCCGGGATCATTGGCGCGGCTCCGAGGTCGGGCCACCTCCCGGTAATCCTCGCTCCCCAGGCCGGCCGCCTTCACCAGGTACCCGTTCGTGACCATCACCGCGGCCGTGACCCGCGCCCCCTCGGGCACGCGAAGCTCGTAGGTGAAGTGCTGGTCGCGGTCGGCGATGCGGTCGTTCTCGTGGTCCGGCCACGACCCGTCGGCGTCTATCAGGTACGGCTTCTCCGCGTCCGTGAAGACCCGGAAGTCCGCCACCACCTCGCCGTCCACCCTCACCGTCAGACCGCGCAGCTTCGCCCCCAGCCCGTCCTCCTTGGTCTCGTCCTCGAAGCGCAGGCGCAGGCCGCCCTCGCCCACGTACTCCGTCACGTCCAGCTCGAGCCGCGAGCGCACGGTGCTGTTGTGCAGGTACGACCGGTTGCAGCGGTCGCGGTAGTTCTCGAAGAGCCAACGGTAGATTTGGGCGCGTGTCTGCCCCGCGAAGCGAGTCCGCAGGTCGTGGGCGCACTTGAGGCCCAACCCCTGCAGGGCCGTCTCGTGATCGCTCGTCGCCAGCAGCAAGCCCTCGGCCCCCGCGATGGTACACCCCACCAGGGCCGTGTCCTGGAAGTCCGGGTCCCACAGCACGTAGCCCCCGGCCTTGGCCGCCGCCTTCACCAGGTCCGCCAGGCCGCCCCGTCGCACGTCCAGCCCGAAGCGCGCCCGGTCCCACTCCAGCCACCGCTCGCAGTTCCCGTCCCACAGCAGGAAGGCCCGTGGCCCGTCGCTGTTGAGCAGGGCCTGCGCGCTGGCGGCCAGCAGCCGGGTCGGCTCGTCCAGGCCCGCCAGGTCCACCGCCGTCACCGGGCCTGCCACGGCCGTCCATGCCGTCGCCAGAAGCATCGCCGACGTCGCCAGGATCATGGGCCTCGGCCTCCTTCGCTGCGGTCCCTCGTTGCGGGGCCTGACTTCCGGTCCTCTCGCGCTAGTCCTGCCGCGCGATCCGGAATCGCTGCTCGGCCTTGCCGCGCCCCTCGATCTCCGCCGTGATGACCACCTCGGCGCCGTCGAAGCCGGCCGGCGGCACCCCCGACACCAGCCCCGTCTCGGCGTCCACGGACAGCCAGTCCGGGCCGGCGGCCCTGCTCCAGCGCACCTTCTCCACGTCCCAGAAATCCGCGTTGTAGCAGCTCAGGGTGCCGTCGGGCTTGGTAATGCTGTGGCAGCGCAGGTCCCCCAGCGAGTACAGCGACCGCGCCTCGTACCGATGTTCGCGGCCCGCCACGGCCACCACGCCCGGACTGCTGTAGATGAAGGGCCGCGGCAGGGCCACGTAGTCGCTCGGCCCGCTGCGCACCCCGTCCGCGTCCACCGCCACGACCCGGTAGAAGGCTCGGTTCGCCGCGCTCGCCTCCAGCCCCGGCCCCACCACGAGCATCTCCCTTCCGTCCGTCTCGCCCAGCAGGCTCGCGGGCATCTCCTTCCGGTTCGGCGACCGCAGGTTCGTCCACATCACCTCGTAGGGCTCCTCCGACACCGTGAAGCCCTGCTCATCGCTGCCGTACACGCGGTACTTCACCGGCCGCGTTCCCGCCTCAGCCGCCCGCCAGCGAATCCGCACCTCCCCCCGGGCCTGATCCGCCACGGCCTCCAGCTCTTCCGGCGGTGCCGGCGCCCGGCACGAGAACCGCCACGGCCGGCTCCACGGCCCCCACACCCCCCGCGCGTCCCTGGCCCGCACCCGCCAGTAGTAGGTCGTGTCGGGTGCCAGTAGGCCCTCGTAGGGCAGCGTATACTGCGCCTTGCCCGCGTCCGCGGTGTTGCTGATCAGCTTGCGGAAGTTCGGTGACAGCGGCCAGGCCATGTCCTCGCGCTCGGACAGCTCGAGCCAGTAGTCCGCGATTTCGTCCCCGTCCGGGTCCACGGCCTCCGCCCAACGCAGGCCTAGCTTCGTGCCCTGCGCCTGGCCCCCGTCCTCGGGAAACACCGCCGTCGCCGGCGCCTTCGGCGGCCGCGTATAGTCCAGCTCCCTCCAGGCGAAGGTCACCCGCACCCGCCGCTCGCCGCTGTCGTCCACGTACCGCACCTCGTTCTGCCCCAGCTCCAGCTCCGGCAGCGACAGCGGCGCCATCTGCAGGTCGAATCGCAGCGAGAAGCTCTCCACTCCCGCCTTCCCGCTCAGCCACAGCCGCAGCGTCGCCTCGTGCCGCGCCGCCCCGTCTCGCGGCAGGAACCGGTCCAGGTCGCCGCTGATGCCCCCGGTCCCGGTCACCGGCCCCTCGGCTATCACGTGCTCCTGCTCCCCCAGCACCAGCGACGCCTTCACCTTCCCCTCGCCCGCCGCGCTCGCCCGGAAGTCCCCACCCACCAGCGGGTAGGGCGATCGCAGCGCAAAGTCCACGTGCCCCTCGCTCGCCTCGGGCAGCAGGTGGATCGCCGGCTTGCCCGGGTCCTCCTCGCCCACGACGCAGCCTTCCCGCGCCGCGACGGCCTCCGCGACGTAGGCCGCCCGCAGGTCCGGCCGGTAGATCATCTCCCCGTTGGCCACGCGATCCAGCGCCCCCTGGCCCCAGCCCCCGGGCAGATCCGCCACTCCGTGGTACTTGCCGCGACTCTGCCACCGCCAGACCAGCGCCTCGCCGGGCAGCAGCATGAAGTCCATCGTGTGCCTGGTGTGGAAGCCCCGTCCCTCCTTGCGCTCGCCCTCGTAGGTGCACAGCGACGCCGAGAACTCGTCCCGGAAGCGGTCGTCGTTCGACAGGATCCCATAGGTGTGCGTCCGCTTCATCAGGTCGTGGTCGCGAACGATGTCCTCTTCCGACGCGATGGTGTGGTTGTCGCGCAGCAGCGCGATGATGTTCTCGTCGCCGTCCAGCAGATGCCATCGCCCGTCCCAGAACACCTCGGTGGTGCAGTGGCCCGTCGGGTGGCCCGGCCGCACCCTCAGCCCCGCCGCCTGGAACAGATGTCCCAGCACCTCCGCGTCGTTCCCGCACAGCGTGTAGCCGTAGACGTTCAGCACCTTGATCTCGTCGTTGTTCTCGTTGTCATCGGTGAAAGCGTGGAACCGGTGGTTCACCTGGAACCACCACAGCCGCAGCGCCTTCTCGCGCTCCGACATCTCCGGCCGCACCACCTCCGCCACCACGTCCTCAATCCGTCGCCAGTTCCTCTTGCCCTTCACGACGAGCCACGGGTTGGCCACCGGCCGCTCCCCCACGTTCTCCATCCGCACGTACTCCATCGGCTGCGGTCCCTGCCGCCACCACGAGTAACCGACAGGGGTCCGCGTCATGGTGCCATCCACCGTGCCGCCCATCTCCACCGTCCAGGTCTGGGGCACCTCCTCCACCACCCGTCCGGCCCGGCGCGGGCTACCGTCCTCGCCCTCGCCCTGGGCCTGGCTCGCCCTGCCCGCCGCCACAAGCACGGCGCCAGCCACGACCAGCCCGATCAGCCCAAGAGTCCCCGAGCCGCCACACGCCCGACTCATGCCTTATCTCCTCCCGAAGCTAGTGCTAAAATGCCTCGGGTTACTGTACACCGCCGGCACCGGTTGTTGCTATGGCACCCAGGCTGGGGCTTGCGTACCACGACGCTTTCCTGCTCCACGGCGTCGAAGGGCATATCGAAAACCATCAGCGCCTGCGCGCGATCATGCGCCGGCTCGAGGAAACCGGCTGGGTGCGTGAGCTTGCGCGGGTCCCGGTGAGCGTCGCCTCCGACGAGGAGATAGCCTGGCTGCACGACCCGGGCTACCGCGAAGAGGTGAGGCTCATCTCCCAGCAGGGAGGCGGCTACCTGGACCTGGACACGGTTGCCACGCCGGAGACCTACCAGGCCGCCACCATGGCCGTCGGCGCCTCCATGGCCGCGGCACGCATGGTGATGAGCGGCCGCCTCGACGCCGCCCTGTGCCTCGTCCGTCCGCCCGGCCATCACGCCCTCCCCAGCCGCGGCATGGGCTTCTGCTTCTTCAACAACATCGCCTTCGCCGCCGAGGCCGTCCTTCGCGACGGCGCTCACCGCATCGCCATCGTTGACTGGGACCTCCACCACGGCAACGGCACCCAGGAGATGTTCTACCACCGCGGTGACGTCCTCTACTTCTCCATCCACCAGGCCTACCACGCCGGCGGAGGCGGCATCTTCTACCCCGGCACCGGCACCGTGGACGAGGTGGGCGTAGACGCGGGCTTCGGCAAGACCATCAACGTCCCCCTGCCCGGCGGGGCCGCGCACCGCGACTACCTGGCCGCCTTCGACCACATCCTCGTGCCAGCCCTCTACGCTTACAAGCCCGAGCTCATCCTCGTCTCGGCCGGCTTCGACGCCCACCACACCGATCCCCTCGGCGAGATGCTGCTCACCATCCCCGCCTTCCACGCCATGGCCTCCGCCCTCGCCGACGCCGCCCGGGACCTGTGCAAGTCCCGCCTCGTGCTCATCCTCGAGGGCGGCTATGACCTCGAGGCCATGGCCTTCAGCGTCGAGGACTGCCTGCGCGCCCTGTGCGGTCAGGAGTCCGCCCACGCTGACGACGTCGCCCGCGAGCCGCGGGCCCACGAGCAGGTCGCCGTCCGCCGCTACTTGCAGCACGCCATCTCCCTACACCAGGAGAGGCTGGACCTCTAGCCCCCGCCCTTTCCCCGGCCCTGGGGCCCCGCGCACACAGCGACACTGTTGCCTCAAGCCGCCTCGGTCTGGCAAGATTGACCCTGGCGAGGTAGCTTCTGATGGACGCGCACACCCTGAGAGTCCTCGAGTTCCCCAAGGTGCTCGACCTGCTGGCCGCCGAGGCCTCGACCACCCTCGGCCGCGAGCGCTGCCTGCGCGTGCGTCCGTCCCAGGACCCCCAGTGGATCGAGCGCCGGCTCGAGGAGACCGAGCAGGCCCGCCGTCTCGCCGCCGAGCGGCGCGACCCGCCTTTCGGCGGCCTCACGGACCTGCGCGAGGTGCTCCTTCGCACCCGCACGGTCTCCGGCCTCGAGGAGTCCGAGCTCCTCGCCGTGGCCGACGCCTGCTCGGCCCTGGGCCGCCTGCACACCTACTACGACCAGGGCCGCGACCTCGCCCCGCGCCTGTGGGCCCTCGCCCAGCGCCTCGGCGAGTACGACGACGTCGTCGAGGCGATTCGAGGCGCCATCAGCGACGACGCCGAGGTTAGACCCGACGCCTCGCCCGACCTCACCCGCCTCAGCCGCGACCTCCGCCGCCTCGAGGAGCAGTTGCGCTCCCGTCTCGAGGCCATCCTGCGCCGCGAGCAGGAGCGCGGCGTCATCCAGGACCCCGTCATCGTCCAGCGCTCCGGCCGCTGGTGCCTGGCCGTCCAGAGCAGCCAGCAGTCCCGCCTCAAGGGCATCCTCCACGACCGCTCCGACAGCGGCGTCACCGTGTTCATGGAGCCCGCCGAGACCGTGGACCTGGGCAACCGCGCGCGCGAGACCCAGATCGGCATCCGCCAGGAGATCGAGCGGATCCTGGCCGAGCTCACCGCGCGCGTGGCCGCGCGAGCCGCCCAGATCCGCCGCGACCTGGGCACGGCCGCGGTCCTCGACCTCGCGGCGGCCAAGGCCCGCCTGGCCGCGCGTCTCTCGGCCAACATGCCGGCCCTGCGCACCGACGGCTACGTCGAGCTGCGTTCCGCCCGCCATCCCCTCCTCGGCGCCGACGTGGTCGCCAACGACCTGTGGATAGGCCGCGACTTCACCACGCTCATCATCACGGGGCCCAACACCGGCGGCAAGACCGTCGCCCTCAAGACCCTCGGCCTCCTCGTCCTCATGGCCCAGGCCGGCCTTCACCTTCCCGCCGGCCCCACCAGTCAGGTGAGCGTCTTCGATTGGGTCTTCGCCGACATCGGCGACGAGCAGAGCATCGAGCAGTCCCTATCCACCTTCTCCAGCCACATGACCCAGATCGTGCGCATCACCAACATCGTCGCCTCGCGCCGCCGCGAGTCCGACGGCCCCGTCAACGCCCTCATCCTTCTCGACGAGGTGGGCGCCGGCACCGACCCCGAGGAGGGCTCGGTCCTCGCCCGCGCCGTCCTCGACGAGCTTCACTCCGGCGGCTGCCGCACCGTCGCCACGACCCACTTCAACGCTCTGAAGACCTTCGCCTACCAGCGCGAGGGCATGGAGAACGCCTCCGTCGAGTTCGACCTGCGCACCCTGGCGCCCACCTACCGCCTGCTCATCGGCCACGCCGGCGCCAGCAACGCCCTCGAGATCGCCCAGCGCCTGGGCCTGGCCCGCCGCATCACCAGGGCCGCCCGGTCGCTGCTCACCAGTCGCGACCGCGACGTCGAGGCCGTCCTCGAACGCCTCGACGAGAGCCGCCGCGAGCTCGACCGCGAGCGCCAGGAGGCCGAGGAGCTCCAGACCGAGCTCGACGGCCTGCGCCGCCGCCGCGAGCGCGAGGTGGCCAAGCTCGAGGAGGAGCGCCGCCAGCTCGCCCAGCGCGGGTACGAGCGTGCCCGCCGCATCGTGGCCCAGGCCGAGGAGGAAGCCCGCGCCATCATCGCCGAGCTGCAGCGCCAACCCGGCCAGTCCAAGGTCACCCAGCAGCTCCGCGACCGCCTCGCTCAGATGCGTCGCGAGATCGAGGCGGAGCAGGCCGACCTCGCCGCCGCGCCCGAGCAGGCGCCCGCTCCGGCCGCCCAGGACGACGCCACGCCGGCGCCGGCGCCGGCGGCGCTCAGGCCCGGCGCCCAGGTCTACGTGCCCCTGGCCGAGGACAAGGGCACGGTCGAGAGGGTGGACGCCGACGGCACGGCCGTGGTGCGCGTGGGCAAGCTGCGCCTCGAGCTGGCCGCCGCCGACCTCCAGCCCCTCACCGAGAGCGGCGTGTCGGCCGAGGCCGAGGCCCTGGCCAGACGCATGCGCTCGCGCAAGCAGCTCACCGCGCCCACCGAGATTCACCTGCTGGGCATGACGGTGGAGGAGGCCCTTCACGAGCTGGAGAAGTTCCTGGACGACGCGCTGCTGGCGGGCCATCGGCAGGTGAGGATCGTCCACGGGAAGGGCACGGGGGCCCTGCGCCAGGGCGTGCACGAGTGGCTCAGCCGCCAGTCCTCCGTGCGGCGCTATGAGCTGGCGCCCATGAGCGAGGGCGGCAGCGGCGTCACCCTCGTCGAGCTCTAGACTGCTCGCGGCCGAGGCGTCGGTCACAGCCGGGCGCCCATCGCGCCGCCGCAACGGCCCCGCGGCCCGGGGCGTCGGCCCCCACGCCGACGGGTATCCTGCCGGGAGGGATCACGCATGGCCCTCAGCTTCTGGCTGCTCGCCCTGCTCGGGGCCCTTGCCTGCGCCACTACCCACGCTGGCGATCGCGTCCTCAGGCTCTCGGACGTGGTCTCCATGTACCGGCCCTCGGAGGAGATCGCCCGGGTCTATGGCATCACCTGGCAGGCCTGGGGCGGCAAGCCCGCCAACGACTCCGAGGAGGCCCTGGCCAAGTACCGCGAGTCCCGCGACCAGATGCACGCGCTGGGCATCCGCGTCTCCGCCAGCGTCGGTTTTCGCACCGAGCTGCGTGCCTTCATGGCCTTCGACGAGCAGTACATGGACGGCATCTGCCGCGACATCGCCGGCCAGCCCACCAAGGTCCGCGACTGGGTAGACCTGAAGAAGGAGTATCCCTACTACTGGGGCTGCGCCAACAACCCGCGCTATGCAGAGTTTCTGCGCTCCCGCGTCCGACTGGCGATGCTCGGCGAGCCCGACGCCCTTCACTTCGACGACTACCGCGGCACTTCGGCCATCGCCCTGAGCAACCGCTGTGGCGGCTTCTGCGACTCCTGCCAGGCCAGGTTCCGCGAGTACCTGCGCGTGAAGCTTGCGCCCGAGAGACTGCGTGAGCTGGGCATCGAGGACCTGGACGCCTTCCGCTACGACCAGTTCCTTGCCGCCCGCGGCGTCAGCCCCGAGCAGTACCGAAAGGCCAGGGGCAAGGCCCCCCTCTACGCCGAGTTCAGCGAGTTCCACCTGCTGACGTCGCGCGACTTGGTGCGCGAGCTGCGCGACTACGCCTGGGAGCTCCGCGGCCGGAGGATCCCCTTCGCGTGCAACTGCAACCCCGGGTCGGCGGAGAACCTGCTCTTCGCGCAGTTGATGGACTACTTCTCCTGCGAGGTGCCTCACGGCGCCGAGACCCACGCCTGCTCCACGGCCCCCCTCTTCACCCTCAAGATCGGGGACATGCTCGGCAAGTCCGTCGCCGCCACTGCCTCCGGCCCCGACTGGGCGCTGGTGAAGGAGCAGAATCTGGTGGGCCTGGTGCGCACGTGGGTCGCCCAGGCCTACGCCTTCGGCCACTTCCTGATGGCGCCCCACTACCAGTGGTGCTTCAACCAGGAGAAGCTGTCCCACTGGTACACAAGCAAGCCCGAGGATTACGCCCACCTCTACCGCTTCGTCCGCGCCCGGGCACCGCTCTTCGACGACTATGAGACCGCCGCCGCCGTGGCCCTGGTCTACAGCAACCCGGACTTCCGGCTGGGGCGGCGCGGAGCCGCTCAGGCCACCTCCTGGCTCGCCGAGCGCAGCATCCCCTTCGACCTGGTCGCCGCCGGCGATGACTGGCTCGACGAGACCCTGACCGCCGACGATCTGGCGGGATACCGGGCCGTCCTGCTGCCCACGCCCACCGCCCTCGACGGCCCGCAGAAGCAGGTCCTGGACGACCTGGCCGCCGCCGGCAAGCTCTTCCAGTGGGCCGGCGGCAAGCTCGCCGACGAGGCGGCCTTCTTCGACTGCCTCCCGCCGCCCATCACCTTCGAGGGGGCCGAGGGCGTGATCGCCGAGGCCCGCGTCGTGCCCGGACGCCCCGACGCCCCGGCCCTCCTGCACCTGCTCAACCGCAACTACGACGCCGCCCGCGACGCCGTGCGCAAGCTGGGGCCATTCACCGTCGCCGTCCGCCGATCCCTCTTCGGGGGGCGCGAGTTCACCGGGGCGGCCCTGTACCCCGCGCCCACCGGGCTGGACCCCGCCGACCCCGGTGCGAGCACGCCCCTTCCTGTCCGGCTCCAGGCCGACGGCGAGCTCATCAGGCTCACGATCCCGGAGCTCGACCTGTGGGGTATCCTCGTCCTGCAGCCGTGAGGTCGCACGCGACATGAGCCAGTCCTGGGACACCTTGCTCGGCCCCGCGGTCCAGGTCCAGGCCGCCCACCGCGCCGGGCTGGATGTCCTCTTCGCCGGTGCCCGGCCTGCCAACGCCTTCGCCATCTGCGGCCTTTGGGAGCCCTTCTTCGTCCAGGCCAGCGATGAGGACCTGGACCGCTGCCTGTCGCAGGTCCTCGGCTCCCTGCCCGACCGTCTCGCCCGCGCGGCCGATGAGGTCACCTTCTACCCCCTGGTCGTGGACTTCTGGCCTCTGGGCGTGCACTTCGTGGACAGCCTCTTCGGCGCCCGCGTCTATCCCTACGACGGCAACTTCTGGAGCGACCCCCTGCCCGGCGGTCTCGCCGACCTCCGGCCGGTTGACTTCACCTCCTCGCCTCTCGTCCGGTGGACGCTGGACGCTATGCTCCGCCTCGCCGAGGCCCTCCCCGAGCCCATCGCCCTTTGCGGCCCCGTCCTCGCATCGCCCCTGAACATCGCCGTCAACATCCTCGGCCAGCAGGCCCTCGTGGAGCTGACCCGGCCCGGCGAGCCCGAGCTGCGCGGCCTGCGCATCATCACCGACGCCATCCGCGGCCTGCACGACCTCGTCCGCGCCACCCTCCCCGAGGGCAGGTACCGCTTCTACTGCTCGTGCAACCGCTTCGCCCCGGACGGCTTCGGCCACATCTGCGGCTGCTCCACGCAGCTTGTCGGCCCGGAGACCTACGCCGCCCACCTGGCGCCGCTGGACGCCGCGGTACTCGCCGTCTACCCCGAGGGGGGCACGATCCATCTGTGCGGGCATCACACGCAGCACCTGCCATGCTGGCGGGAGATGAGGGGCCTGCGCGGCGTGCAGCTCAACGACGCCGCTGCGGACGATTTCCGGGCCTACTTCGAGGGCCTGCGCGACGACCAGGTGATCTACATCGCGCCCACGCCCCGGATGACCGCCGGCGAGATCCTGCGCCTCAGCGGCGGGCGGCGCGTCGTGCTGCAGATGGCGCTCGACCGTCCCCTGTCGCTGCGCGACGAGCACGACTGACGGCCCGCGCCGCGACCGCCGCGCCGGCCGAGGAGGAGAGCGAGAGCCCATGGACTACCATGCCTACGACCCCGACAGGGACCTGGAGGCCGTGCTGCGCATCTGGGACGAGGCGGGATGGAACGAGCCCGGCGCCGAGGATTGGCTCCGTCTGGCCCTGGCGGAGCTGCCGACCATCGTCGCCAAGCTCAACGGCGAGGCCGAGTGCTGCGTCATCACCTCGCCGGGCGACCTGCAGTACCTCGACGAGCGGCTTCCCTTCTCCTGCATCCACGCCGTGGCCACAAGCCGCGTCGCCCGCCAGCAGGGCCTGGCCGCCCGCCTGACCGCCCGCGCCATCGCCAACAGCGTGCGCGAGGGCGCCCTTGTCTGTGGGCTGGGCATGTTCGACCAGGGCTACTACAACCGCTTGGGCTTCGGCACGGGCAACTACGACTGTGGCGTGGACTTCGATCCCGCCCAGCTCACCGTGGACGTCAAGCCCCGCCCGCCGTCGCGGCTCACGGCCGACGACTGGGAGAGCGTCCATGCCAGCCGACTGGCTCGCCGTCGCGCCCACGGCAGCCTCTCGCTGACGCCGTCCGTGAACACCAGGGGAGACATCGCCGTCAACGCCAAGCACAACGGCTTCGGGCTGGGCTACCTCGACGGCCCCCAGGGCGAGCTGACCCACCACTTCTGGTTCCACGGCAGCCGCGTCGGCGGCGGGATCTACGAGGAGTCCTGGACGGCCTTCCAGACGCCGGAGCAGTTCCTCGAGCTCATGGCCCTGCTGCACTCGCTCAGCGACCACGTGCACCTCGTCAAGATGACCGAACCGCCGGGGATCCAGCTCTACGACCTGCTCGAGCGTCCGCACCGCCAGCGCCGCGTGCGCGAGGGGGGAGCCTTCCCGGTGGGCGTGCGGGCCGTGCCCTGGTGGCAGATGCGCCTGTGCGACCTTCCCGGCTGCCTGGCGCTCACCCACCTGCCCTGCGACGACCTGCGCTTCAGCCTCCGGCTCGACGACCCTCTGGCCCGCTACCTGAGCGACGACGACGGCTGGCACGGCGCCGGCGGCGACTACGTGGTGACCCTGGGGGCTGAGTCCTCGGCCCGACCGGGCCTCGACGCCGCTCTGGCCACGCTCACCGCCTCGGTCGGTGCTCTGACACGCCTGTGGCTGGGCGTCCGGCCCGCCACGGGGCTGGCCGTCACCGACGGTCTGTCCGGGCCGCCCGAGCTGCTCCGCGCGCTCGACCGCACCCTGAGCCTGCCGCCGCCCAGGCCCGACTGGTTCATGTAGCGGCCCGGACCTCGCTCTCGCCCGCCGCGAAGTGCTAACATGGGGAACCTTTGGCCTCCCGACGCCTACCCACGAGGTGCGAGTGCGATGAAGCGAACGCTGATCTGCGCGATACCGATACTGATCGGGGTGACCTGCGCCATGTCCGACCTGCAGCTCAACCAGGCGATGCTTGACCGCGGCCTCACGAGTCGCGGCGATCCGGCGCGTCTTGCCGCGGCCTTCGCCCGCGCGGCGGAGGGCAAGCCCATCGTCGTCGGCGTCATCGGCGGGTCCATCACCGCGGGCGCCGCCGCCGGCACCGAGGGCAATCGCTACGGCAACCTCGTCGCCGACTGGTGGCGCAAGACCTTCCCCGAGGCCCAGGTGTCCTTCGTGAACGCCGGCATCGGCGCCACGGGCAGCGACATCGGCTCCCATCGCGTCACCCAAGACCTCGTCGCGAAAAACCCGGACTTCGTCGTCGTCGAGTTCGGCGTCAACGACCCGCCCGACGAGTTCCACGCCCGCACCTACGAGGGCCTCGTGCGCCAGCTCCTCGTCGCCCCCAAACAGCCGGCCCTCGTCCTCCTGTTCACCATGAACAAGAACGGCCAGAACTCCCAGGAGTGGCAGACCAAGATCGGCACCCACTACGTCCTGCCCATGGTCAGCTACCGCGACGCCGTCTGGCCCGAGATCGAGGCGGGACGGCTCACCTGGGAGGACACGTCGCCGGACGAGGTGCATCCCAACGACGCGGGGCACCGCGTGTGCGCGGAGCTGATCGGCGCGCTGCTCGACCAGGTCCGCGCCGGCCTGGGCGACGCGGTTCCCGTCCCCATCGCCGCCCTGCCCGCGCCCCTGCTTACCGACGAGTTCGTCCACACGGAGCTGCTCACAGCGGACAGCCTCGAACCCACGCGCAACGACGGGTGGGAAGTGACGCAGCCGGGGGCCTTCGGCAGGGGATGGCAGACGGAGAAGCCGGGCAGCGTCATCGAGTTCAGGGTCCGCGGGAGCACCATCGGCGTCATCTTCTGGCGCGTCAAGGGCGCGATGGGGCGCGTTCGGGCGCAGGTGGACGATCGCGACCCCGTGGTCCTCGAGGGCTGGTTCGGCGCCACCTGGGGCGGCTACACGCCCTACCAGGTCGTCGCCTCCGGGCTGGACCCGGGCGAGCACACCCTGCGCCTCACGCTGTTGGACGAGAAGCACCCCGAGAGCACCGGGACCCAGTTCCAGGTCCGCGCCATCGCCGCGGCGGGCCTGCCGCCCGTGCCCTGAGCGAGAGGCACTGTCACGCGGATCGGGTGCTTCCCGGTCGCCAAGCACTAGCCACCCCTGCAGACACACGCGGACCCGGGGCCGGGAGGGGGATATATAGAGAGTCTAGAATCCAGTCTAGACGTTAAGAGAGACTCTAGACCCCCCTTCACTCAGCACTGATCTAGCGATCAGTGCTTCTTGAAGGGGGGGGCAGGGGGGAAACTTCTTACGGCAGGGAAGGGAATTGAGGGCCGTCACCACGGGTCCGAAGAGCCGTCGGAAAGGGGTCAGTGAGCGCTGAGTCGGGGTACCCCTCGGGGTGTCACGCGAATCGAGTCCTCTCATATATATATAGACATCGCCGAGGTGAGAATCGGGGGTCAAAGGCCTGAAATGACGAAAATCTCGTCAAAAAGAGCCGAAAACCTGCGTGACCTAGGTAAAAAAGCGTAACCTGGTTATATGTTTTTGGGGGAGGAAAAGCAGGAAACA